>JBBQQI010000067.1:0-14238 GCA_038216085.1 Gaiellales bacterium | reverse complement strand
GGTGGAGACCGCAGTGCGAGCCGGCCGTTCGGAGAATGAGATCAACGAGATTCTCCGCGAGGCGGTCGAGGCAGACGGAGACCTCGAGCGCGCGGCGTAACCGCTAGACGTTCGCGCCGTACGATCGGCGCCCCACGAGCTCGCCACCGATGAATTCGTCCCTCGGCGGCTTTCATAGCAATGATGGATGCGTACCGTCATGGATGAATCACGGCCGAACAGGAGCTCGACAGAGGTCGCGATCAGGCTGCGGGGCGCCGTCAAGCGCTACGGCGGAATCACAGCGGTCGACGGTCTGGACCTCGACGTTCCGACAGGAACCTGTGTGGGCCTGCTGGGCCCGAACGGCGCCGGGAAGTCGACGACGATGCGGCTGCTCACGGCTCAGTCGATCGCCGACGAGGGCGAGATCGAAGTGCTGGGATTCCGGCTACCCGATCAATCCAAGATGGCACGCGCGCAATGCGGCGTCGTGCCGCAGCTCGACAACCTCGACACCACGCTCACGGTTGAACAGAACCTGCTCGTGTTCTCGCACCTGTACCGGATCCAGCGCAATGAGCGACGCGAGGCGATCGAGCGAGCGCTCGTGATGGCGAAGCTGACCGACCGGCGCGACTCTCGCGTCGACAAGCTCTCAGGGGGCATGCGCCGCCGCCTGCTGATCGCGCGAGCGCTCGTCCATCGGCCACGCGTCGTGCTCCTTGACGAACCGACCGTCGGGCTCGATCCCCAGGTGCGCCAGGAGCTCTGGGCCTTGATCGACGCGCTTCGCTCGGAGGGCACGACGATCCTCATGTCGACCCACTACATCGAGGAGGCCGAGCGCCTCGCGGACACCGTGCTGATCATGTCGCACGGCAAAGCGGTCGCAGCCGGGCCGCCCGCCGAGCTCATCGCGGAGCATGCGGGTAGCCAGGTGCTCGAGGTCTACGGCTCGCCTGACCGCCTGGCCGAGGTGGAGTCGCAGGCCGGTGAGGCCGCGCTGCGAACGAGACGGACCGGCACGAGCATCTCGATCCTCGGCGTCGACGGAGCCAACGGGCTCTCGATCAGCGGCGAGCGGCGGCCGGCGAATCTCGAGGACGTCTTCGTATTGCTAACCGGGGAGGAGATCGCCTGATGGCTGCAACCATCGAGCCGGCAACTCGCCGCCTCCGGCGGCTCGAGCGTCCAGCTCTGACCGGCGTGCTCGTGCGCGAGGTCGTGAATTTCTCCTCGTACTGGCGGTCGTCGACGTTCTCCTCGACCGTCGAGCCGACGATCTACTTGCTCGCGTTCGGCTTCGGCTTCGGCTCGCTCGTGAGCAAGATCCAGGGGCGCCCATATGTCGAGTTCGTCGGGACGGGCACCGTCGCGACGGCGGTGCTGTTCTCGAGCGCTTTCCCGGCGATGTTCGGGACGTTCGTCAAGTATCAGTTCCAGCGCACGTACGACGCGATCCTTGCGGCGCCGGTCGACACGGAAGAGCTCGTGACCGCGGAGGCGCTCTGGATCGCTGCGCGGGCCGGCGTCTACGGCTGTGTCCCACTGCTCGTCGCGATCGCCTTCGGCCTCAACCCCTCCTGGGGGATGCTCGCCGTGCCGTTCATCGCCTGGATCTCCGGGTTCGGCTGGGCGTGCTTCGGGATCATGATCTCGGGCTTCGCAAAGTCGATCGAGAACTTCAACTACGTCGTCAGCGCGGTGCTGACACCGCTCTTTCTTGTTGCCGGCACGTTCTTCCCGATCAGCAACCTCCCCGGCTGGGCTCAGTTCCTCGCGAACTTCAATCCCCTCCACCACTGTGTCGAGCTCGTTCGTCACGCGGCATTCGGCTTTCAGGCCTGGGACATCGGGCGGGTTGGCGCCCTCGCGCTGTTCGGGCTGATCGTGTGGCGCGTCGCAATTCACGCCATGACGCGCAAGCTCATCGACTAGCCGACCGTCACGATGACCCGCTGCGGCTCGTTGTTCGCATAGCCACCGACGTTCCAGCGCTGCCCGGCCGGCTGTTCGTTGCCTGCCTCGTCGCGCGCACGGCACGAGAGCACGTATTGCCCGGGCCGTGCAGCGTCCCAGTCGTAGCTCCAACGCCGCCACGCCCAGCGGCCAAGGTCCGGCGGGTCGAGCCGCGCCTCGTCCCAGGTCGTGCCGTCATTCGTGCTGACCTCGACCGCGGCAACGGGGGCGAGACCGGACCATGCGCGGCCCTCGATCGTGCACCGGCCGGGCGGCAGCGTTCGCTCGCGCGTCATGAACTCCGGGATGCCGGGCGGCACCATCAGCGCACGCGGGAAGATCCGCGATAACGGCTCACCCGCCTCCTCGTCGGTCTGGCGCAGACGGTAGCCGCGCGCCTGCTGATACCCGGTGAACGGAGCGGCGAGCAGCGTGATGCGCGCGAGCCACTTCACGTTCGTCATGCCGTACCAACCGGGCACGAGCAGGCGAAGCGGAAAGCCGTGCTGGGGCGGGAGCGGCACGCCGTTCAGCTCGTACGCCAAGAGCACGTCCGGCTGAGACGCATCCGCGAGCGAGAGGCTGCGCTGAAAGAGCTGCTCCTCACCGTTCTCGATCCCGCGGTCGAGCCCGGTGAAGAGCACCTCCACCGCGCTTCGCTCGACACCCGCCTGCTCGAGCAGATGGCGGAGACGGACGCCGCGCCAGCGGCCGGTGCCGAGGGCCTCGAGCAGCCACGGCTGGCTGACCGGCTTCGGCTCGAGCCGCGCGCGGCCGTTGCCCGCGCACTCCATCGTCGCGACGACCTCATGCGACGGGAGCGCGCGCAGCTCGTCGAGACCGAGCGAGAGCTCGCCGGCAACGCAGCCGTCGACCACGAGGCGCCACGCGCCGGGCTCCACCTGCGGAATGTCGTAGTGGATCAGCAGGTAGTGGAGCCCGACCGGCGTCACATCCTCGCGGAGCAGCTCCAACGGCATGCCGTGGTTCCGCGCGGCGAGCTGTAGCTCCTCGAGGCTGACGCCGCTGTTCGCGCTCACCCGCTAAGTATCGCCCGCTACGACTTCTCGGTTGCGACGACCTCCGGGCGCGGCTCCCGCTGTGGGAGGAAGAGCGCGACGCGCGTCCAGTTCGGCATCCACCAGTTCGCCGGCCCGAGCAGGCGCATCAGCGACGGGACGAGCAGAGCGCGAATCACCGTCGCGTCGAAGATGATGCCCGCCGCGAGACCGATCGCGAACTCCTTGATCTCGAAGCCGGGGCTCGAGGAGAGCACGAGGAACGCGAACATCAGGATCAGCGCGGCGCTCGTCACGAGCTTGCCCGTGCGGGCGAGGCCGAGCTCGATTGCCTTGTCGGTGGAGCCGGTCTCGTCGTAGGCCTCGCGCATGCGGGTGAGCATGAAGACCTCATAGTCCATCGAGAGACCGAACAGGAACGCGAAGATCATCAACGGGATCCACGCGGTGATCGACTGTGTCGCCGTGATGTTCCAGAGCGAGGACCCGTGGCCCTCCTGGAAGACGAAGACGACGATCCCGAACGCGGCTCCGAGTGAGACGAGGTTCAGGATCGCGGCCTTGATCGGCAGCACGATCGAACGGAATGCGCGCGCGAGCAGGATCAGCGTCAGGATCAGCACGAACGCGAGCACGTAGGGGAAGTTCCCGTAGACCGCGTGCACGAAATCGCGGTCGGCCGCAGTGACGCCGCCGAGCGTCCCGTTGGTCCCCGCGAGCGACTCGTTGACTCGGTTGACGATGGTCTGGATGCCAGGGGCCGCGCCGTCGGTGTTCGGGAACGCCTCGACGATCGAGTCCGACCCACGCTGCCAGCCGGCGGGCGCTGCGGCGCTCGTCACGCCGTCGACCCTTGCGACCTTCGCAACGATCGCGTCCGCGTTGCCGCCGTGCTCGACGAGCACGTCGAACGGCTTCATCACACCGGCGCTGATGCCGGCGTCTGCGAGCATCTGGCGGCCCGCGATCGCGCTCCCCGTGCCGGGGAAGTTCTTCAGCTGCGACTCGTTCGGGTTCAGCTGCGTGCCGATGCCCGCGAGCACTGCCACGATCACGATCCCGACCGCTGCGACGGGCACGGGCCGCCGGATCACGAGCCTCGCCCAGCGGCCCCACAATCCGTCTTCGGGGTGCCCGCGGTCGACGAGGCGCTTCGGCATCACACGCACGCTGTTGATGCGCTCGCCGAGCACGGCGAGGAGTGCGGGCAGCAGCGTGATCGCCGCGATCACGGAGACCGCGGGGATCAGCATGCCTCCGATGCCCATCGAACGAATGAACGGCAGCGGCAGGATGACGAGCGACAGCAGGCCGACCGCCACCGTCGAGCCGGAGACGATCACGGAGCGGCCGGCATGCGTCATCGTCTCGACGAGGGCGGTCTCGACGTCCTCGCCCTCCCGCAGCTCGTCGCGGAAACGGAAGATCATCAGCAGGGCGTAGTCGATCGCGACGCCGAGGCCGACGAGCGCGATCAGGAACTGCACGATGATCGAGACGTTGGTGATGTAGGTCAGGCCCCAGATCAGCGTGAACGTGTTCAGAATCGCAGCGATCGCGACGGCGATGGGCATCAGCACCGCCGGCAGCGTTCCGAAGACGAACATCAGGATCACGAGCGCGCCGAGACCGCCGATCACGCCTTCGAGCAGCACGCTTGGGCCACCACTCGAGCCGTGCGTGCTGGCTTCCTCGAGGGGATCGTGGCCCGTCACCTCCACCGTCGTCCCGGACGACAGCCCGGACGCCGCGGCGGCGCGTGTGTGACCCGCGCCGCTCTTAGCGTCGAACTTCGCGATCCCCGACGGATAGATCTCCTGGAAGGTGGTGTGCCGGTCCTGCGAGACGTACCCCAGGTTGTGCTTCGTCGTGAAGTACGAGCTCGTCAGCGAGCCCGGGTTCGCCTTCGTGGCGCGTGCCATCGAGGCCTCGATCGCGGCGCTCTTCGTCGCGTCGCCACTCGTGTGGTAGACGACGACCGTCGGCGGCCGAACGCCGACGCCGAACGCCTTCAGGGCGCGCTGGTTCGCCTCATACGCGGACTTGCCGGGGATCGAGAAGCTCTGGTACCAGCGCTTCGAGACGCGGCCGGCGGCGAAGCCGCCGAAGAGGGTGAGCACGACCCAGACTGCGATCACGGGCCAACGATGGCGAGCAACGAAATGGGCGAGGCGGGCGAGCACGAGAATCTCCTTCCGGCGAAAGCTGATCAGGGAAACTTACAGACGCAGCAATTCTTCTGCAACTGTAACAATCTGGGTTACACTGAGAGCGTCGTGGGACTGCGGGAGTTCAAGAAGCTGCACACCCGGCAGCAGATCGCGGACGAGGCAATGCGGTTGTTCGTCACGCGCGGCTTCGACCGCGTCACCGTCGCAGAAGTCGCGGCGGCCGCCGGTGTGTCGGAGAAGACGGTCTTCAACTACTTCGCAACGAAGGAAGACCTCTTCTTCGACGAGCTCCCGAAGCGCGAGGCGGCGCTGGTCGCCGCGATCAGCGGGCGCGAGCCGGGCGAGTCGATCCTGGCAGCACTCCGCCGCCTCCAGGTCGGAGAATGCCCACGGCTGTGCAGCCCCGCCTTTGCGACCTTCGCGCGGATCCTCGAGGAATCCCCCGCGCTGCAGGCCAAAGAGCTGGAGGTGATGGCCCGGTTCGCGCAAGTGCTCGCCGCCGCGATCCAGGACGCGCTCGCCGTCGACGAGCGCGACGCGCGCATCGCCGCAGGCCTGCTGATCAGCGTCCACCGGCAGGTCTTCCGGAGCGCTCGCAAGCAGGCGCTCGCTGGCAAGCACGGCCCGGCAGCGGTCAGGCGGTTGCGCGCCGACCTGGAGCGGGCGTACGACCTGCTCGAACACGGCCTCGGCGGCCTCGAAGGTGCCGGGCGAGGCAACCTGACGAGCTAGCTGCATGCACTCCTAGACCGCCGCGCGTCCGGAGACTCATCGGTCAAGCTTCTAGATCGAGTCCCGCGCCAGGCGCTCTGCAAGGGCCTGCACGACCTTGTCCTTGACCGAGGGAACCGTGTCCGTCAGCTGCCTGAACGCGCGATCGGTCAGGACGAGGAGCGTCGACGGGGACGTGGTCGTGACGCTGGCCGTTCGGGGCCCACTCGTCAGGAGGGCGATCTCGCCGAAGAAGTCGCTCGCGCCGAGCTCGTTGATGCGCCGGCCGTTCTTCCGGACATCCGCCGAACCGTCGACGAGGATCACGAACTCGCGGCCCGCTGCGCCCTGAGTCGCCAGTTCGCGTCCCTCCGGGACGTCGATCTCGTCGGCGAGAGCGGCGAGCGCCTCGAGCTCCTTCTTCGTGCATTGGGCGAAGAGCGGAACCGATTTGATCAGCTCGAGTTTCGCGTTCTTGCGGAGGCGCATTGCGCGATCATAGAACGTGCCGCAGCGTCGTGCGTCCTTCCGCTCCCGTGGACACTCTGTAAGACTCGCGTGATGCTTCTCGCCCGCACGCGAACGAGACGCTCGCGTTGCGCGCACTGACCGACGCAGAGGTTGTCGCGCGCTGTCGAAGCCACGACGGCGACGCCTGGAACGAGCTGGTCGAGCGTTACTCCCGCTACGTGTATGCGATCTGCGTTCAGGGGTTTCGGCTGGCGCCGCAGGACGCGGAGGACGTGTTCCAGGAGGTCTTCGCGAAGGTGTACGAGCAACTCGACCGGCTCCGGGACGACTCGTCGCTACGTCCCTGGCTTGCCCAGATGACCAGGACGACCTGCATCGATCGTCTGCGCTCAGCGGCCCGGCAACAGCCGGCCGAGGAGGTCGAGCTCGCCGATGTCGACCACGTCCTCGAGCTCGTCGAGGAGGCGCTGACGGTGAGAGGCGCGCTCGCGACCCTGCCCGAGACGTGCCAGGAGATCCTCGACCGCTTCTTCTCCCGCGACCAGAGCTATCGCGCGATCGGCGACGCGCTCGACCTGCCCGCCGGGACGATCGCGAGCCGCATCTCTCGCTGCCTCGAGCGGCTGAAGTCGGCAATGGAAGAAACCGAGCCCCCGCAACGTCTAGCTGACAGGTGATCTGAATGACGAGCCATGACATGACGAGCTATGACATGAAGAGGTATGACATAGAGCACCTGGCCGAGCTGCTCGCAGCGCTGCCGCCGCCACCTGAGGGCTGGGTCGCAGCTGCACAGGCACTGCCCGGCCACCGCCAAGGGCTGGACGTGCTCCTCGCGCAGGCCGAGCACGACGCCGAGCTGCGAGCTCGCCTGATCGGGGATCTCGAAGCAGCTCTGACGGAGTCGGGCATCGAGGCGAGCCCGCACCTGCTCGAGCTCGCCCGGGAGCGGCTGAGGCGGGCCTGACTCGACGAATGTCGGAGTTCGGGGTCGCACACGCACTCGAGACGCTGGCCGCGCCGGCCAATCCAGCCTCGGGCGGATCGGCCGCCGCACTCGTCGGTGCGATCGCCGCGGCGGTCGCAGGCAAAGTCGCTCGATCGATCGGTTCAGCAGGCGACGCGGCGCAGGCAGGCTCGCTGGCGAGGCGCCTGACCAAGCTGGCGCGTATGGACGCAGCAGCGCTCGAGTCTGCGCGCGCCGCGCTCGCAGCGGCCGGAGAGGGCGGGAACGAAGGGCGCGACTTCCGGCTCGGCCGCCTGCTCGAGCACGCGGCCGCCGTCCCCGCGGACGTGGCCGAGGCCTGCGCCGACGTCGCGGTGCTGGCCGCCGACCTCGCGCCCAGAGCCGGTGACGACCTGGGCCCGGACGCACGCTCGGCGTCCTGGCTGGCGACGGCTGCGGCGCGCAGCGCCTCCCATCTCGTCGACGTCAACCTGGCCGCCGGCCCCGACGATCCTCACGCCCGCCGGGCACGCGCCGCCGCACAGGTGGCATCCGCGGCCTCGGACACGTTGTGAAGCCCCCCGAACCCGCATAGCCTGGGCCGGTGTCCGAGCCGGAGCCGATCGCGGAAGACGATCTCGAGGAGCTGCCGGCGTGGTCGCTGTCCCGGCAGGCTGCGGGCCAGATCGAAATCGCAAACCCGCTGCCCGCGCGCGTCGACCGGGAGTGGGCGCTCGGCGGGTCGACCGGCGCAGGGGTACGCGTCTGCATCCTCGACAGCGGCATCGAGGCCGCCCATCCCCGCGTCGGCGAGGTGGCGAGCTCCGTCGTGATCACGGTTTCCGAGGACGGAGAGCCGATCGCGTCCGCCGACACAGAGGGCGATCTGTGCGGGCACGGAACGGCCTGTGCAAGCGTCGTCCGCGAGCTCGCGCCCGAGGCCGAGATCCACTCGGTGCGCGTGCTCGGCGCCGGCTTCTCCGGCACGGGCCGGACGCTGCTCGCCGGCCTCCGCTACGCGGTGGAGCAGGGATACGAGGTCGTCAACATGAGCCTGTCGACGACCAAGAGAAAGTTTGGCGACGAGCTCCACGAACTGGCAGACCTCGCGTACTTCCAACGGACCGTCCTCGTCGCCTCGGCCCACAACATGCCGGTCGAGTCATTCCCGTGGCGGTTCTCTTCGGTGATCTCCGTCGGCAGCCACGAAGAAGCAGACCCGTTCGTCTTCTACGCGAACCCCGACCCGCCCGTCGAGTTCTTCGCGCGCGGCGTGGATGTCGAGCTCGGCTGGACCGGAGGCGGAACCATTCGAGCGACCGGCAACAGCTTCGCGACCCCCTGCATCTCCGCGATCGCCGCGCTGATTCTCGGCAAGCATCCGCAATTGACACCGTTCCAGCTGAAGACCGTTCTGTATCTGATCTCGACGAACGTGGGAGGCGCGACAACATGACCCCGGACGAAGACCGGCTCCACGCTGCGGTGGCCGCCGGTGTGCTGGCTGCCGAGGATGACTTCGCACGGCTCCTCCGATCGGTGGTGGAGGTCGCGCGCGCGATCTTCGGTGCAAAGGCTTCGTCGATCATGCTGCTCGACGAAGAGACCGACGAGCTCGTCTTCGCGGCTGTCGCCGGAGAGTCCGAGCAGGGCCTCGTCGGGACACGCCTCGCATCCTCGACCGGAATCGCAGGCTGGGTGCTCTCGTCGCAGACGCCCCTCGTGCTCGAGGACGTGTCGAGCGATCCGCGCTTCGCACGCGATGTTGCCGAGCGGACGGGCTACGTGCCGAAAGGGATCATGGCCGTGCCCTTGCTTGCCGACGAACGCTCGCTCGGCGTCTTGCAGGTGCTCGACCGCCCGCAGCGATCGCGCTTCTCACTGCAGGAGATGGAGCTCCTCGGGCTGTTCGCGAGCCAGGCCGCGATCGCGCTCGACCTCCTTGCCTCCGCCCGGCGGGCACGAGCGGCGCTCGCTGCGGATCCGGGCGCCGAGGTCGTCGCGCGCCTCGCCGGCGCGCTCGAGCGGCTGGAAGGCCCCCGCCGCGCTGCCGGGCTGGCCCTGCTCGAGCAGCTGACGCTCGTGCTGGACTAGATGTTGACTAGACAAAAGGGGGCCCGTCAGGGCCCCCTTTTGTCATTCGTCAGCAGCGCCCCTCTAGTCGCGGTGCTTCACGTGCGCCTCGACCTCGTCGTCGCCCTCTCCGTTGTCGCCTGACATGTCGCGGTGCTTCACGTGCGCCTTGACCTCGTCGGGCTCGTCCTTGGCGTCCCGTGCCTTGACGTGCGCGGCGACATCGTCCCCTGTGGCGGTGGCGTCGTCGTCGTTGGTGCGACGTGCGCGCTTCTCGCGATCTTCCGACATCTGAGAGCCTCCTTGAATTCCTAGTCCGCATCGTTCGCGGCTGACATCAAACCAGACGGCCGAGCGCCCCGAAATCTTCCATCGGCCCGGTGAATCATCCCTTGCCCTTCCCTCCCGCGTCAAACGGTGCGATCCTCGTGCGCCTTGGGAATGCTCCGTGAGCGGTTGGAAGAGTCGACCTCGGCGCTGCGGGGGGTCTTCGCGAACCCGGCGCTCCGCTGGGTGCAGCTCGCCTACGCCGGAGCCTCGGTGGGAACCTATGCCTACTCGATCGCCGTCTCGGTCTACGCCTATCACCACGGTGGCGCCACGGCCGTCGGCGTCTTCATGTCGATCCGTCTGGGCGTCGCGGCAGTGATCGCGCCCCTCGCAGCGTCGATCGCCGACAGGTACCCGCGGGAGCGGGTGATGCTCGCCTCGGATCTCGGTCGTGCAACCGCCGTCGCTTGCGCCGCGGTCGCCGTCTCGCTCGACCTGCCGCTCGCCGTCTACGGCCTCGCCGTTGTCTCGACGATCTTCGGCACGGTTTTCCGGCCCGCAGAATCGGCGTTGCTCCCGACGCTCGCTCGCTCGCCCGAGGAGCTGGCGGCCGCGAACGTCGCCTCGAGCACGTTCGACAGCGTCGGCTCGTTCGTCGGCCCGGCTCTGGCGGCGCTCCTGCTCGCCGTCAGCAGCACCGGCACCGTCTTCGTGCTCGTCGCGCTGGCCTTCGCGTGGAGCGCAACCTGCGTCGCGCGCGTGCACGCCCCCGCGCTGCCGCCCGCGCCGGACGCGACCGACGAGGGCGAGGGCTACACCGGGCTGATGGGCGGCCTGCGCGCAATCCGGGCAGAGCCGAGACTTCGGCTTCTGATCGGGCTGTACGGCGCCCAGTGCCTCGTCGCCGGCGCACTTGGCGTGCTCGTGATCGTGATCGCCCTCGATCTGCTGTCGATCGGGAACGCAGGTGTCGGTCTGCTCGAGGCGGCGAGCGGCGTCGGCTCGATCGCCGGCGCAGCGGTCGCGCTCGCGCTCGTTGCACGGAAGCGGCTCGCCGCAGATCTCTCGTTGGGCATCGTGCTCTGGGGGGCTCCACTCGCCCTCGTCGGGGCCGTCCCGACGCTTGCGATCGCGATGGCGGCGCTCGCCGTCGTCGGCATCGGGAACACGCTCGTCGACATCTCTGCGATGACGCTCCTCCAGCGCAGCGCTCCCCGCGCGGCGGCGGCCCGCGTCTTCGGCGTGCTCGAGAGCGTGATCGTCGGGGGCCTCGCGTTGGGTGCGCTGATCGCTCCCGCGCTCGTCGCCTCGCTGGGGGCGCGCGGCGCACTGCTCGTCGTCGGCTCGTTCCTGCCGGTCGTCGCCGTGCTGCGCTGGCGCCGCCTCGCGCTGATCGACGGAGGCGCGACCGTGCCCGAGGACCAGCTTGCCGCCATCGCCTCCGTGCCCTTTCTCGCGATGCTGCCGCTGGCGACGCGCGAGCGGCTCGCCTCCAACCTGCAGCCCGTCCGGGTGCCCGCCGGGGAGACACTGTTCGTTCGCGGCCAGGCCGGCGACCGCTTCTACGTGCTCGCCGCCGGCAGCGTCGAGATCGACCTGCCGGCCGGGCCCAAGCTTGAAGCGGCACCCGCCTACCTCGGCGAGATCGCACTCCTGCACGACGTGCCGCGAACGGCGACGGTGCGCGCCGCCTCCGACGCCGAGCTGTGGTCGCTCGAACGACAGGTGTTTCTCGACGCCGTCATCGGAAACTCGCGTTCGCGCACGTCCGCTGACGCCGTCGCGCTCGCGCGCCTCGGCGCGGCGTAGCCGGCATCCGTAGGGTTCAGGGCGATGAAGGCGACGATCTGGGGCTGTCGAGGCTCCCTCGCGACGCCCGGCCTCGCGACCGTCCGTTACGGCGGCAACACGTCCTGCGTCGAGATCCGTGCGGCCTCCGGCGCGGTCGTCGTCCTCGATGCGGGCACCGGGATCAGGCTGCTCGGAGACCGGCTCGTCGGCGAGCGGGTGCGGTCGGTCGACCTGCTCCTGACGCACCTCCACCTCGATCACGTCGAGGGCCTCGGCTTCTTCGGGCCGCTGTTCGACCCCGAAGCGACCATTCGGATTCACGGCCCGAGACCTGACGGCGGCTCGCTCGAGGAGCGCATCGCCGGCTACCTGTCCCCACCGTTCTTCCCGTTACCCTTCGAAAAGATCCCGGCGCGAATCGAGTTCGTCGAGCTGTGGCAGGACTCATTCACGATCGACGCTGTCCGCGTCACCTCGTCGCCCGTCCAGCACCCAGGCCCGACGGTCGGCTACCGCCTCGACGACGAACACGCGTCGCTCGCCTTCATCCCTGACAACGAGCCGGGGCTCGAGCCTGAGTCGGGACTCAGCCTCGCTGCGGGCGTCGACCTGCTGATCCACGACGCGCAGTACACGGACGAGGAGTACCTGACACGGGTCGGTTGGGGGCACAGCTCGCAGACGGACGTCGCGCGCTTCGTGCGAGCTGCAGAGCCCCGGCGCACGTTGCTCCACCACCACGACCCGTCGCACGGGGACGACCAGCTCGAGCAGATGGAACGCACGGTTCGCGAGCTGTCGGGCAGCGACACGCTGCAGCTCGCGCGTGAGCAGCTCGAGCTCGATCTCTCCTGAGCATCAAACTCGCTGCACGCAAGCGGCCGCTGGTTTAGGATGGCCGCCATGGCCGCCCCCGTCGAGCTCCTCAAGCGCGTCCCCCTGTTCGCGAAGCTCTCCGACAAGGAGCTGACGAGGCTCGCCGCAAACTTCACCGAGCGCACGTACAAGGAAGGCCAGGAGCTGACCGCCGAAGGGCAGGGCGCGGCCGGGTTCTTCGTGATCGAGTCAGGCGACGCAGTCGTGACCGTCGAGGGTGAGACGCGGCGCACGCTTGGACCGGGCGACTACTTCGGCGAGATCGCCCTGATCGATAGCGGCCGCCGCACGGCGACGATCAAGGCGACGAGCGACGGCCGCAGCTGGGGGCTCACGCCCTGGCAGTTCCGCCCGCTGGTCGAGGAGAACGCGACGATCGCCTGGCCGCTGCTCGAGGCGATGGCTGCTCGCGTGCGCGAGCTCGAGTCCCACCACTAGAGCATTGCCAGGCCGAGAATGAGCCCGGCGCGGCTTGTCGCAGTCGGATCCAGCCGGCATTGAGGTGGCTCGTGCTCTTGAAAGTCCTAGCGCGGCCTTATAGCGTCACTCAGCTCAGGATCGGTTGGGGGAGTGACATGACCTATCCGCTGCGGCGGGTGATCACGAGTGCCGTTGCATTGGCTGCGCTTGCGCTGCCCGGGGTCGCGTGGGCAGCCGGCGGTCCGGCGTATTCATCCGGCCCGACGACGACTGCGCCGACGCTCGACGGGTCGATCAGCGCTGCGGAGTGGGCCGACGCGCCGTCATACAGCCTGACGTTTGCAAACATCCCGGCGACGGTGCGGTTCGAGCACACCGCCACCGACCTCTACGTTGGCGTGGTCCTCCAGGACCTCGCCCCCGGGACGTCGCCGTCGCTCTCCGTGTTCTTCGACAACAACCATGACGGCGTCAAGAACGCAGGGGACGACGTCTGGCTCGACTTCGTGGGCCAGGCTGGACAGGACTTCTTCTATAGCCCGACCGGGACGGGTGGAGCGAGCCACTACAACGATTTCAGCGGCGGGGGAACGAACGAGACGGTGGCGACCGGGACGAGCTCCTCCGGCGCTGTCACCTTCGAGCTCAAGCATCCGCTCTGCTCGGCCGACACCGCTCACGACGTCTGCGCGAGTGCTGGGCAGACGCTCGGCGTCGACTTTCAGTACGAGCCCGGGACGGCGCCGGGGGTCTTCTACGACGCTCCGGGGCCGAATGTGTTCGCCCCGAGCACGACGTGGGCCGACCTGACACTGGCGACGGGCGACGTCGTGCCGCCGAGCGCGACCGTCACCCAGCCCGCCGCCGGATCTGTGTTGCGCGGTACGGTCGCTGTTGCCGCGACCGCCTCGGACAACGTCGGCGTGACCGCGGTCGACTTCCGCTACTTCGGCGGGGCGCCTCCGTACGTCGAGCTCGGCACGGACACGACCCCGCCCTATGAGGCCACATTCGACAGCACCCAGGTCGCGAACACGGCCCCGCTCGGCGGGACGATCTATGCGGTCGCACACGACGCGGCCGGCCACGCCACAACCGTCGGCAACGGCGTCACCGTGAGCAACGGCGGCAGCCTCTCCGGGACGATCGTGCCGAGCCCCGATCCGATCGGAGCTCCAACGTCGGTCGACCTGACAGCTGCCGGCAGCCAGGACTGGGCGATCTGGGGCTACGCCGGCGGCGGCACGAGCACGTCACTCGCCCCGGATGTGCGGAAGACCGGCGGGACGGCGATCAGCGCGCTGACGAACATCGATCCGGCTCCGAGCGCGCCGTTGCGCGGCCTCGGCCAGTTCCCGGGGCCGCCGTTCCTGTTCAACTGGAGCGACGGCGCAAGCCCGACCTCGGCGACCAACGTCGCGGGAGGGATCCAGCACAACGGCGGCGGATCCCCATGCCCGTGCGGCACAGGCGTCTCGACGATCAACAAAGGCTTCTCGTTCGACGTCCCGGCGGACACCGAGGTGCGCACGCTGACGATGTATGTCGC
>JBBQQI010000066.1:0-14308 GCA_038216085.1 Gaiellales bacterium | reverse complement strand
GACATCGTCATCCCGCCGGACAAGGAGAAGATCCTTGCCGGCTACGAGAAGCGCGTCGAAGAGGTGCACGGCCAGTACGACACCGGCCTGATCACCGAAGACGAGCGTCACGAGACGATCGTCAACATCTGGACCGAGGCGACCGACGAGGTCGCGGCAGCGATGGAAGAGCACTTCGACGAGCTCAACCCTGTGTTCATGATGGCGAACTCCGGCGCCCGCGGATCGATGAAGCAGATCCGTCAGCTCGCCGGTATGCGCGGACTGATGGCGAACCCGAAGGGCGAGATCATCGAGCGCCCGATCAAGGCCAACTTCATGGAAGGCCTCTCGGTGCTCGAGTACTTCATCTCCACCCACGGCGCCCGCAAGGGCCTCGCGGACACCGCTCTGCGCACCGCCGACTCGGGCTATCTGACGCGTCGCCTGGTCGACGTCTCGCAGGACGTGATCGTTCGCGAGGACGACTGCGACACGTCGGATCACATCGACCTCCCGCTGCGCACCCAGGAGGGCTTCAACAAGTTGCTCCTCGGCCGTGTGATCTCGGAGGACGTGCACAAGCCGCTCGCATCGGGCAAGCCGGGCAAGCACCTCGTCGCCCAGCGCGGCGAGACGGTGACGCTCGAGCGGCTCGAGGAGATCGAGGCCGAGCTCGGTACAGAGATCACGCTGCCGGTTCGCTCGGTGCTCAAGTGCCGCGCGGTCACCGGTGTGTGCAAGACCTGTTACGGCATCTTCCCGGCGACGGGCGAGATGTGCGAGATCGGCGACGCCGTGGGGATCATCGCGGCACAGTCGATCGGCGAGCCGGGCACCCAGCTGACGATGCGGACGTTCCACACCGGCGGAGTCGCCGGCGCGGACATCACGCACGGCCTGCCGCGTGTCGTCGAGATCTTCGAGGCGCGGAACCCGAAGGGCGCGGCCGTCCTGGTCGAGCTCGGCGGGCGTGTCGAGATCGAGCTGACCGAGCGGGGCCCGAAGATCTCCATCCACCCGACCGAGGTCGGGCCGGAGGGCGAGCTCGCCGAGCCGGTCGAGTACCAGCTCCCGCGGCGCACGCGCCTGCTCGTCACGAACGGCCAGGTTCTGGAGCCGGGCGACCCGCTCAACGAGGGCTCGCAGAACCCGGCCGAGAAGCTCGCGCTCAGGGGCTCGACGGAGACCGAGCTGTACCTCGTCGGTGAGGTGCAGAAGGTCTACAAGAGCCAGGGTGTGGAGATCCACGACAAGCACATCGAGCTGATCGTTCGCCAGATGCTGAAGAAGGTCCGCGTGGAGTCGAACGGCGACACCGACCTGCTGCCCGGCCAGCTTGCCGACAAGGCCGTGTTCGAGCGTGAGAACGCGAAGGTGAAGGCGAAGGGTGAGAAGGCGACCTTCGAGCCGCTGATCCTCGGGATCACCAAGGCATCGCTCGCAACCGAGTCGTTCCTGTCGGCCGCCTCCTTCCAGGAGACGACGAAGGTGCTGACCGACGCATCGATCGAAGGCAAGATCGACCGCCTGCTCGGGCTGAAGGAGAACGTGATCATCGGGAAGCTGATCCCGGCGGCCACGGGCCTGAAGCGCTACCGGCAGATCGAGATCTCGCCGAGCGAGCCGATCGTGCGCGAGGCGTACGAGCGGGACACCCTGCTCGCGGCGCTCGAGGAGATCGGTCAGGACGGCGGCTCGATCGACTTCGACAACCTCGACATCTCGTTCGGCGGCGAGCCGGGCGCAGACGAGGCTACGACACACGAGGCCGGCGAGGCAACGGAGATCCCCGAGGTCGACAGCCCGATCGACGACTGAGCCGAACCGACCTGAGCCTCTGAGAGGCTGACCCGAACTGCCCGAGGGCCTGGCACACGCCGGGCCCTCGTCTTTCGTCGGCTACAACGTCTGCGTGAGACGCGCGCTCGTTCTCGGCTTTGCCGTGCTCGCCGTGAGTGGCGGGATCGCGCGCGGGGGCTCGCCCACTGCCCCAACGTCTGCACCGCTGCCGCTCCCGTGTGGGCTGCCGCTGGTGCAGCCGCTCTGGGTCGACTACGCCGACGGCGGGGTGCCGTTCTGGTCGACCGTCTTCGCACGGCCGGGTGTCGTCGGCGCCGCGTCCGGGCTGATCATCCCGCCGCAGCTGCGTGCGAAAGGCGCGCAGACCGTGTACTTCGACCTCTACCTCAACAACCGCGTCGGCACGCCGTCGAAGCCGACCGACCCGGCGACGATCCAGGCGCGCGCGGACAAGCTCTTCGACGCTGCGGTCGCCTCGTCCGGCTGCGACCACCCGCTGATCGCCGAGAACGAGCTCTTCGGCGCGCAGACGCCGACGCCGTGGACGGCGACGACGGCGCAATACCGCGCCAACGTGCTCGCGTACCTGCAGCGGCTCGCCGACCGCGGCGCGCGCCCGTTCCTCCTCCTCTCGAGCAACCCGTACACCCACGACGAGGTTGCCGACGCGTGGTGGCGCCAGGCCGCGGAGGTCTCCGACCTCGTCTCGGAGGTCTACTTCTCAGGCCCGTCCGTTGCCGCGCAGGGAGCCGTCAACGGCAGCCGCCGGTTGCGGGCGACGTTGCGCAGCCGCATGGAGAGCCTGATCGAGATCGGGATCCCGACCAACCGCCTCGGCGTGATGCTGACCTTCAGTTCGACGCCCAAGGCTGGGGGTCGCGAAGGGCTGCAGCCGCTCACCAAGTGGCTCGACGTCGTCAAGTGGGAGAGCCTCGCGGTGAAGCAGGTCTCGGCTGAGTTGAGCCTCGCGAGCGTCTGGACCTGGGGCTGGGCCGCGTTCAACCCCGCGGGCAACGACCCCGACAAGCCGAAGGCGGCCTGCACCTGGCTCTGGACACGCGACCACTCACTCTGCGATGCACCGGTCCTCGCAGGGAACGACCTGAGCCCGTCGCTCGACGTCGGCGCGACCCTGCCCGCGAGCACGGTCTGCCTGCTCGGGCCGACGAAGCTCCTCGCGAGCGACGTCGCAGCGCTAACGCACCTGACCGGCGACCGCGACCTCGCGTTCTCGGCCGAGTTTCAGCATGCCGTCCTCGTCGAGGCGAAGCCGATCGGCGCCGCCGCCGTCGCGCAGGCAGAGCGCGACGTGATCGCAGACCACTTCGCCGGCAGCCGTGCTGCCTACCTCGCAGGGCTCATGAAGGCGCGCGTGACGCGCGCGCTCGCGAAGGAGATCCTGGCCGACGAGCTGCGTCGCCTCTCCGTCGAGGCGACGCTGCACGTGGCGGCTCCGACCGGAGCACAGCTGCGCGCGTTCTACGAGACGTATTCGGCCTCACCGGCCCGCGCTGTGCGGACGAACCAAGCTGTGCCGTGGCTCGGCAACGCCCGCTCCGGGATCGCTCTAGCCGAGCAGGCGCCGCAGCGGCTCTTCGCACTCACGCCTGGCGCAACCGTCCTCGTTGACGGCGTCAAGATCACGGTTCTCGGCGAGGCTGCTCCGCTCGGGTCGTTCCCCTACGGCCAGGCGGCGCCGGCGATCCGCCGAGCCATTGCGGGCCAGGAGAAGCACGGTGCGTTTGCGACCTGGGCGCGCCGGCGTGAGAACCAGTCGCTCGGACGGCTCTCGTGCCAGCACGACCAGCTGCCCCAGCCGGCGACGGTCGACCTGACCGGCTTCGCTCCGTTCCTCGCTCTGGCCTAAGCCCCGTCTGCGAGCACGGTGCGCGCCTTGCCGAGCTCCTTCGCCCGGTAGAGCGCCTCGTCTGCCCGCTCGAACAGGTCGGTCGGCTGGTCGCCCTGGCGCAGCTCGGCGACGCCGGCGGAAAGGAGCAGCGTTCCCGCGTGTGGGATCGGGCGCACGCTGATGCCGCGCGCGATGCGCTCGGCGAGCAGCTCGGTCTCCTCGGCCCTCGACTCCGGCAGCACCACCGCGAACTCGTCGCCGCCGATCCGGCAGGCGACGTCGGCGGTGCGCACGACCGAGAGCATCCGCACAGCGGCCTCAGCGAGCACAGCGTCCCCGGCCAGGTGGCCGACGCGGTCGTTGATCGCCTTGAAGTCGTCGAGGTCGATCACGATCAGCCCGAGCCGGCGCTCGTAGCGATGGGCGCGGGCGACCTCCCGCTCGAGCGTCTCGTGGAAGTAGCGGCGGTTGTGGAGGCCTGTCAGCGCGTCGAGATCGGCGAGCGCCCGCGCCTCGGCATAGCGGCGGGCGTTGTCGAGCGCCGGGCCGGCTCGGTGAGCGAGCCGTTCCACCTCCTCGATCTCGGCGTCTGTCAGCTGTCCTTCCGAGGAGCGAGTGAACGCACTGAGGGTGCCGATCGGCGCACCGTCGGCCCGCAGGGGCACGACGATCCCCGAGCGGACGATGCTCGAGGAGCCCTCGACGTCGTCGATCCGGTAGCGGTAGGTGACCTCGACGGCGCGGAGGTTGTCGCTGTCTCGGAGCTGGATCAGCGCCTTGGTCGCCTCGTCGGCCTGGAGCCCTACCGTGGCCGTCAGCCCGGCCGCCTCAAGGGCTGCCGCCTCGACCCCAGGGATCGCACCGAGCGCATCGAGCGTGCGCTTTGCCACGTCGTTCAGGTCGAGCGACGCCGCAAGCTCGCCCGCCTGCCGGTCGCCGCGGGAGCCGGCCTGGGCGTACTCGAGGGAGCCGGTCAGGTCGCGCATCGTCTCGTGCATCCCGAGGGCGAGCCTCTGGACGGCCTCTGCGACCCGCTCGTCGGCTGTCGCGCGGACGCGCCAAACGGCGACCGCAGAGCCGGCGGCCGTGAGCAGCGCGAGCCCGAGCGCGCAGATGACGATCAAGAGGGCCACCGCAGTGTTCGGACTGTAGTTGTCTCTTTGGCGAGAAGCTACGCGGCGAAAGTAGGAAAGGAACTACCGAATACGGTGTGGCTCCGCAGAGCCGCGCTCGATTCGGTACCATGCCTCGCCGCAGCGCGTGAGCAGCCCGCTCCGCGCGCCTTCTGTCTGCATACGACCGGAAAGAGAAGCTCAGCCTCAGCATGCCGACCGTCAATCAGCTCATTCGCAAGGGCCGGAAGTCCAAGCCCGCGAAGACCAAGACCCCGGCGCTCGCGGGAGCCCCGCAGAAGCGCGGCGTCTGCACGCGCGTCTCGACGACGACTCCGAAGAAGCCGAACTCGGCGCTGCGGAAGATCGCCCGTGTCCGGCTGACGAACGGCCTCGAGGTCGGTACCTACATTCCGGGCGAGGGCCACAACCTGCAGGAGCATTCGGTCGTGCTCGTCCGTGGCGGCCGCGTCAAGGACCTGCCGGGCTTCCGGTACAAGGTGATCCGGGCCGCGCTCGACGCCTCAGGTGTCGCCGACCGTAAGCAGGGCCGCTCCAAGTACGGCGCAAAGCGGAGCAGCAATTGATGCGGAGCACGGAAACACAGGGGAGCGCTTCCTGATGCCGCGTCGCGCAGAGATCACACCGCGCCCGGTCATCGCCGACCCGGTCTACGACAGCCAGCTCGTTACGCAGCTGATGAACCGCGTCATGCGCGACGGCAAGAAGTCGACGGCCGAGGCGATCGTCTACACCGCCCTCGAGAAGGTCGGCGAGAAGACGGGCCGGCCGCCGGTCGACGTGCTCGAGCAGGCCGTGAAGACGGTCACGCCGGTGCTCGAGGTCAAGTCGCGCCGCGTCGGCGGGGCCAACTACCAGGTTCCGGTCGAGGTGCCTCAGCGCCGCGGCCGGACGCTCGCGCTGCGCTGGATCGTCACGTTCGCGCGCGACCGTCGCGAGAAGCACATGGCGGACAAGCTCGCCGGCGAGATCATCGACGCGCTCGAGCAGCAGGGGAACGCGTACAAGCGCAAGGACGACATGTACCGGATGGCGCAGGCCAACAAGGCCTTCGCCCACTACCGCTGGTAATGACAGGAGCGATTTGGCTGTAACGGAAACACGGGTGGCGCTGGACCGCGTCCGGAACATCGGGATCATGGCCCATATCGATGCGGGCAAGACCACGACGACCGAGCGGATCCTCTATTACACGGGCCGCACCCACAAGATGGGTGAGGTGCACGAGGGCGCCGCGACGATGGACTGGATGGCGCAGGAGCAGGAGCGCGGCATCACGATCACCTCCGCGGCGACGACTGCGACGTGGCGCGACCATCGCATTAACATCATCGATACGCCCGGGCACGTGGACTTTACGGTCGAGGTCGAGCGCAGCCTGCGCGTCCTCGACGGCGCGGTCGCGGTCTTCGACTCCGTCGCAGGCGTCCAGCCGCAGTCCGAGACCGTCTGGCGCCAGGCCGACAAGTACAAGGTGCCGCGCATCGCGTTCATCAACAAGATGGACCGCACCGGCGCCGACTTCTTCAAGGCCGTCGAGTCGATGGTCGACCGCCTGGGCGCGAACCCGGTGCCGATCCAGCTGCCGATCGGGCAGGAGGACAAGCACGTCGGCGTGATCGACCTGGTCGAGATGAAGGCGATCGTCTACAAGGACGACCTGGGTGAGGAGTTCGAGGTCGGCGACATCCCCGCCGAGCTCGCCGAGCAGGCCCACGCCTACCACCATCAGCTGATCGACGCCGTCGCCGAGCACGACGACGAGCTGACCGAGACCTACCTCACCGACGAGTCGCTCGTGACGCCGGACATGATCAAGCGCGCGCTGCGGGTCGCGACGATCGCTGATGCCCTCACCCCGGTGATCCTCGGCTCCGCCTTCAAGAACAAGGGCGTGCAGCCGCTGCTCGACGCCGTGATCGACTACCTGCCGAGCCCGCTCGACGTGCCGCCGATGCAGGGCCTCGACCCGAAGTCCGGCGACGAGATCACCCGCGAGCCGTCGGTCGACGAGCCGTTCTCGGCACTCGCCTTCAAGGTGATGTCAGACCCGTTCGTCGGCCAGCTCACCTACTTCCGCGTCTACTCCGGGCGGATCAAGTCCGGCGACCGCGTTCTGAACACGACGACCGGCAAGACCGAGCGGGTCAGTCGCATCCTGCAGATGCACGCGAACCACCGCGAGGAGCGCGACGAGATCGGCGCAGGCGACATCGCGGCCGGCGTCGGCCTCAAGTCGACGACGACCGGCGACACGCTCGCGATCGAGAGCGCCCCGATCGTGCTCGAGTCGATGACGTTCCCGGAGCCCGTGATCTCGGTCGCCGTCGAGCCGAAGTCGAAGGCCGACCAGGACAAGCTCGGCACCGGCCTCGCCCGGCTAGCCGAGGAGGATCCGACCTTCCGCGTCACCTCGGACGAGGAGACCGGCCAGACGCTGATCGCCGGCATGGGCGAGCTGCACCTCGAGATCATCGTCGACCGGCTGAAGCGCGAGTTCAACGTCGACGCGAACGTCGGCCGCCCACAGGTCGCCTACCGCGAGACGGTCGGCAAGCCGGCCGAGAAGGTCCAGGGCAAGTTCGTCCGCCAGACGGGCGGCTCGGGCCAGTACGGGGACTGCACGATCAACCTGCTGCCGCAGGTGCCGGGCGCCGGCTACGAGTTCGTCGACAAGATCGTCGGCGGCAAGATCCCCAAGGAGTACATCAAGCCGATCGACGAAGGCATCCGCGAGGCGATGGGCAGCGGCATCCTGGCCGGCTATCCCGTGGTCGACGTCAAGGTCGAGCTGATCGATGGCTCCTACCACGATGTCGACTCGAGTGAGCGCGCCTTCAAGATCGCCGGCTCGATGGCGTTCAAGGAAGCGATGAGACGCGCGAAGCCGAAGCTGCTCGAGCCGATGATGGCCGTCGAGGTCACGACGCCCGAGGACTACGTCGGCGACGTGATGGGCAACCTCAGCTCCCGCCGCGGACGCGTCGAGAACATGACGCCGGTCGGCAATGCCCAGGTGATCAAGGCGAGCGTCCCGCTGAGCGAGATGTTCGGCTACGCCACCGACCTGCGCTCGATGAGCCAGGGTCGCGCAGACTTCACCATGCAGTTCGACCGGTACGAAGAGGTGCCGGCATCGATCGCAGCCGAGATCACCGAGCAAGGCAGTACAGCCTCCAAGGGCTCAGGCTCCTAAGACAAGGAAGGAAGGGAATGGCCAAGCAGAAGTTCGAGCGCACGAAGCCGCACCTCAACGTCGGCACCATCGGGCACATCGACCACGGGAAGACGACGCTGACCGCCGCGATCACGAATGTGCTCGCCAAGCGGGGCGGCGGAGAGGCCAAGAGCTTCGCCGAGATCGACAACGCTCCCGAAGAGCGCCAGCGCGGCATCACCATCAACACGTCGCATGTCGAGTACGAGACGGAGAAGCGCCACTACGCGCACGTCGACTGCCCGGGCCACGCCGACTACATCAAGAACATGATCACGGGCGCCGCCCAGATGGACGGTGCGATCCTCGTGGTCTCCGCCGCCGACGGCCCCATGCCGCAGACGCGTGAGCACATCCTCCTGGCGCGCCAGGTCGAGGTGCCCTACATCGTCGTCGCGCTCAACAAGGCCGACATGGTGGACGACGAGGAGCTTCTCGAGCTCGTCGAGCTCGAGGTCCGCGAGTTGCTGGACAAGTACGAGTTCCCCGGCGACGACATCCCGATCGTCCGCGTCTCGGCGCTGAAGGCGCTCGAGGGCGACGAGGCCTGGGAGGCGAAGATCATGGAGCTGATGGACGCGGTCGACTCCTACATCCCGGAGCCGCTTCGCGACGCCGACAAGCCGTTCCTGATGCCGATCGAGGACGTCTTCACGATCACCGGCCGTGGCACCGTCGTGACCGGCCGGGTCGAGCAGGGCAAGATCGAGGTCGGGAACGAGATCGAGATCGTCGGCATCCATGAGAAGGTGGAGAAGACGGTCGTCACCGGTCTCGAGATGTTCCAGAAGTCGCTCGACTTCGCGCATGCAGGCGACAACGCGGGCGCGCTGCTCCGCGGCGTCAAGCGTGAGGACGTCGAGCGCGGCCAGGTGCTCGCAAAGCCCGGCTCGATCACGCCGCACACGCAGTTCAAGGCTGAGGTCTACGTGCTGTCGAAGGACGAAGGCGGCCGTCATACGCCGTTCTTCAACAACTACCGCCCGCAGTTCTACTTCCGCACCACGGACGTGACGGGCGCGGTGAAGCTCCCGGAGGGCCAGGAGATGGTCATGCCGGGCGACAACACGAACATGGACATCGAGCTGATCCAGCCGATCGCCATGGATCAGGGCCTCCGCTTCGCGATCCGCGAAGGCGGCCGCACCGTCGGCGCCGGCGTCGTCACAGAGATCGTCAAGTGACGATCCAAAAAATGCAGCTCGTCAACTAAGGGATAAAACAGTGGCACAGGGAAAAATCCGGATCCGCCTGAAGGGCTACGACCACCAGCAGCTGGACCGGTCGGCCCAGCAGATCGTCGACACCGCGCAGCGCAGCGGTGCGACGATCACTGGGCCGGTTCCGCTGCCGACGGAGAAGAACGTCTACTGCGTGATCCGCAGCCCGTTCAAGGACAAGGACTCGCGCGAGCACTTCGAGGTGCGCACGCACAAGCGCCTCATCGACATCCTCAGCCCGACGCCGAAGACGATCGACCAGCTGATGCGGCTCGATCTCCCGGCGGGCGTCGACATCGAGATCAAATTGTGAGAAACCGTTCCGATTTCTCTAGCAAGACCTTCGAGTCGAGCTTCGCTGCCCTTACTAGCTTTTTGCCGGGGAGGGATTCGTAGTGCCAAAAGGCATTCTCGGCAAAAAGCTGGGTATGACCCAGGTCTTTGATCCCGAGTCCGGGGGGGTCACTCCTGTCACCGTGATCGAGGCCGGGCCGTGCCCGGTTGTGCAGGTGAAGTTCGCTGACCTGGACGGCTATGACGCCGTGCAGCTCGCGTTCGACGCTGTCGCCGACCGCAAGCTCACGAAGGGCGAGCTCGGCCACCTCGGGAAGTTCAAAGTCGGCGCGCACCGCAAGCTCGTCGAGTTCCGCGGCGGTATCGACGGCGCCGTCGAGGGCGAGGCCGTCACGGTCGAGCTGTTCGAGGCGGGCGACAAGGTGAAGGTCGCGGGCATCGGTATCGGCAAGGGCTTCCAGGGAACGATCAAGCGCCACAACTTCTCATCGGGCCCGCGCTCGCACGGCTCGCACAACATCCGCAAGCCGGGCTCGATCGGCGCGTCCGCGACCCCGTCGCGCGTGTTCAAGGGCCGCAAGCTTCCCGGGCTGATGGGCGGCAAGCGCGTCACACAGCTCGGCCTGACGATTCACGACGTCGACGTCGAGCGCAACCTGCTGCTCGTCAAGGGCGCCGTGCCGGGGCCGAAGAACGGCATCGTGGAGGTGCGTGGTTAATGGCAGCTCCTAAGGCACCTCTGCTCGACCTGTCGGGCAAGAAGTCCAAGGACGTCTCGCTCGAGGAGAGCGTCTTCGCCGTCGAGGTCAAGCCGCACCTCGTCCATGAGGCCGTGCGCGCCGAGATGAATGCGCAGCGCGCGGGCACCGCCGCGACGAAGAGCCGCGGTCTCGTCTCCGGCGGCCGCGCGAAGCCGTGGCGCCAGAAGGGCACCGGTCGCGCCCGCCAGGGCACGATTCGCGCGCCGCAGTTCACGGGCGGCGGCCACACGTTCGCCAAGGTTCCGCGCACGTTCGTGCAGAAAGTGAATCGCAAGGTGGCCAGAGCTGCCCTGCGGTCGGCTCTCGCGAGTCATGCCGGCGAGGGCACGTTGGCGGTCGTCGATGCGACGGTGTTCGACAAGCCGTCCACCAAGCTCGCGAGGAGCTTTGTGGAGGCTTCGGGCCTGCCGGCGCCGATCGTGCTCGTCGCGACCGAAGGCGAGACAGACCTCGTCAAGAGCTTCCGCAACCTCGAGAAGATCGCGATCGTCGAGCCGAGCGAGCTCGACGTCGGCGCGGTCGTGTGGGCGCGCTCGCTGCTCGTCACCGAGACCGCGCTCCCGCTGATCCAGGGAAGAGCCGTTTAATGGCACTGCACGCGAGCCAGGTGATCCTCGCCCCGGTAGTGAGCGAGAAGAGCTACGCCGCGTCCGTGCGTGGGACGTACACGTTCCGCGTGCACTCCGACGCGCACAAGACGCAGATCCGCCAGGCCGTCGAGGAAATGTTCGAGGTCAAGGTGGCGCGCGTCAACGTGATCAAGGTGCAGGCGAAGCCGAAGCGCCGCGGCCTCTACAAGGGCACGCGCCCCGGCTGGAAGAAGGCCGTCGTGCAGCTGCGCGCCGGCGACACGATCGAGATCTTCGAAGGAGCGCAGCTCTAGCCATGCCTGTCAGAAGATTCAAGCCAACCAGCCCGGGCCGCCGCCACATGACGGTCTCCGACTTCGCCGAAGTGACGAAGTCGAGGCCCGAGAAGGCGCTCACCGAGAAGCTGACGAAGAAGGGCGGCCGCAACAACATGGGCCGCATCACGACGCGCCACCAGGGTGGCGGTCACAAGCGGCGCTACCGCATCATCGATTTCAAGCGCACCAAGGACGGCGTGCCCGCAAAGGTCGCCGCAATCGAGTACGACCCGAATCGTTCAGCGCGCATCGCGCTGCTGCACTACGCCGACGGCTTCAAGTCGTACATCCTCGCTCCGGCAGGCGTTCGCGTCGGCTCGGTCGTGCAGTCCGGCGTCGGCGCCGACATCAAGGCGGGCAATGCGCTGCCGCTCGAGAACATCCCGACCGGCACACTCGTGCACAACGTCGAGCTGAAGCCCGGGAAGGGCGGCCAGATGGCGCGCTCCGCGGGCTCGGGCGTGCAGCTCGTGGCAAAAGATCAGGGTTACGCGACGCTGCGTCTCCCTTCGAGCGAGATGCGCCGCGTGCTGCTCACCTGCCGCGCGACGGTGGGTCAGGTCGGCAACGTCGAGCATGGCAACATCACGATCGGCAAGGCAGGCCGCGCCCGCTGGCTCGGCAAGCGCCCGACCGTCCGCGGCTCGGCCATGAACCCGGTCGACCATCCGCATGGCGGTGGCGAAGGCAAGTCGAAGGGCGGCCGGCATCCGGTCACCCCGTGGGGCGTGCCGACGCTCGGCAAGCGGACCCGTTCGAAGCACAAGGAATCGAACAAGTTGATCGTGCGCGGCCGGCGCCGCGGGAAGGATAAGCGCTAGTGGCTCTCCTCGCGACAGTTAGTGCGCCTCTGACGCGCGATCCACTGCGCATTGCTGCGTCCTCGGCCGTGTCCGGGCCTACGGGCCCGAACCCGGCCTGCGTCCTTGCACTGCTTGCGTTTCGCACGCCAGGGACGCGAAACCGTCACGAGGAGAACCACCATGAGTAGATCAAGCAAGAAGGGCCCCTTCATCCAGGAGCGCCTGCTCGCGAGGATCGAGTCGATGAACGACTCGGGCTCGAAGCAGATGCTTCGCACCTGGTCGCGCACGTCGACCGTGTTCCCGCAGATGGTCGGGCATACGATCGCGGTCCACGACGGGCGCAAGCACGTCCCGGTGTTCATCTCCGAGCAGATGGTCGGGCACAAGCTCGGCGAGTTCGCGCCAACGCGCCACTTCCGCGGTCATGCCGGCGATCAGAAGACCCAGGTGAAGAAGCGCTGATGGCAACTGCGGTGAAGACGACGACTGAGGCGCCCGAGCCGACTGTGCAGGCAGTTGCGAAGAACGTTCGCATCTCGCCTCGCAAGGCGCGGCTCGTCACGGACAACATCCGTGGGCGCAGCGTGCCCGAGGCGCGCACCATCCTTTCCTTCACGCAGCGGCATGCCGCAGTCGAGGTCGAGAAGGTGCTGCGCTCGGCCGTCGCCAACGCGGAGTCGAATCCTGCGCTGCACTGGAACGGCGACGAGCTCGTCGTGCACGCCGTCTTTGTCGACGAAGGCCCGACGCTGAAGCGCTGGCGCGCTCGCGCACGCGGCCGAACGTCGCGGATCATGAAGCGCACGTGCCACATCACAGTGCAGGTTGCACAGGGCCATCCTGTCGAACAGGGTGCTCAAGCTTCCGCGACTGCGGCAGCTACCGAAGCAAAGCCGAAGCGCGCAGTTCGCAAGCCCGTGCGCAAGAAGAAGACCGAGGGGGCAAAGTAATGGGACAGAAGATTCACCCGGGCGGTCTGCGCGTCGGCGTCATCCACGACTGGAAGTCGAACTGGATGGTCCCGAAGAAGGAGTTCGCGGGCGCCTTGATCGAGGACATCAAGATCCGTGAGCACATTCTCGGCAAGCTTGCGCATGCCGGACTGTCGGACATCCTGATCCGCAAGGACAAGCAGCGGATCACGATCGACATCTTCACTGCGCGCCCGGGGATCGTGATCGGGAAGTCAGGCGTCGAAGTCGACGCGCTGCGCAAAGAAGTCCACGCGATGACGCAGAAGAACGTGCACATCAACATCAACGAGATCAAGCGCCCCGAGCTCGACGCAAAGCTAGTCGCACAGTCGATCGCGGAACAGCTGCAGAACAGAGTGTCGTTCCGCCGCGCGATGAAGCGCTCGCTCGCCTCGGCGATCCGCTCCGGTGCAGCCGGCGTGAAGGTTCAGTGCTCGGGCCGCCTCGGCGGCTCGGAGATGAGCCGCTCCGAGCAGTACTCGGAGGGACGTGTCCCGCTGCACACGATTCGTGCCGACATCGACTACGGCTTCGTCGAAGCACGTACCCCAACCGGCCGCATCGGCGTCAAGGTCTGGATCAACAAGGGCGAGATCATGCCGGCCGGCTACGGCGGTGTTCCCGGCGGCGGCAAGGAGACGCGCCTGGGTGACCAGGACACTGCTCGCCGGCGCGGCGGCGTCACGGAAGGGCTCGGCGCATCGCGCGAGTCCGGCCGCAACCGCAACCAGGATCGCGAGGGCCTCGGCCCGGTGCGCCGCGGCCGTCCCGGCCAGCGCAGCGGCCAGGCGCGCCCCGGCGGTGCCGGCGGACGTCCGCCGCGCGGTCGCGGCGCCGGCGGATCGCGCCCGAGCAGCAACCGCACACCCGTCGAGCCGCAGGTCGAGCAGCCACAAGTCCCTGACGAGGCACAGGTTGTCGACGAGGTACAGACCGTCGCGCCGGTGACCCCGCCGACCGTCGAGACGACGCCGGCGACAGTCGAGACGCAGGTCGAGGCAGCTGTCGAGACACCGGCGCTGGCTGCCCCGGCAGCAGCTCCCGAGGCGGCTCCCGAGGCAGCTCCCGAGGCAGCCCCCGAGGCTGCGCCGAAGAAGGCTGCTGCCCCGAAGAAGCCTGCCGCTCCGAAGAAGGCGGCCGCTCCCAAGGCTGCTGCTGCGAAGGAGGCCGCTCCGAAGGCTGCCGCTCCGAAGGCCCCACGGAAGAAGAAGACCGACGACGCTCCGGCCCCCGAGGCACCGCAGTCCGACGAGGGAAAGACTGACTGATGCTGCTCCCGAAGAAAACCAAGTTCCGCAAGCACCACCGCGGACGCAGACGTGGCATGACGAAGGGCCAGTCGACCGTGCATTTCGGCGACTACGG
>JBBQQI010000065.1:0-14433 GCA_038216085.1 Gaiellales bacterium | reverse complement strand
CACGTCGACACCCTGCGCGTAGAAGCTCATCCGCAGCGCAGGCATCAAATTCTCCCAGCAGATTGCGGTGGCGATGCGACCGACTTTTGTGTCGGAAACCCGCAGTGTCGAGCCGTCACCCTGTGCCCAAATGAGTCGCTCGCTCCCCGTCGGCATCACCTTGCGTCGGAGATTCACAACCTCTCCCTGATCGTCGATCGTCAGAACAGAGCAATAGAGCGAGGAGCCGACCCGTTCGATCACCCCAACGACCAGGTGGAGATCATTGGCGCGAGCGATCTCTCGCAGCCGTGCGACCTCCGGTCCCGGAACCGTCACCGCGTTTCGGCTGTATGCAAGGAACTCCTCGCGACCTGCCGCGCTCCGATCGCCGACGACTGCGCCGAATCCAGCGCCGCGCGGATAGCCGCCGAGCAACGCCTCGGGAAAGACCACAAGCGCGGCGTCCTCAGCTCTCGCATCGAGGGCCGCGGCTTCGACACGATCCACCGCCGAGGCGGTTGGATAGGTCGCCCGTACCTGGGCGACAGCGACTCGAACGTGCCTCACCAACTGAGACTAAACCACGGCCACAGCCCAGGACGCCGACGTCCGCCGCTACCCTTGCGAGGTGAAGCGCTACCACCTCACGACCTTCGGCTGCCAGATGAACGCGCACGACAGTGAGCGGATCAAAGGGATGCTCGAGGAGCTCGGACTGGGGGAGGCGCCGACCGCAGAGGACGCGGACGTCGTCGTGTTCAACACGTGCACGATCCGCGAGAAGCCAGATCAGAAGCTCGCCGCGTACATGGGGGAGGCCGCCGCACGCAAGCGTGAGCAGCCCGACCGGGTGATCGCCGTCGGCGGCTGCTTCGCCGAGGCGCAGCGCGAGCGGATCTTCGAGCTCTATCCCGCCGTCGACGTCGCGTTCGGCCCGGGATCGATCGCGCATCTCGGTGAGTGGCTCGGCGCCGGCGGGCACGGTGTCGCGCGCGGCCGCTTCGGGCTCGACGAGCGCGAGTTTGCGGCCGAGCTGCCCGTGCACAACGAACGCTCGTTCCAGGCGTGGGTGCAGGTCTCGATGGGTTGCAACTCCAAGTGCTCCTACTGCATCGTGCCGGCGGTCCGCGGCGGCGAGCGAAGCCGGCGTCCGGGGGAGATCCTCGCCGAGGTCCAGCGCCTTGCCGACTCTGGCGTGCGCGAGCTGACCCTGCTCGGTCAGAACGTCAACTCGTGGGGCCGCGATCTGCTGCCGGACATTCGCACCGAGTTCGGCGAGCTGCTGCGCGCCTGCGACGCGGTCGACGGCATCGAGCGGATCCGGTTCACGAGCCCGCACCCGAAAGACTTCCGCGAGCCCGTGATCGAGGCGATGGCCGACTGCGCGTCGGTCTGCGAGCACGTCCATCTGCCGCTGCAGTCCGGTTCGTCACGCGTGCTGAAGGCGATGCGACGCACCTACACGCGCGAGCGGTACCTGCAGCTCGCGGCGAAGATGCGCGCGGCGATCCCCGACCTCGCACTGGGAACGGACATCATCGTCGGCTTCCCGGGTGAGACGGAGGACGATTTCCGCGAGACCCTCGCGGTCGTTCAGGAGGTCGGCTACGACAGCGCCTTCACATTCGTCTATTCCCCGCGCAAGGGCACCGAGGCGGCGAGCGTGCCCGACCAGGTTCCGCATGAGGTGAAGATCGAGCGGATGGAGCGACTCGTTGCGTTGACGCAACGCGTCGCCCGCGAACGGAACGAAGCGCGGGTCGGCAGGGTCGAGCAGGTGCTCGTCGAGGGGCCGTCCCGCACCGACCCGTCAATCCTGCGCGGGCGCACGCGACGGAACACGATGGTCAACTTCGCCGGTGGCGCAGCGGCGGGCGATCTGGTCGACGTCCAGATCGAATCGGCGACCTCGTCGACCCTCAGAGGCGCCGAGCACGTGGTCGCAGCAGTCTGAACGCCTCCTTCACACTTTTCAGTCAGGATTCTCGAATGCGCATCCTCGTCACCGGCTCGTCAGGCCAGATCGGCACCAATCTTGCGCTGCGGCTCATACGGGACGGGCACGAGGTCTTCGGCATCGACAAGCGCCCGAACGCCTGGGTCGGTAACGCGTTCCCGACGCTCCTGCAGGATCTCGCAGGTCACTACTCGGCGTTCCCGGGCGGCATCAACGGCGTCGAGTACCCGGAGGTCGACCTCGTCGTCCACCTCGCGGCGCACGCCAAGGTGCACCAACTCGTGCGGCAGCCGCACCGGGCGCTCGAGAACACGATCATGACGTTCAACGTCCTCGAGTACGCGCGCGGACTGAACCTTCCGGTGATCTTCTCGTCGAGCCGCGAGGTGTACGGCGACGTGCACCGCTTCGAGGACTACACCGAGACGGTCGCCGACTTCGCGTACACGGAGTCGACCTACTCGGCGTCGAAGATCGCCGGCGAGGCGTTCGTGTATTCGTACGCCCGCTGCTACGGGCTGCGGTATCTGGTGTTTCGCTTCTCGAACGTCTACGGCCGCTTCGACAACGACCTGCACCGGATGGTGCGCGTGCTGCCGCTCTGGATCCACAAGCTGGCGCGCGGCGAGCAGATCACCGTCTACGGCGAGGACAAGACGCTCGACTTCACCTACGTCGACGACTGCGTCGACGGGATCACGCGCGGCATCGAGGCGCTCGGTTCCGGCCGGATCGCGAACGGCACGATCAATCTGGCCTACGGCCACGGCAACAAGCTGCTGCACGCCGCCGAGATGATCGCCGCCGAGCTCGGCGTCGAACCGGACATCGTGCTCGCACCGCCGCTGCTCGGCGAGGTGACCCACTACGTCGCGAACGTGACCAAGGCCCGCGAGCTGCTCGGCTACGAGCCGCAGGTGCCGCTCGAGGAGGGAATTAAGCGCAGCGTCGCGTGGTTCCGCGAGTGGCGCGCCGAGCACCCGGAGGAAGAGGTCGCGGTCGTCGAGGATCCGGATCGCACGTCGACCGACATTCCGCATGGCTACAAGCAGCCTGCCGGCGCCGGCGCGTAGCAGCGGCCGTAGCGGCGTCCTCGCGCTCTTCGGTCCGACAGCAGCCGGCAAGACCGCCGTCGCAGGCATCCTCCGCGCCCGGCTCGGGGCCGAGGTGATCTCGGCCGACTCGGCGGCCCTCTATGCCGGCCTGCCGATCCTCACCGCAGTTCCGGCGTACGAGGCACGGCTCGTCGGGATCGTGCCGTTGACAGAGGAGGTGTCGGTCGGCGGGTACCAGCGGCGTGCGCACGCCGCGATCGACGAGACGCTCGCCGGGCGACGAACACCGCTCGTCGTCGGGGGAACCGGGCTCTACCTCCGGGCGGCGTTGTCGACGCTCGAGCTGCCGCCCCCGGTCGCGCCAGAGCGTCGTACGCACTGGCAGGGCGAATACGACCGCCTCGGCGCGGACGGGGCGCATGCGCTGCTCGCACAGCGCGACCCGGCAGCCGCTGAGCGCGTCCATGCGAACGATCGCAGGCGGGTCGTCCGCGCGCTCGAGCTGGTCGAGGCGGGCGCGTCGCTTGCTCCGGTGAACGACCGCCTCTGGACGGAGGACACGCGCCGTGAGACGTTGATCGTCGCGCTCGACCTGCCGCTCGAGGAGCTTGACCTCAGGATCGACGTGCGAACGCAGACGATGGCCGACCAGGGCGCAGCCGAGGAGGCGCGACGCGCGTGGGCGCTGCCGCTCTCCTCGACAGCGAGGAAGGTGATGGGTCTCGAGCAGTTCGCGACGCTGCCGCTCGAGCAGGCGATCGCTGAGGTCGCGCAGGCGACGCGCCGGCTCGCCCGCTACCAGCGCAAGTGGCTGCGCCGGATGCCGGGTGTGGTTACCCTCGACGGAGCCCGGCCCGCGGAGGAGATTGCCGATGAGATCGTCGCGCTGGCACGCCCAAGGGAACGTCTACCTCGTCACTGACGACGGTCCGCTGACACCGGACGGCGTCCGTGGCGGCGTCGGGGACGCCGACGGTGTCCTTGAGGTGTTCCGTTCAGGCCAGGACTGGCTCGAGATCGCGATCTGGAATCCCGACGGCTCTCGCGCCGAGATGTCGGGCAACGGCACTCGGATCGCCGCGCGGTGGCTCACCGAGCGGACGCGATCCCAGAACGTGACCGTGCGCGTCGGGTCGCGCGAAGTGCAAGCCCGGATGCTCGGCGGCACGCTCGTCGAACAAGACATCGGCCCGGTGACCGTCGGCGAGCCCGAAGAAGCGGCAGGCATTCGCTTCACGCCGGTCGACGTCGGCAACCCGCACGCTGTCGTCGAGGGAGACCCTGCGGAGGTGTTGCGCATCGGCCCCCTGCTCGAGGTGCACGAGCGCTTCCCCCGGCGCACAAACGTGCAGGTCGCGCGTCGCGCCGGGGACGAGATCGAGGCGCGCGTCTGGGAGCGCGGAGCGGGGGAGACGGCGTCGTCAGGCTCGAGCGCTGTCGCCGTTGCAGCTGCGTTCGGAGCGGAGCCGGTTCGCGTGCGGTTCCCGGGTGGTCATCTCGATGTTCGGTTCGAGAAGGGCCGCGCGCTTCTGACCGGTCCTGCAGAGCGAATCGGCTGACGCCGTGTCAGCCGATCTCAGAGACTCGACGAGGTCTGTCGCCGTTGGCGCTCTGCGCTGAATGGCCAGGCGTCCTCTACGTTCTCTCATTCGGGCATTTCGTCCGTCGTGACGAAATGGGCGCTGCCCTGATCGATTCGCGCGACGGCGGCGTTCTCCCGCGGCCCGGTACCGCCCTCTGGACCTCCGCGCTCGGTCCTCACACGCTCGAAAATGTCGATGCGGCTGAGATCCACGTGATCGGCATTGAGCTGAAAGCGTCGTAGAGTCTGGTTGTGCCCGACGCCGCTGAGCTGCTCGCGAGCTACGACATGCAGCTTCGCGGCCACGTTCCCGAACGGTTGCCCGCAGGGGTTCGCGTGGAGCGAGACGGGCCGCTCCTACGCTTCCTCGGCTTCAAGTTTGGGGGATTTGTCACCTACCGCGATCTCGGCGGGCTCGAGGGCGCCCAGTTGGACGAGCTGATCGGGCGCCAGGTGCGCGTGTTCGCTGAGCGCGGCGAGCGATTCGAGTGGAAGCTCCATGGGCACGATCGGCCGGGCGATCTGCCGGAACGGCTGGGTGCGGCGGGCTTCGAGCCCGAGGACGTCGAGACGGTCGTGATCGCACCCGTGGCGAACGTCGCGGGCGCGCCGCGGCTTCCGGAAGGCGTGTCGTTGTGCGAGGTGATCGACCGAACCGACTTCGACCGGATCGCGGCGATGGAGCAGGCGATCTGGCAGGAAGAACACAGCTGGCTCGCAGAGAGTCTCGAGGCGGAGCGGGCGGTCGACCCGGACGCTCTCACCGTCGTTGTCGTAGAGGCTCCCCCCGCAATCGTTTGCGCTGCCTGGGTGCGGCTCGAACGAGGAACGGACTTCGCGACGTTATGGGGTGGTGCCACGCTGCCGGCGTGGCGCGGGCGCGGCATCTACCGAGCCACCGTCGCCTACCGTGCGAATCTCGCCGCGAAGCGCGGCTTCCACTTCATCGAGGTCGACGCTTCCGACGACAGCCGGCCGATTCTCGAGCGCCTCGGCTTCGTCGCGGTGACGACGACAACGCCGTTCGTCTGGTCGCCGCCGTCCCTGTCACGCATGGAGGATTCCTGACGCTTCGGCACGGCTGAGGTTCGCTGGTGATCGTGCTGGTCGGCGAGCCGACGCTCCGCACGCCCGAAGGCGAGCCCGTCCTGAAGAACGGTGTACGCCACGAACATCGCGGGCGACCCGATCATGCTCGCCCGGCCCGGACCTCCAGTCGAGAAGGGGAGGAGTAAGCGCTACGCTGGCTCGTCTACTCCGTGTTCGAGCTGCCGGTCGTACTCGGCCTGGTCGTAGTGGCCGAGTGATGCAGCGATCAGGCCATCGTCTCCGATCGTCCACTCCTCGAATCCGCTGATCCGCACCCGGTTGCCGGTTCCACCCGGCCCTGTGTTCGTTCCGACGAGCGTCCAGCGGTACTCGGCGTTCTCGCCGTGCATGACGAGATCGTCCAGTACTTGCATGTCCGGGAAGGCAACCATGAACGATCGGGCAGCCTCTGTGATGGCCGCTCGCCCGACCGAGGATGCGCCGTCGTTGATCGTGAGCGAACCATCGTTCGCGTAGTTCTCGGCGACGCGTTCCGGGTTTTGGCTGCACCACGCTTCGGTGTAACGCCGGGCGAAATCACGTAACTGGTCTGAGGCAGGCGACATCAGGCTCCTTCTGATGCTCGCAGGTCCGGGGCGTCCGGTGCTTGCGGCGGGATCCTCTCGAAGCAGCTCCGACGTCTCCAGCGTCGCGTGGGCGAGTGTGCGCAGACGGCTGCGCTCTGCACGCCGCCGCTGGCGTCACGAGCATCGCGTGCACCGGCGTTCATGAGTGCACCGCGAGCCGGGGGTGGAATCCGGTGTTTGCATTTGTACCGTCGGCCGTGCGAGCGGGCGTGTCTGCGACCAGGAGGAACAGTTGTGGCTACGGATCTCGGGGTGGACGTCGATGTTCTGAGGCGTGAGATCAAGAGGACCTACGCTTCGGGTGTCACGGGAGCCTCTCGATTATCCAGCCGAGCTCAGGCGCGTCCCAAAGGGCGCGGTCGAGTCGTTTGCCGGAGTGGCCAACCCATTCTCGCTCGGCCGGTTAGGGCCGGGGGAGGGGGTGCTCGACCTCGGCTGTCCGCGTTTTCGGAGGTCCACCGAGTGCTTCGTAGCGGCGGCCGGATCCAGATTGCGGACGTGACGATCCAGCAGCCCGTGAGCGGAGGGCAAACGGGACATCGACCTTTGGACTGGCTGAATTGCAGGGGCTCTGCTGGAAGCAGAGTACGGAAAGCTCCTAGAGCAGCACGGGTTTGAGCGGATCGAAACCGGCAACCTCGTCGCGACCTACGCACGTTCGAAGTTCGAGGACACTCGCCGCAAGGCGCGCAAGTTCGGTGCCAACGGGACGACGACCAAGGCGTACAAGAGCTGACATCGGTTTTGGCTTCAGCGAGATGTCGCTCGCCTGCGCCAGTTCACGACAGTCCCTGGATGTTCGGGCTCATCCGGACAGATGTGCATCTAGGCCAGCAGCTGGTCGAGCCCGCGAATCAGGCCGACTCGGTTTGGAACGGCCCGGATCGCGAGCAATGTCCCGGCGACATACGGCACTGGAGTCTCGCCGGCGTCGTGGCGGATCGACAGGCGCTCACCCTCAGCTGCGAAAACGACTTCCGTCGAGACGACGAAGCTGGGAAGGCGAATGGAGTGCACCTGCGTGCCGGCGACGGTCGCTCCGCGTGCCTCACGTGCACCGAGGATCTCGTCGATTGGAACGCCGAGCGCCGGCGGCCGCACGCCGTCGAGTCGCTCCGCAAGTTCCTGCGCCGTCCCGCTCGGAGCATCCGGCTTGCCCGCACTTGCATAGTCGATCACCTCCCAGGCTTCCACGTAGCGCGCAATCTCGAGTGCCGAACGAAGGAGAAGCGCAGCCGAAAGGGAGAAATTGCCAGCAGCGATGACACCCACGCGCTGCTTGCGCGCCAGCGCATCGATTTCTTCATAGTCCGCGGCTGACAGGCCGCTCGAGCCGACCACGACGCTCACGCTCCGCTCGACCGCTGCGAGCACATTTTCCCTGACAGCGGCCGGATGCGTGTAGTCGACGAGCACATCCGCGCTTACGGCATCGAGCGCCTCGCTCACGGATGAGTAGCTCGCCGAATCTGTGCGCGATACGCCTGCGACAAACTCCAGATCGCTTGCCGCGTCGACCGCATCTGCGACGGGACGTCCCGTCCAACCGGTAGCCCCGGCCACACAGACGCGAATCACACGATCTCGACTCGCCCCTTGAACACGCCAGAAGTCCTGGCGGACCAGCAACATCGGCGTGGCCAGGTGCGTAGAACCAAGATCTTCGGCGAGTGCAACATGAGCTTGAGCATAGTGGCGAGAACACTCATGTACGCGAGTGCGGGAATGTCCCTGGGAACGATCTCGCCCAGCTTTCTGAGAGAGCGAACTATGCCTCGACGAGCATCACCAAGGTCTCGGGCAGGACTCCGTCATGCGCCATCGCTTCTCCAGCCGCCGGAGTTTCCATCGCGGCCGCGAGTGCATCCATGTCGGCCACGTCCATCAGCACGGCCACTCGCGTCGGGTTCGTCGGGTCCACGAATGTCCGGATGTTTGTCACCCCGAGCGGGCCGAAGAACTCTTCGCGCTTCGGCGAGGCAAGCCAGTGATCCCTGTCCTTCACGTCGTGATGGCCGATTACGGTAGGCATGGCAACTCCCTTCGTTGATGGATCGATCACAACAGGAACCAAAATCGCCGATCCTACGCAGGCGCGACGGTGTTCCACAGTGCACCATGACGAACAGCCTCGGCATCATGTGCTGCCGAAACCGTCTCGCCCATCTGCGAAGCCTAGGCGGATCGCCGCTCGCTTGCGCCAGCGTTCCCGTGGAGTTCCCCCGCTTTCGTGGACACCTGAGCGCTTGGCTCGTCTGGGCCGGGCGGGAGGATGGTGTTTATGTCAGAGCGGAGGCATTACACGACGCGTATCCGGAGGCGTTTCGGCGTGACGCGGTCGCGCTGGTCGACTCGAGCGGCCGACCGATCCGGGAGATCGCGGTCGAGCTTGGTGTGTCGTCTGAGTCGCTGAGGCTGTGGTGCAAGCGGGTCGAGATCGACGCGGGCGTGCGTGAGGGCTTGACGAGCGACGAGCGTGAGGAGCTGCGCAGGTTGCGTCGGCAGGTCAAGGTGCTCGAGGAGGAGCGAGAGATCTTGAAAAAAGCCGCGGCCTTCTTCGCGCGGGAGAGCGGGAGCCGGTGAGCGTGTTCCGGTTCATCGCTGCGGAGCGGGCCGGTCACTCCGTCAAGACGATGTGTCGAGTGCTCGGCGTCAGCCGCTCAGGCTTCCACGCCTGGGCGAGCAGGTCGCCGTCGTTTGCGCGAGCGCAGTGATCGCGCCTTGCTCGAGCGAGTCCGGCAACTCCACGCCGCGAGCCGCCGCACGTACGGCTCGCCTCGCATCTACCGCGATCTCCGTGCGGACGGTGTCGCTGTCGGTCGGAAGCGGGTCGAGCGGCTGATGCGTCAGGACGGCCTCTCCGGGGCAGTCAAGCATCGGCGCGGACAGACAACGATCCGTGTGCCCGGTGTGCGTGTCGCCGACGATCTCGTCAAGCGCGACTTCCAGCCGCCGGCGCCCAACCAGCTGTGGGTCGCCGACATCACCTACCTACGCACCTGGCAGGGCTGGCTCTACCTCGCCGTCGTCGTCGACTGCTACAGCCGCCGCGTCGTCGGCTGGGCGCTCGAAGACAACCTCCGTGCCGAGCTCGTCGTCGACGCGCTCGAGCAAGCACTCCAACGGAGGCGGCCAGGGCGAGGGCCGTCCACCATTCCGACCAAGGCTCGCAATATGTCTCGCTCGCCTTCGGCCGCCGCTGCCGTCAAGCAGGCATCGAGCAATCGATGGGCAGCCGCCGAAGCGCCTACGACAACGCCGTCTGCGAATCGTTCTTCAAGACCTTGAAGAGCGACCTCATCGATCGCCGTTCCTGGCCCGACAAAGCAGAGCTGCGCACCGCCGTCTTCGACTACATCGAGTGCTTCTACAACCGACAACGACGCCACTCAAGCCTCGACTACCTCTCACCAACCGAATACGAAAGAATCAACCACGCCGCACGAGCGGCCTAACGAAACCGTGTCCACCGAAGCGGGGGAACTCCAGTGCCGGTGCCCGTGCGAGACCAGCCAGTTCGACCCACGGGAGTGGTGTTCCCCGCTTTTTCGGGGGAACACCACCTTGTCCACCTACGTTAAGGTCGGCTCGGATGGGCCAGCGTTTCGGATTGCCCCCCCGATGCGGGGACCGCACTAGGATCGGAGAGTGAGTCCGAACGCTGGTCGCTACGTCGTCTTCGAGCGCGTCGGCGACGCTGACTGGCGGCTGCTCGGTGAGGCAGACCGACGCCCGGGTCTACCGGCTCGCAAATCGCGTGGGCAGGCCCTGCGGGACGTACTCGGACGGGAGCCGGTACACGGTGAGATGTTCGCCGTACTCCCTCGGAGCGAGTGCCGGCTCAGCCTCGACCACTAGCGTCGGGAGACACTCTCGTCTGGGCCAGCGTTCTTGAATGCCCCTGAGGCAGCGGCGGCCCGGCGGGTCCTGGCGTGACATGCATCGTTCTTAAGGGCAACGACGGCCGCCGAACTCCCAATCATGGATTCGGATTTCGCCGAACTCGACGAGCCCCGCCCGTCTGTCTCCGAGCAGTGCGTCGAGAGCTTCTCGCGTCGGAGCCTGTACCGCCAACGCCACTCCTGCCGGTTCCTCGTTATCGAGGTTTCGCAGCCCTCCGTAGACGATCAGCCGCTCCCGAAGCTCCCGCGGTAAGTCGGCGAGTGGCACCGGTTTTGGGTCCTTGGGTAGGTCGTCGGCCGCCTGCGCCAGGACGAGGAAGCGAGGCTCGTCGGTAGCGCGGACGAACTGCCACATCGTCCGGCCGAGGAAGTTGGCGAAGCGCCAGATAAAGTGCTTCTCGAGCAGCCCTGCTCGATTGTATGGCTCGCGGGCCACGAACTCACGCGCGGCGCTGGGGCCGGGCAGATCGACGACGTGAAGGCTGCCGATCCATGCCTGCCGATCAGTTCCGAGCGTCGGGCCTCGCGCTGTCATGCCATCCGCGAAGCCGTCCATGTACGACCAATGCTGCTCATCGAGTTCGGGATCATCCTCCGAGTCTGCGGCAGTTGGTGCGCTCCGACTGTAGACGAGGAAGTCCATGGCGATGGACGATACGTGGGCCGTCGAGCCGCGAGTACTTTCACAGATCGCCCGTCAGTGTTCGGATGCCTTGACCGGACTTCGGCGAGCCGGGCGCGCGAACACGTTCGACTGGGCCAGACCGTATGGAGTGCCCGGCGCCTCGCTCGTAAGTTGGCGCGGGTTGCCGTCGGGATCGGCCCGGCGGTAGAGCCGCTATTGCGGGAGGCGCCGGTGATGAGCGAAGGTAGCTGGGTCGGTCTGGATGTGCACGCTCGGTCGGTGGTGGCGGGCGTGATCGATCGGGTGAGCGGTGAGGTGCGGTCGTTGCGGGTGCCGCCGGGATGTGATGCGACGGTCGGGTGGTTGGAGACGTTGCCGGCGCCGGTTCGGGTCGTCTATGAGGCGGGGCCGACGGGGTACCGGCTCGCACGCGCGTGTGCCGATGCTGGGATCAGCTGTGTCGTCGCGGCGCCGTCGCGGATCCGGGCGGCGGCTCGTTCGTGCTCGTGAGGACGCTCGCGGCGATCTGATGTGGGCCGTCATCGGCTCTCGAAGCTGCTTTTGCGTCATGGGTTGGTGTACGACGCGACTGCCTGGACGGGAACACACGATGTGTGGCTTCGCCGGCAGCGGTCCCAGAGCGGGCCACTCGCGATCGTCTTCGATGAGTGCTACGGTCGGATGCTCGATGCGAAGAGCAGACGGGACGCGCTCGACAAGGCGATCGCCGAGCTCGCGGCCACACCCCCGTACGTCGATGTCGTCGGCCGGCTCGTTTGTCTCCGTGGCGTCTCGACGCTGACGGCGTTCGCGTTGACGGTCGAGCTCGGCGACTGCCACCGGTTCCGTCCCGAGTCGTTGGGGCCGTTTCTCGGTCTCACCCCGAGTGAGCAATCAAGCAGAGAGCGGCGCCGCCAAGGCGGGATCAGCAAGACAGGCAACAGCCACGCGCGTCGGCTCCTGATCGAGGCCGCCTGGCACCAACGCCGCCCGCAACGGATGAGCACCCTGCTCACACGCAGACGCGACGGCAAGCCAGCGGCGGTACAAGCTCAAGCCGACCGCAGCGGCCGCCGACTCTATGGCGGCGCTGGCAGGCGCTCGAGGCCCGAGGCAAGCCCCGCTCGATGTGGTGGTCGCCGTCGCGCGCGAGCTCGCCGGACACTGCTGGGCGATCGCGACGATGGCGTAGCCGCCACCAACAACGGCTCGGCGAGGAGAGCACACCGGCGCTAACGACGCGAGGAGCGACCCGAGAGAACACTGGGAGCAGCCCCAACAGGCCACGCTCGACGCCAGACAAACGGCACCGCTCCTCACCATCGCACATCCGGTCATGCGGCACCAGACCGCGTCGTCGGCTACGAGGCCGGACTCCGCGGTCGATATACGTGAATTGCGAGGCCGCTGGGATAAGTCTTGGCGTCGATGAGATCAAGGTGCAGCGGCGCAGGCAGATCGTTGAACAGAGGAAGGCCTGCGCCGAGGGCGGCAGGTTGGATCATCAGGCGATATTCGTCGACTAGACCAAGGCGCGAAAGTGCCTGGTCGAGTCGCGCACCTCCGTATGCGATCAGATCAGCACCCGGTTCTCGCTTGAGCTGGTCGATCTCGTCACGGAGGTGGCCGCGGGCGATGCGCGTCGTGGCCCATTCGGCGCGTTCGAGCGTCTTGGAGAAGACAACTTTGGGGATCTCGTTCATCGGACGCGCGAAATCGCTGTCCGACGTCGGCCAGACGGAAGCCATTTCCTCGTAGGTCACGCGGCCCATCAAGTGGGCTCCGGCGGCCCCGACGGAATCAAGAATCCACCGTCTCACATTCTCGTCTCCGCCTCCGCCTTCACTCCACGGGTGCGATCTGTCAAGCGCCGCTACATATCCGTCGATGGAAAGACTGGTCTGAAGGATGAGCTGGCGCATCTGAGTCTCGTCGTCGCAGTGACAACCCAAGCTCCGAGCTTTTCTCTCGCTGCCGCTGAATCCAAACGCCGACCTGGCATGTCGCGCATCTCGCCCCGCTACGACAGATCGATCCGTCTTCCTGCGCTAACGCAGCACGTTGCCCTGCCTTGAGCTGGTGTTTGCAAAGACACCCTGACCGCCTACGTGCGGGCGAAGTCAGTCCCGGCGTCGTACTCGCACGGATCAGGCGAGGGCGCGTTCGAGAGCCGCACGGTCGGCAGGCTCCCCGTGCGTCGGCAGCACGAACTCCACAGGCTTGTCGAGCAGCGGCCTCAGCCCGATCGCGACCTGCTCCACGGTGACGCCTTCCGGCAGCCAGCTCGCGGGGATCTCGAGCCCGCTGCCCAGGTTGATCAGCGTATCGCCGGCGATCACCGCACGAATCCGCTCGCTCCAGAGCACGAGGTCGAGCTGGCCCTCACGGCCGGGATACGCCTCCATCCCGAACAGCGAGTCACCGATCGCGTAGCGCGTCGCGGGAACGAGCTGATCCTCAGGGCGATCAGGCGCCGGGGCCAACACGGGAAAGCCAAGCGATGCGGCGTCGCGCTCGTGCCAGGTGGAGGTGAGTACCGTAACCACCTCGCGCGACCCGAACAGCTCCCGAACGTCGTCAGGAACGGCGATCGGGTCGATGAGAATCAGCCGCTCGCCGTCATCGATTGCGTACGCCGACACCGGCCCTTCCCACTCGGGATGCGTCGCGGTCCAGTGGTACACGCCCTCGGGCAGCATTCCTCGGATGCTAAGCACTATCGATTCCTCGCGCCACGGCGAACTGCGGGATACCGAACCACTCGACGAAGCCGTGCTTTGCGCCAGTGTTCACCGATACCCCCTGAAAGGGATCGGCCAAGTGATCGCCGAACTACCTTGCCTGTCCGGTCGAAGTAAGCCCGGTCCGTCCATAGAGATTCCAGCCTTGCGGACTCGCCGCCCACGCCGGAATCCGGCCAGCACTCAGGGTCGCAAGCCGCTGACGGCGAGCGCGATACCCCATGCGATGAAGCCCAGGCCAACCACGCAGCACGCCACCATGATGACGCGGAAGGCAAGCGACACCGAGGCCGGCTGGCGGTTAGCGAGCGGTGGCGATAGTCGACTGAAGCGCACAAATCGTCGTTCCTGCCAGCGGGGCGGTGCCAAGCCCACTACTAGCAACAGAACGCCGATAGCCACGATCTTCGCGTCGTGCATCCCGCCCCTCTACGACCGATCGATCCGTCTTCCTGCGCTAACGCGGCACGTGCCCTAGCGTGGGCCGGTGCTCCGGAGTGACACCTGAGCTGACAAGGCGGGCCAATCAGGTAACCCCGCTCGTTGGCATCCTTCAGTCATGGTCGCGGTGTTCACGCGCAAAGAAGAACGAGACGGAGAGGCGATCGGACCGATCGCCGCCGTTCGCCTGGGCCACCGTCCTTACGTCCAAGGCTCAGCGCGCGAAGCGGATCGGTCCTAGCCGGTGCCGATGCCGTACTCGCGCAGCGCGTCGTTCAGCGACGTCTTCAGGTCGGTCGACTCGTTGCGCCGGCCGATGATCAGCGCGCACGCAAGGTGATACGTGCCGGCGGGAAAGTCCTTCGGCCGCGTTCCCGGTACGACGATCGAGCGCGGCGGAACGAATCCGCGATGCTCGAGCGGCTCGTCGCCCGTCACGTCGATGATCGGCACGGACGCTGTCAGGGTCACA
>JBBQQI010000064.1:0-14500 GCA_038216085.1 Gaiellales bacterium | reverse complement strand
TTGAGTTCTCGACAGCCGAGGCCGCCGATCGCATCGCGCGCGAAGTTGGCGGACCCTGGATGCGAGAGAACATCAGGCCCCTGCTGGCAGGCGACACCGACCGGAGCGTCGGCGAAGTGATCGCCTCCGCCGAGGCCTGACGGGGCAACCTTAGCTGGGCCAGCGTGCTTTACGCCAGAGCATTTGTTCCGGCGGTGACCACGACCGGCGACACTAGACGACCGACGGTCACTTTTTAAGCGTTGGAGCAAGACCCTCCACCTAACCCGTAAAGCCCGCGCAGGAACCGTCGCACTCAGGCGAGTCAACCTCGCCGAGCCTCGAGCGAGCTCAATAGGCGCCTTTGCGTGCGAACACCGCGATCGGGGTCTTGAAGAGGATCGAGATGTCGAGCCAGATCGACCAGTTCTCGATGTAGTAGAAGTCGAGCCGCACGAGGTCGTCGAAGGTCAGGTCGGAGCGGCCCGCGACCTGCCAGAGGCCCGTCACGCCCGGCAGGACGTTGTAGCGGCGGCGGTGCCATTCCTCGAGGCGGTCGTAGTCGCGGACCGGGAGCGGGCGCGGACCGACGAGCGACATCTCCCCGCGCAGGACGTTGATCACGTTCGGGACCTCGTCGATCGAAAGCCGGCGTAACAGGCGGCCGACGGGTGTCACGCGCGGGTCGTCACGGATCTTGAAGAGCGCTCCCGACGCCTCGTTCTCGTGCTCGAGCGACTCCTGCTCCTCGGCCGCGCCGATGTTCATCGTGCGGAACTTGAGCATCTCGAACGGCCGCTCTCCGAGCCCGATCCGGCGGTCGGAATAGAACACCGCACCCGCGGACGACAACTTGATCGCGAGCGCGAAGAGCAGCCAGAGCGGCAGCCCGACGACGACGATCAAGGATCCGACCGCGACGTCGAAGACGCGCTTTGTCGCCCACTGCGCCCCGGCAAAGATCGGCGGGCGCAGCTCGAACAGCGGCACGCCTTGACCAGGGACGTACTCGCCGCGTTCGACCAGCAGCTCCATCGTGCGTGGAGCAACGCGCACCCTGACGCCGCGGCGGTGAGCCGCCTCGACGATCTGCAGGAGCCGACGGTCGTCGAGGCCTGAGTCTGCGACGACGATCTCGTTCAGCGTGCGCGAGGCAAGCGCGGCTTCGACCTCGAAGTCGGGCTCGACCTCGCCGACGAAGTCGTAGTGGATGCCGCCGCGGCTCGCTCCGAGCGTCTCGCGCAGGCGCTTGCGCTGCGACTCCTCGCCCACGAGCAGCGCCTTGCGGCGCACGCCGGCCGCGCGCAGGACGAAGCCGGTGACCAGCTCGTAGCTGCCGCGGAAGATCCCGATCAGCACCGCGACGAAAAGGGCTGCGACGATGTAGAGGCCGAAGGTCGTGAAGTGCTGGCCGGTACCGATCGCAAACGCGAGTGAGAGCGCGGCGACGAGCACGACGCTCGGCACGACACGCGCCGCGCCCTCGCGTGTCTCCCGCGGCTTGTAGAGGCCCGCCTGCCAGAAGACGAGAATCAGCAGGAGGATCAGGAACGCGAGCCAGCTCGTCTCGTGATCCCAGAGCAGCCCCCAGAGGATCGGCTTCGGGTCGAAGATCACCGACCGCAGCGTGAGTGCCCCGTAGAGGCCGATCACGAGGCCACCGATGTCGATCGCGGCGAGCGCGAGCACGCTCCCGAGCCGCCGGACGAGCGTCTTGATCGGGGCCGGCGAAAGGATGTATGGGCGGATCGAACGGACGTCCTCGACGGGTCCCCCGTTGTCGGGCTCAGCCGCCACGCGGCGATCGTACCTCCCGCACGGTTGCGATCACGGCGTCCGCCCAGTGATCGAGCGAGTGCGACTCGACCACCCGCCGCCGCAGCTCGGCTCCGACGGCTGCCCGCACGTCGGGAGCAGCGCCTGCGACCTGCGTCAGAACCGCAGCGAGCGCCTGCGGGGCCTGCGGCTCGGCGACCAGACGGAGCGGCAGGTCCGAGAGGAACGGGGCGAGCGCCTCGTTCGTCGTCACAACCGGGCGTGAGCACGCCGCCGCCTCGTAGACGGCCTTGTCGAGCGTTGCGCCGGCGGAGGGCTGTGCCGGGCTGACGAGGACGTCGGCGGAGCGCAGGAGCGCCGGCACCTCCGCGCGCGGCAGCGGCTCCTCGACGCTGATCCGCGGGTTGTCGGCGGCCGCGCGTTCGAGCTCGCGGCGGTGCTCGCGCTCGTCGTCGGTCAGCGACGGCCCGCGCAGCTCGAGCGTCGCGTCCAGGTCGGCGAGCTCGAAGGCCTCGACGAGCGTCGCGAGCCCCTTCCAGCGTGCGGTGCGGCCCAGCGCGAGCAGGCGCAGCGGTCCCTCGTGCGCGAGAAGCGGTTCGCCCGAGAACTCCTCGACGTCAATCGCGTGGCCGATCCCGCGCACCTTCGTGCTGCGCAACGGAAAGCTGGCCGCGTCGACGCTCAGGGCGACGTCGCAGAGCCGCGTCGCGAGCTGCAGCGACCGGCTCGCGTGCCAGTGCGTGTACCAGAGCAGCAGAGGCACCCTGCGCGCCTTCGCGAGCGGTGCGGCAAGCGTAAGGAACGTTGGGACCATGTGCACGAGCACGCCGTCCGCACCGGCGAGCGACGGCGCCAGCGCGCGCTCGAATGCGAGCGCGCGACCCGCCTTGCCCGCAGCGTCGAAGGTGCGCACGGTGACGTTCTCCGGCGCCTGGTTCCAGCGGACGTCGCGCGTCAGTACAACGAGCTCGTCGATACGCGCCGCGAGCGCGCGGACGAGATCGAGCGTCTGGGCAAGCGAACCGTGCTCGGGATCGAGTGTCTGCGTGACGAAGACGAGCTTCATCAGCGCGCGCCGGCTACAGCGCGCTCGACCAAGTCGGCGTACGCGCGTGCGAACTCAGCCGGCGTCTGGTGCCACTGGTCGTACGTTTCGCGCGCAGCCGCCCCCAGACGCTCGACGAGTGGACGGTCGTCCAGCATCCGCCGCAGGGCGATCACCAATGCGTCGAGGTCGTTCGGCGGAAAGAGCAAGCCGTTCCGCTCGTTCGCGACCATGTCGGGAATGCCTCCGCCGTCTGTTCCGACGACGGGCCGCCCGCGGGCGAAAGCCTCGAGCACGACGCGGCCGAGGCCTTCCGGATACGACGGGAGCACGAGCGCGCGGGCGTCGTCAATCGCATGCGCGACATCCGGCGGCGACAGCTCCGGATAGTGCGAGACGGATGTGGGAAGGTCGCGCACGAGCTGCTCGACCACACCCAGCCGCGACCCGCGGCCGACGATCGTCAGTCGGGAATCCGGCGACTCCGCGACGATCCGGCGCCAGGCCGCCGCCAGGCCGTCGACGTTCTTGTAGGGCTCGAGGGCGCCGACGAACACGATCGACTTCTCATGGGGAATGGCCGTCGGCTCCGTGTCCGAGAAGGCTGAGAGGTCGCTGTAGGCGAGGAAGGTTGCCGTCGGCGGAACGCCGCGCGCCTCCTCGACGAGCCGCGCCGTGAACGACGAGACCGCCCGTGTCGCGTCCGCGTGCCGCAACGATCGTCGCGCGACCTCGTCGGAGATCCTCGCGATCGCCCGCCGGTAGTCCGATCCGTACAGGCGGGAGAAGGTCGCTGGATCGCCGTGCAGCTCGACGATCACCTTCGCTTCCGACTGCGCAAGCCTGCGTCCAACGAGCCCTGCCCGGCCGACGTACGGATCCGAGGCGACGACCGCGTCCGCAGGATGCGCGCGCAATTCGCGCAGCACCTCGAAGGGAAGCGACGGGTAGAACAACCACGACCGCTCCGGCAGGAGCTTGAAGCGTTCGTCATCCTCGCCTGAGCCGGCATTCAGGGCACGAACGTCGAAAACACCGTCGAGCGCCTCCCACTTCCGCGCGAGCCATGGCGCGAGCGGCAGCTCGATGCGCCCGCGGCTCAAGAAGAGGACGCGCGGCCGCGTCATTCGGCGACCTCTGCGAGGACCGCTTCCAGACGTCCGTAGATCGCCTCACGGCTGATCGAGGCGACGGACGGCGCAGCGCCGGCGGCAAGCCTGGCGTGCAACCCGTCGTCAGCGAGCATCCGGCGCATCGCCGCGGCGAGCGCCTCGGCGTCGTTCGGCGGGACCAGGAGCCCGTTGTCGCCGTCCCGGACAACCTCAGGCACACCGCCCACGGCGGTCGCGACGACGGGAACGCCAATCGCGAGAGCCTCCACGACGCTGTGCGGCAGGTTTTCCCACGCCGACGCGAGGATCGCCGCCCTACCGGCCGCGACGTAGCGCATCGTCTCGCCCCGAGAGACCGATCCCACGAAGCGGACCCGCGCGCTGACGCCGAGGCGCCGCGCTTCGTCCTCCAGGGCCGACCGCTCCGGACCATCGCCCACGAGCAGCAACCGCGCCCCGGGCGCCAGCGCGAGGGCGGCGAAGGCGACCGGGAGCGCCTTCTGGGCAGTCAACCGGCCGACAACGACGAAGGTCCCCGCCTCGACCGGCAACGGCGTAACGGAGGCCGGCGGCGGAGCCGGGTTCAAGAGCACCTCGATGCGCTTCGCGTCGAGATCCCAGCGGCTCGCGATCTCGGCGAGGTACCGGCTCGGTACGACGATCCTGCGCGCGCGCCTGAGCGAGGCTGTGCGAAGCGCCCTGAAGAGCCGCACGCGCGGGTCGGCTGACAGCTGGAACTCCTCGAGCGAGCCCGCGAACAGGCCATATCGTCGCGCGCGCTCGTACGCCGGATCCGAGACGAGCTTCACGAGGAGAGGACGGCGCGCGCCGATGGACGATGCCGCTGCAGCCGCGTATGTGGCCGTGGCGTAGAGCACGTCTGCGCGGCGGGCGAGCCGGGCGCCTCGCCAGGCGACGGTCGGATAGCGGACGACGAACGGCCGCCCGCGCGAGATGCTCTCGACCGGAACCGGAAGATCGGTTGGAGCGTGGTTGCCCATCGTGACGACGTGCACCTCATGCCCGCGGTCGCGCAGGAAGCGGGCGAAGTCCGGTCCATGGGTTGCGGGACCGCCGACATCCGGGGGCCAAATGCCTGTGAGAAAGACGATCCGCATGTCGGGGGCCGCGGGGCGGCAACGTATCGTAGGCGCCAGTGGCGGCCCTTCGGGAGATGGAGCTCTGGCGGCAGTTGCGCTCGTGGCCGCTCAACCTGTTCCTGGTCGCGGTCGCGCTGTCGCTTTGGCGGGCCGCCGACCAGCCGAGCCTGGATGTCGGGATCGGCGGCACGACCGCCTCGATCGTCGTGACGGACGTCGCTCTGGCGGCGCTCGGACTGGCGTGCGTGGCCACGCTGATCCGAGAGCGCCGCGTACCTCGGGCCGTCTGGAGCGCACTGCTCGCGGGTGGATGTTTCCTCCTGCTCGTGCTGATCACCGCGTCGGCGAACAACGCCACGGCGCTCGTCGCAGGAGCGAAGCTCGCCGAGCTCGGCGCGCTCGGCCTCGGCGCGATCGTCCTGCTCCGGGACCGAGCTTCGCTCGAGGGCCTGGTCGATGTCCTGCTCCTCGTCACCGCTGCCGCGGACGCCGTCGGCTTGTTCGATTTCGTTCGCAGTGGCGGCGGACGGCAAAGTGCGTTCCTGGGCGAGCACGACTTCGCAGCGCTTGCGACATTTCCACTCGTCTACGGGGTCGTCCTGCTGTTCGAACGGAAAGCGAGCGTTCGACGAGCGGTCGCCGCGATCGTCATCGGCGGCCTGGGCGTGATCTTCGGTGCGGCGCTTGCGAGCCTCCTCGGCTTCTACCTCGGAGTCGCCGCCCTCTTCGTCGCGGTCCTCTCGCTGCGGAGGCTCGAGCTCCGTCCGCTCGTTGCGACACTCGGCGTCGCCGTCGTCGTCACGGCCGGCACCCTCGGACTGCGCGCGGGCGCCGGCGACCTCGGCTTCCTGCAATCGTGGTTCGGCAAGACGGCACAACGTCCTGGCCAGTACGCGGGGAGCTGGAGCCAGCGTCTCATCTTCGTCTACGTGGGAGGACGCATCTTCCTCGACCATCCCATCCTCGGTACCGGCTGGATGGGAAACGAGCCGGCGTCGGAGTACGCCCGCTACCTTCCTGACGCTCGCCGCCGCTTCAGTGACCAACCCCCTCGCTACTTCCCGCGGCCCGACGGCGAGTTCGTCCCACAGCAGGCCTACGACCAGGTGTTGTACGAGCTCGGCATCGTCGGAGGCACGCTCTTCTCGACGATGCTCGTGACGCTCCTGATCTCGAGCGCCAGGGCCGTCCGCGCGGCAACCGACCGGTTGGCCTATCTGCCCGCAGTGTGGACGGCCGCAACGTTTGGAGCGATCGCCGGCGAGGGGCTCTTTGGCGGAACACCGCTGGGCGCGCTGTTCTGGCTGACGATCGGCCTGGTGCCTGCCGTCGCTTCGTTCGCCCGCAGGGTGGCGGCGTGAAGATCATTCACGTGATCGCGCGGCTGAACGTCGGCGGTGCGGCGCTCTCCGTGCTGGAGCTCGCTGCCGGCCAGCGGGCGCGCGGACACGATGTGGTCGTGGTCTCTGGACGGATCCCGGCCGGCGAAGCCTCGATGGAACACCTGACGCAGGAGTTGAGCGTGCCCCACGTGCATCTCCAGGCGCTACAGCGCGAGGTCTCGGTCGGCAGCGACCTGGCGGCTATTCGTGCGCTGCGCGCATTGATCAGGGACCGTCGCCCCGACGTCCTGCACACGCACACGTCAAAGGCCGGAACCACCGGGCGGGTCGCAGCGTCCTTAGCGGGTCGTGCGATGCCGCGGGCAGTCGTGCACACGTTCCACGGTCACGTCCTCAGCGGCTATTTCAACCCTCGGCGACAGCTCGTCTTTCGCTCGGTCGAGCGCACGCTCGCGCACCTCACGGACACGATCGTCGCCGTCAGCACGGAGGTGCGCGACGACCTCGTACGGCTACGCATCGCCCGCGCGGCCAAGATCGCAGTCGTGCCGTACGGATTCGACCTCGACTCGCGCCTCGATGTCTCAACGGAGACCCGAGCGCGCCTCCGATCACGGCTCGGGGCGCACGAGGACGATTTCGTCGTCGGTTGGGCAGGGCGGCTGACAGAGATCAAGCGCCCGCTCGACCTGATCAGAACGATCACCGGGGTCGACGGCGGACTGCTCGTGCTCGCAGGTGACGGCGAGCTGCGCGCCGCCGTCGAAGCGCTCGCAAACGAGCTCGGCGTCGAAGCGCGCGTTCGGCTGCTCGGCTACGTCGACGACATGGGCTCGTGGTACGCGGCCTTCGATGCATTTCTGCTCACCTCCGCCAACGAGGGCGCTCCCGTCGTCGCGATCGAGTCGCTGGCGGCCGGTGTGCCCGTCGTCGCGACCGATGCGGGCGGAACGCGGGGTGTGGTCGACGACGGCGTATCGGGATTCATCGTTCCGATCGGCGACGTGCCTGCGCTCTCCGGGCGGCTGATGCGGTTGCGCGACGACCGTGCACTTCGCCAACGCCTCGGCGAGGCTGGCCGAGTACGCATGCGCGAGCGGTTTTCGGTCTCGCGCATGGTCGACGACATCGATCGCGTCTACACGCGCGCGCTCGCTCGATGAGGGTGTTGCACGCGACGAAGGTGGAGGGCATCGGCGGGGCCGAGCAGCATTTGCTCGCGCTCATGCCGGCACTCCGGGCACGTGGGATCGACGCACGGTTCCTGTCGCTCGACGCAGGTGGCGACGCCGACCGCTTCCATCGTGCGCTCGACGAGTGCTCAATCCCGTGGCAGCGCGTCACCTGCGGTCACGATGCATCGCCTCGCCTGACGTGGGACGTCGCCCGGGCGGTCCGCGACGCGCGGCCCGATCTCCTGCACACCCACATGGTTCATGCCGACGTGCACGGGTCGATCGCCGCACATGCGCTGCGCGTGCCGTTCGTCTCGACGCGCCACAACGACGACAGATACCTGCTCGGTCCGTTCCGGCATGTCGACCGATTCTTCATGCACGGCGTGCGCAGGATCATCGCGATCTCGGAAGCGGTGCGAGCATTCCACGAACGTGCCGGTTTGCCCGCGCAGAAGCTCGTGACGATCCACTACGGGCTCGACGAGCTGCCGTCGGCGCCCTCGGAGATCTCGCCCGAGCAGGCGGGCGTTCCGGCAGGCGTCCCGCTCGTGCTGGCGATCGGCCGGCTAATCGAGCAGAAGGACCACGCGACCCTGCTGGCCGCGTTCGCCCGGGTACGGGCAAGCCGCCCGGACGCACGCCTGGCAATTCTCGGCTGGGGCGTGCTCGAGCAGCAGACGAAAGGGCGCGTGCGCGAGCTCGGCCTCGAGGACTCGGTGCTGGTCCTCGGCAGGGTCGAGCCGCGTGCATGGCTCGAGCGTGCGGAGCTGTTCGCACACACCTCGCGCTGGGAGGGCTTCGGGATTGTGCTGCTCGAGGCGATGCTCGCCGGGCTGCCCGTCGTCGCGACGCGCGTGAGCGCAGTGCCGGAGATCATCGTCGACGGCGAGACGGGCATCCTCGCAAGCCCAGGCGACGACGTCGCGATCGCCGACGGGATCTCGAGCCTCCTCGCCGAGCCGGTGCGGCGCCGCTCCCTCGGCGACGCTGGGCGTCGGCGCGCGCACGAGAAGTTCTCGGTCGCGCGCATGGCCGATCGCACGGTCGACGTCTACGCGCAGGCGCTCCGCTCGTGAAAGCGCGCCGGTGAACGAGGTCTCGCTCCGCGAGCTCGTCGCCGGTTCGCCGGCCGAGGATCGCATCGCATTGCTGTCGATCTGGTTCCGTGGGCACAACAACCCGCGCTACGCCGAGTTGCTGCCGCGGCTCGCGCGGCTCGACGCCTGCCTGCTGCGGCTACCCAGTGGGCGCATCCCGCGAGGCGTCGGTTTCCGCGCATTCACCGCGACGAAGCCGCTGCTCCTACGAGCCGTCCTCCCGCGCGCCGGACGGCGCTATCGCAACCTCCTCTCGCTCGACTTCGACCAGCTCGCTCACTGGCCGGGAGCGGCCGTGATGGATGCAGACGACCCGCTCTTCACACCGCGCGAGGTGAGGTTGCTCAGACGGCCCGCTCTGCGCGCCTACGTCGTCACCGCCGAGCACGCGGCCCGCCGCTACGAGCAGCTCGGCGTCGACAAGCCGTGGGTCGTGATCCCGCAAGGCGTCAACCTCACAGCGGCGACCGACGAGCTCCGTGCGGCGGCTGGCACACACAAAACGCCGGGCGACGTCGTGCTCGGCTGGATGGCCGCGCATCTCCTGACATCCGGGGATCGGGACTCCGAAAACCCGCTCTACAACGTCGACCACCTGCTCGAGCTCTGGGACGAGATCCGCACCCGCGTGCCCGCCGCGCGACTCTGGCTGATCGGCTCGCCCAGCGCCGCACTGTCGGCGCGGCTTCGAGGACGCGACGACGTCGTGCTGTTCGGCAGGCTTCCGCGAGAGCAGGCGCTTGCCGTCGCATCGTGGTTCGACGTCGCGCCGTACGCACGCACCGCAGACCAGGGCATCCGTGCCGCGAAGGTGGCCGAGTTCATCGGGCTCGGCGTGCCGACCGTCTCCTACGACTACGAGGTGACCGCGAACTTGCGCGAGACGGGTGCCGGCGTGCTCGTACCGGACCCTCGCGGCTTCGTCGACGCCGTCACCCAGCTACTCACCGATGAGGCGGTGCGCGGGCCGATAGCCGAGGCGGCCCGCCGTGCGGGCCGCGAGCTCGACTGGGACGTGCTCGCGAAGCGGTTCGAGACAGAAGTGCTCGACACGTTTCTCAGGTAGGGGCCGATCGGTCATGGCTCCTCCGGCGCTCGGCGGCGGGCCACCGGAACGTTGCCTCCCGGAACGGTGCCTGGCACCGGTTTGAGGCGTGGTGAACACCTGTGACTGATGTGTGACGTCTCGTCCACAGGGCTCCGGTTTGCCTGCTTTGATGCGATGCTCGTCGTCCTGCGGGTGGGAAGCCCGCCGCGTGCCCGGCGTTCGAGCTCGCCTCGGCACCTGTATGGATCGGACCTGACCCGCGCCGCGCGCGGCGGCCGCCGCGTGCGCTCGAACAATTCGAACGGCTACAGATCGGCCGCGGCTGGGTGGGCGCCGCGGCCGCGCAACAGCTCGTTGCGGACCTGCCTGCGCTCGGTGTCGCCGATGCCGTAGCGCCAGACCGCGACGATGGCGGCGACCGTCCAGACTGCGCCAAGCGGAACGAGCGCGAGCAGGGTCTCGGGCCGCCAGAAACGTGCGAGCGCGACGAGGATCGCGGCGGCGACCACGGCAGCCGGCACGACCGGCCGCGCAATCGCGCGCGCGAGCTGAGCACTCGTCGTGCCGGCTGCCGGCGCGGCGTAGCGAGGGACGATGTAGGCAAGCGCAACCGCATCGGTGAGGAGCGTCGAGACTGCGACGCCCCACAGCCCCCAGGTCGACGCGAGCGCAAACGAGAGCACCAGGTTCGCGAGAGTCGACGCGATCGAGACGATCGCGATCTCGCGCTGGCGTGCGCGCGCGATCAGGAACTGCGTCAAGACGTAGATCGGCTGGTGCACGAGCAGCACAGCCGCCAGGATGGACATCACCGCATAACTGCCATGGAAGCCGCCGCCGATCCAGGCGTGGATCAAGAGGTCGGGAATCAGCAGGAGCGGCAGTGCGAGCAGCAACATCAGGGCGGTTCCGGCGCGCAGGCCGGAGAGGAGCAGTGAGCGCTGCCGGTCGGTCGCTCCCGCTCCCTCCAGCTCGGCGAAGGCGGGAAACATCAGAGACGTCACAGCAGTGCCAATCCCGAACACGAGTGCAAAGAGCTTCGCCGGGGGTCCGTAGACGCCTGTGGCCGCCGAGCCCAGCACGATCCCGACGACGATCACGTCGGTCGAGAAGACGATCTTCTGCGCGACGTGCACGAGAAAGTTCGACGAGCTGAATGCCGCGAGCTCCCGCAGTCGCGCACGCGACACGAAGCGCCGGCGAATGCGTAGCTCCGGCAGCTCGCGCTTCAGCCAGAGCAGTGGCAGGAACAAGCGCAGCAAGGTCGTTCCGAGCGTCAGTGCAGCCAGCAGCACGAGGCCGCCGTAGCGCGGCATCAGCAGCGCGACGAGGCCTCCATAGAGGACTGTCGAGACAAAGTTCGCGAGGTTCTGCAGATCCCACCGCTGCTGCGCCACGAGCAAGTTGTTGAAGAGCCCGAGCGGAAACCGCGCTGCCAGCGAGAGAACGATGAGCAGGGTTGCGATGACCGCGTCTCGGTCGAGCCGGTGCGGAGAGACGAGCGGCACGACGAAGGCGAGCCCGATCCCGATCGGAAGGGTCAGCAGTCCGATGCCCGCGTACATGGCGAGCCCGGTCGAGGCGATCTCGTTCAAGTCGTCGGGCGCTCCACGCCCACGCGCCTCGGCCCCGAACCGAACGATCGAAGGCCCGACCCCGAAGTCGAGCACGGAGAGATAGATCGTGATCGCGCCGATGAACGTCCACACGCCGAATGCCGACTTGCCGATCGAGTGGATGACGACCGGGGTCACGACGAGCCCGGAGACAATCGCGGCCGCGTACACCGCGTACACGCCGAGCGCGTTCCGCCGCAGGAGGCGCATCAGACCGTGGCGACGACGTGGAAGTTCGGGATCAGCGACCCCGGCACCGGCCGGCTGAGCTGGGTCGAGCGGGCATCGAGGGCGGCGCCGAGGCGGTTGAGCGCCCAGACCGGCGGGCGTGCGAGCACGCTGCGTCGCAACGCGATCTCCACATAGATGCCGAGCAACATCGCGAGGCAGGAGGCCGTCCCCGCCCCCGGTTCGACGGTGAGCTCGGTCCAGTCACCGTTCTGGGAGAAGAGACGCGCGAGACCCTCATGTGTCCAGCGCCAGTAATCCGCCGGTGAGGGGTGGTAGACCTGCACGCCGTGTGTCGAGGCGAGCACGCGGCCGCCCGCGGCAGTCACGCGCCGTAGCTCGCACACGGCTTGGGCCGGGTCGTCGCAGTGCTCGAGCACTTGCGTGCAGAGCACGACGTCGAAGGAGCCGCCTTCGACCGGCAGCGCCTCGACCGGCCCGAGCAGCTCGGCGACAGGGTTCTCGACCACGTCGACACCGACGTACTCGGACGCGACGCCCGCGAAGAAGGGGTAATACGGTTTGACGCCGCAGCCGACATCGAGAATCCTCACCGGCTCACCACGTCCAAGGTCGGTTGCCTGTGCGCGCAGCCAGGCGGCAAGGCCGTGACGCACGACCCACGTTGGAGAACTGCGCGGCGGGTCGCGACGCTCGGCTCCCGGCCAGTTGGCGAGCTGCGCCATCGGCGCGAGCGTACCGTTTACCTGGAGAGCTTCTGGAAGGCGGCGAACGCCGGCTTGTGCTTGCCGGCGGCAGTAATCAGGCCCGACTGCCAACCGTCGAAGGTCGGCTCGTCACGAAGCAGGAACCAGATCATCATGTCGACGCGCGGGTTTGCGCGCGCGATCGCAAACGCCTGGGTGAGGTACTTCGCCTGGTTTGCGTACGAGACTCCGACGAGTTGATCGGGCGGGTTCGTCTGGTAGCCGTACTCGGTGATCCAGATGCGCTTGTTGCCGTAGAGCTCTGTCAGCAGCTTCGTCAAGTCGCCGAAGTTGCCGAGCGTGACGGCGGTTGACGGGGACCCCTTCGGGCTCAAGGGCTTGGTCGTCGGCAGGTCGGTCGGCCCCGAGTAGTACGGATGGTGGGCCCACGCGTCGAACTTCTTCAGGCCGGCCTTCTTGACGGCGCGCAGGAATGCGAGCGGCGAGACGGAGGGCCGCGAGCTCGACGGATTGTTGTTTCCCCGAGGACCCGTCACCCCGCAACCGACGCGCTCGTTCGCGTACAGCGTGGCGTGGATCCCGGTGTAGACCGCGTTGCAGATCTTCGTGTAGTCGATCGCGCTCTGGATCGTCCTCCCCTTGTACTGGGGCGCGAGGAAGAGCGGGTTGTTCGGCTCGTTCCACGCGAGCCACTCCTTGACCGGCGGCAGCATTCCGCCTTGCCCGTCCGGAAACTGACCGCCGTAGCGCTTCGCCGCCGCGAGCGCGAAGTTCCGCAGGTCGATCGCGTTCGCGGGTGCATGGTTCGGTCCCAGGCCGCCGTTCGCCCAACCCGGGGTGCCGTAGATCGAGAAGAGGATGTGCACGCCGTACTGGTTCGCGTAGCGCACCGTGCGGTCGTACAGCGTCCAGTCGTAGGCGGGATCGGTCGGGCTCGTCGGGTTCGCGGGCCGCCTGGTCGCGACGCCGTAGCGCGCGCCCCAGTAGAGGTTGAGACGAAGCTCCTGGACGTGCAATTGCTTCAGCAACGGCATCGTCTTGTCGACCGGTCCGTAGAGGGTCTGCGCCTCGTCGTAGATGCCGATGCGCATGTACCGCGAGCTGTCAGCAGGCTGCGCCGTCGCAGCAACGAGCGCCGCTGCCAGAACGGCGACGGTGACCCCCCACCGTTTCATCAGACGCTGGCGGGCTCGCGCCCGAGCGCTCTCAGCCAGCGCCGGAGACCTTCCTCGAGATCGATCTCGGGTGCCCACGCAAGGATCTGACGCGCGCGCGTGATGTCGGGGCGGCGAATCTGCGGATCGTCGATCGGGAGCGCTTCGAAGACGATCTCGCTCGTCGACCCGCTGATCCGGATCACCGTCTGGGCGAGCTCGAGCATCGTCACCTCGTGGTCGGGGTTGCCGAGGTTCACGGGAAGGTGCTCGTCGCTCATCATCAACGCGTAGAGCCCGCGGATCAGATCGTCGACGTAACAGAGTGAACGCGTCTGCGACCCGTCGCCGTAGACCGTCAGCGGCTTGCCGGCGATCGCCTGGTTCAGGAACTGCACCGACGCCCGCCCGTCGTTCTTACGCATGCGTGGCCCGTAGGTGTTGAAGATGCGCGCGATGCAGGTGTTGACGCCCTGCTGGGAGTGGTAGGTCATCGTCAGCGCCTCGGCGTAGCGCTTGGCCTCGTCGTAGACCCCGCGCGGGCCGATCGGGTTGACGTTCCCCCAGTAGGTCTCGGGCTGCGGGTGCACCTGGGGGTCGCCGTAGACCTCGCTCGTCGAGGAGATCAGGAACCGGGCGCGCTTCACCTTCGCGAGCCCGAGCGCGTTGTGGGTGCCGTAGGAGCCCACCTTCAGGGACGCGAGCGGGGCGCGCAGGTAGTCGACAGGGCTTGCGAGAGCCGCCAGGTGGAACACCTGGTCGACAGGCTCCTCGATGTGGATCGGGAGGATCACGTCGTGGTTGACGAAGCTGAACGCATCGTCTCGCAGGTGGTCAATGTTCTCGAGCGAGCCTGTCTCGAGATTGTCCACGCAGATCACTCGGTGGTCGTGCTCGAGCAGGTGATCGCAGAGATGCGACCCGAGAAAGCCGGCACCGCCGGTGACAACTGAGGTCGGCATGCCCGGCAAGCGTACTGATGGAGCCGGATTACTCCTTGCATCCTTACGAACCCTTTTCATACCGATTCGACCCCGGGCTTCCGACGAGCCTCGCCGATAGTCCTTCTTGTCAAGCACGGCACACCTAGACAGGAGAGACATTCCCATGAGGCAGCGGATTTTCATCATCTTTGCGATCACGGCACTGGCGCTTG
>JBBQQI010000063.1:0-14522 GCA_038216085.1 Gaiellales bacterium | reverse complement strand
CGCCCGCCGTTGCCGTGAGGTCGTCGTGCGCTACTCGGAGGACCTGACGCGCGGGTCGAAGCGCCTCGGCCAGTGGATGGACTGGGGCAACGACTACTTCACGTTCAGCGACACGAACATCGAGTACATCTGGAAGTTCCTGCAGATCGTCCACAACCGCGGCTGGCTCCATATGGGCCACCGTGCGACTGAGTGGTGCCCACGCTGCGGGACGTCGCTTTCCCAGCACGAGCTCTCCCAGTCGGGCGTCTACCAGGATCGGGCGGACCCGTCGCTCTACGTGCGCTTCCCGCTGCTCGACCGGCCCGGCCAGTCGGTCGTGATCTGGACGACGACACCCTGGACAGTGCCCGCAAACGTCGCGGCCGCGGTCAATCCTGCGGAGGAATACGGCCTGCGCGCAAACGGCGAATGGGTCGCGGTGAAACGCTATCCCGACGACACCTTCGTCGAACGCGTCGAGGGTTCAGAGCTCGTCGGGCTTCGCTACCGCGCTCCGTTCGACGACCTCGGTCCCGGGTCGGCGGTCGAGCATCGGGTGATCCCGTGGGACGACGTGACGATGGACCAGGGCACCGGCGTCGTGCATATCGCGCCGGGCGCCGGCGGCGAGGACTTCGAGCTGTCGAAGGTGCACGACCTGCCGGTGCTGATGCCCGTCGACGAGTCCGGGCGCTTCTACGACGACTACGGCTGGCTGCACGGGCTCTCGACCGCCGAGGCCGCAGACCAGATCATCGGCCGGCTCGGAGAGACCGGCTACCTCGTCGAGGCGGGGCTCTACCAGCACGCCTATCCGCACTGCTGGCGCTGCGACACACCGTTGATCTTCCGGCTCTCGGACGACTGGTTCATCTCGGTCGACGAGATCAGGCCGAAGCTGCTCGAGGAGAACGCGAAGGTGCAGTGGGTGCCGGAGTACATGGGCAAGCGCATGGACGACTGGCTGCGCAACATGGGCGACTGGAACATCTCGAGGCGCCGCTACTACGGGCTGCCGCTCCCGTTCTACCCGTGCTCGTGCGGGCACCTGAATGTCGTGGGCTCCAAGGCGGAGCTCCGCGAGCGCGCGACCGAGGGCTTCGACCAGCTCGAAGAGCTGCGCCGGCCCTGGGTCGACCGCGTGCCGATCACCTGTGCCGCCTGCGGCGAGACCGTGTCCCGCATCCCCGAGGTCGGCGACGTGTGGCTCGACGCCGGGATCGTCCCGTTCTCGACGCTCGGCTGGGAGAACCCGGAGTGGGCCCGCGAGGGGTATGCGACCGGGGCCGCACGCGGGCTGACGAAGGCCGACCTCCCCGACAACGCGTACTGGGAAAAATGGTTTCCCGCGGACTGGGTGACCGAGATGCGCGAGCAGATCCGTCTCTGGTTCTACTCGCAGTTCTTCATGTCGGTCGTGCTGGTCGGGCGATCGCCGTACACGCGCGTGCTCGGCTACGAGAAGATGCTCGACGAGACCGGCCGCGAGATGCACGGCTCGTGGGGCAACATGATCAAGGCCGAGGACGCATTCGCGCAGATGGGCGCCGACGTGATGCGCTGGCAGTTCTGCGCGCAGCCTCCCGATCGCAACCTGCTGTTCGGCTTCGGGCCGGCACACGAGATCAAGCGCAAGCTCTTGACGTTCTGGAACTCCGTCAAGTTCTTCGTCGACTACTCCAACATCGAGGGGTTCGCACCGTCGTGGAACGCACTCGAGCCAACCGGCGACCTGCGCCCGCTCGACCGTTGGCTCGTCGCGCGCACACAATTGCTCGTGCTCGAGGCGACCGAGGCGTACGAGGCGACGCTGACGGTCGACGCGATCCGTGCGTTCGACGCCTTCGTCGACGACGTCTCCAACTGGTACATCCGACGCTCCCGGCGACGGTTCTACAGCCACGACGAGGCCGCATTCGCTGCGCTCTGGTACGCGCTCGTGCAGTCGCTGCGGGTCCTCTCCCCGATGCTGCCGTTCCTGACCGAACACCTCTGGCAGAACCTCGTGCAGGATGGCCCGGCGTCGGTGCATCTCGCCCCGTGGCCCGAGCTCGCCGAGCCGGACCGCTCGCTCCTCCAGGAGGTGATCGGGGTGAGGCGCGTCGTCGAGCTCGGCCGCCAGGCGCGCTCGGCCTCCGGCCTGAAGCTGCGCCAGCCGCTCCGCCGCCTCGTGGTCGCGGGCTCGACGCTCGGCGACGTCGAGTCACATGTCGCAGAGATCGCCGACGAGCTGCGCGTGAAGCAGGTGGAGTTCGGCGACGTCGATTCCTCTGAGTTGCGCGTGAAGCCGAACCTGCCGCTGCTCGGCCCGAAGCTCGGGGCGGCGCTGCGCGATGTGCGAGAGCGACTCCAGCGCGGTGAGTTCGAGGAGCTCGACGGTGGCCGCTTCCAGGTCGACGGTCACCTGCTCGAGCCGGATGAGGTGCTCGTCGAGCGGGTGGGACGCGAGGGCTGGACGCTCGCGAGCGAGTTCGGGTTGACCGTCGCGCTCGACACGGCGCTCGACGACGAACTGCTGCTCGAAGGCCGCCTGTACGACCGCATCCACGAGGTGAACGTGCTGCGCAAGGAGTCGGGCCTCGAGATCACCGATCGCATCAGGCTTTGGATCCCGGACGCAGACCTGCTCGAGCACTTCGCTGAGCGGCTCGCCGCCGAGACGCTCGCGGTCGGCATCGAGCTCGGTGACCTCAGGCTCGAAAAAGGATGAGGGTCGTCGCCGCAACCGGCGTCGCGCTCGTGCTGGCCACGGCAGGCTGCGGCGGCAAGAACGCGAAGCCGAAGGACGACCCGGGCAGGTTCGCCGTGACGGAGCTCGGCCTGATCACCGCCAACCACTACGCGCAGGCCTGGGGCGACCTCCATCCGGAGGACCAGCGGGTCGCACCGCTCGCGGAGTACGTGGGCTGCGAGACGCGCTCGCCCGTGATCGCGCGTCCTCGCTCGGTGCAGGTCGTGAGCGTCACCGACGAGTCGGTTGGCCTTGGCAACGGCAGGTTCGTCGACAGCAAGGCCGTCCACGTCAGGCTTCGCTTCGCCGGAGGCTTCAAGCTCGTGCACACCGTGCACCTGGTCGCGAGCCATGGAACGTGGAAGTGGATCCTGCCCTCCTGGCGGTACCGCGACTACCGCGCCGATCGCTGCCCGACAGACCCGGGCTCCGCGCCGCCGCCCTCGGCGAGCTAGAGGGACGCTTACTGCTGCGTCTCGGCGAGCGCGAGCTCGCGGCGTAGCTCGACGGGCAGCCGGAACTCGACGTCCTCGTCGACCAGCCGGTACGGCTCGATCTCGGTCACGCCGCGCGACCGGAACCAGTCGCAAACGCCGTCGACGAGCTTCTCGGGGGCGGAGGCGCCCGAGGTGACGCCGACGACTTCCGCGGCGACGGTCCACGACTCGTCGATCTCACTCTCGTCGTCGATCAGGTGGGACGGGACACCGTTCGCGCGCGCGACCTCGACGAGCCGATTCGAGTTCGATGAGTTGCGCGAGCCGATCACGAGCAAGAGGTCGATCTCGCCGAGCATCTCCTTCACGGCCCACTGCCGGTTGGAGGTGGCGTAACAGATGTCTTCCTTCTTCGGCGCGTAGATGTCGGGGAACCGTTCGCGCAGGGCGGTGATGATCTCACCGGTCTCGTCGACCGACAGCGTCGTCTGGGTGACGTATGCGAGCTGTGTTTCCGGCTCGAACGCGAGCTTTGCAACGTCGGCGACCGACTCGACGAGGACGATCGACTCCGGCGCCTCTCCCAGCGTCCCCACGACCTCTTCGTGTCCCGCGTGCCCGATCAGCAGGACGGTGTAGCCCGCTGCCGCATAGCGACGAGCCTGGACGTGCACCTTCGTCACGAGCGGGCACGTCGCATCAATCGTGTTCAGCTTTCGCGCTGCAGCGTTGGCGTGCACCGACGGTGCGACGCCGTGAGCGGAGAAGACGACGGTCTCGCCCTCCGGCACCTCTGTCTCCTCGTCGACGAACACGGCGCCGCGCGCCTCGAGGTCGCGGACGACGTGCAGGTTGTGAACGATCTGCTTGCGCACGTAGACGGGTGGCCCGTACAGCTCGAGTGCCTTCTCGACGGTCTCGACGGCGCGCTCGACACCGGCGCAGTAGCCGCGCGGCGAAGCGAGGAGGACTTTCCTGACCATGAGGCAAGGGTACCCGCACCCAGCTGCCCGCTCTGCGGCTCGCCAACCCTGCCCGGAGAAAAGAAGAAGCCCGCTGCTCGGGGGGTCGTCGCAGCGGGCTCTCCGTGAACGCTCACCGCGACTTGATGGCCAGGAACGCGCGCCGCGGTTCGCATCGCCCAGTGGCAGAGACGCTAACGGGGCGGGACGCACCTGGGAATAGGCCGAGCGGCCCATCTTTGCAAGCCGCCCCCGTACAGCAGTCCATTCGGGTTCCTGCCGGTGCGGCGCGGACGCGCGGCGTAGCATTTGCGAGCCAGTGAGCGAGCCCACCCAAGCGGTCCTGTTCAACGCGCTGCCGCTTCTGCTGCTCGCGGCCGCTTTCGGAGCGGTCTCGGCGGCTCTGTTGCCGCGGCTCTGGCGCGAGCGGTCGAGCGCTCACCCGCTCGACTGGGGGGTCGCCCTGGTCTTTCCCGGGATCGCGCTCGCCGCCGCCATCTTCGGGATCCTCGTCCTCCACGAGCGCCGACCGTTCGGGGGCCATGTGTGGCTGTCGCTCGCCGCGGTGCTCGCTGCGCTGGCGCCGGCGCTCCTTCTGCTCGCGCGCTGGGGCGACCGTCGGTTCGTCGTCGGCGGGATCGGCCGGTCGATCGAGGCCGAGGAGCGCATCTCGGTCCGCGACCGCGAGCTCGGAGCCGTCGCCGATCTCTCGGTCGCGCTCGGGCGAGCGCGAGACATGGGCGAAGTCGCCCGGCCGCTCGTCCGCCAGGTGACGACGCTCTTCGGGGTCGGGTTCTGCGGCGTGGTCACCGTCGAGGACGGCGAGCAGGAGGCGCGCGGTGTCTACGGCGAGCTGAATCGCGAGCGCGCGGAATGGTGGGAGGCGTTGCGGGTCGATCTGCGGAACGAGCCCTCCGGCATCGCAAGCGCGTTCTTCGACGCGGCACCGGTCACGGTCTACGACGTCACGAGCTCGACCCTCGTCAGCAAGCGCCTCGTCGAGCTCGTCGGCGCGAAGAGCGGCGTCTGGATCCCGATGATCGCCGAGGAGCGCGTGATCGGCGTGGTGGCGGTCGTCTCGACCGACGTGAAGCGCGCGTTTGCGAGCGAGGAGATTTCGCTGCTCCAGTCGATGGCGGTCGAGGCGGGGCTTTCGATCGAACGCCTGCGCTCGTCGGCGGCCCTCTCCGCCGCGCTCGGCCGTGAGCAGGCGGTCGCCGAGATCGCTCGGCGCGTCCGGGCCGAGCTGAGTGCCGACGAGGTCGTGCGCGTCGCGCGCGAAGAGCTCCGGCGCGCACTGCACGTGCAGCAGGTCGAGATCTCGGTCGACAGCGAGAATGCGAACGTCGAGGTCACACGCGATGAACCGCTTGCCGCGGGAGAGCGGTTCCTCGTCGACACGGTCGCGCACGAGGTTGCGTCGGCGCTGCGCACTGCGCGGCTGCTCGCGGAGAACAAGCGCCAGCTCGAGCAGCAGGCCGCGCTGCTGCACGCCGCGCAGGTCGTGACGAGCGAGCTCGACATCGACACGGTGCTGCAGCGCCTCGTCGAAGAGGTGACCAAGCTCCTGCGCGCCGACGCAGCAGACTGCTACCTCCTCGATCCCGAGCGCGGCGTCCTGCGCTGCGCCGCGGTGCACGGTTTCGACCCTGCGCTCGTTGGGTTCGAGTTCAGGCCCGAGCACGGCATCGCCGCCGCCGCGCTGCGTGAGGCGAGACCGGTGTCTGCCGACGAGTACGGGTCGATCGCGAACCCGATGCCGAATCCCGCCTACAACGGCTTCACCCGCGCCCTCGTCGCACCTGTGGTCTGGGGCGAAGAGACGCGTGGCGTGCTCGGCGTCGGCCTGAGAGACGACGCGCGGGAGTTCTCGCCCGACGACATCGAGTTGCTCGAGGCCTTCGCCTCGCTCGCGTCGCTCGCACTGCGGAATGCGGAGAGCTATTCGGAGCGCACACGGCAGGCTCGGGTGCAGCGCGGCTTCTATCGGATTGCCTCGCTCCTCGGGGAGCCCGTGTCGCTCGAGGAGACCTACGACGCGACGGCTCAGGCGGCGGCGGAGGCGCTCGGCGGCGATTTCGCAGCGGTGCTCGTGCCGAGTGCGGAGGGGCTCGTGCTCGCCGGTGGCCGTGCCCTGCCGGATGCAGTTCGCGATCTGTCCGTTCCGCGGGCGCTCGACGAAGCGGCGCAGGACGGCCAGGTGCTGGCCGCGTCGGACCTCGGCGCCGACGATCGGTTCGACGCTGCGTGGGGCGCCGCCCCGTTCACGTCGCTGCTCGCGGTCCCGGTGCCGGGCGAGGTGTCGAGTCTCGTGCTCGTCTTTTTCGAGGACGAGCGAACCTTCGCCCGCGAGGATCTCGAGCTCGCCCAGCAGGTTGCAGGAGCCGCGCGTGGGGCGCTCGACCGCAGCCGCCTGTTCGAGGCCGAGCGCACGGCGCGCTCGCTCTCCCAGCAGCTCGCACGCACGAGCAGCCTGCTCGCGACCGAGCTCGACCCTGTCGCTGTGCTCGAAGCGGTCGTCGAGGAGGCGGCCGCGCTCCTGCAGGCCGACGCTGCTGCGCTCGCGGCGCTCGAGGACGGCGAGCTCGTCGTGACGGCCGCGATCGGAGACGGAGCCGAGCTGGCGCTCGGGAGCCGTTCGCAGGCGACGAGCTGGGTCGGCGGCGACGTGATCCAGTCACGCGCGCCGGTTCAGCACAGCGACGTCGGCACCGACCATTCCCTGACCGAGTCGGACGCGATGCTCGCAGCGGGCCATCGTGCCTACCTCGGCGTGCCGCTGACAGCGCGCGAAGGTGCGCTGCACGGCGTCCTCTCGGTCTATGCGCGCGAGCCACGAGCGTGGCTCGACGAGGAGGTGCAGGCACTCCTCACGCTGGCGGCGAATGCATCGGTCGCCCTGTGGAACGCCGAGCTGTACCAGCGGGTCGCGGTCGAGCGCGAGCAGAGCGTCGCGATTCTCTCGAACATCGCCGACGGGATCGTCGCCGTCGATCGTGACGGCGGCGTCGTCCTCTGGAATCGTGCCGCAGTCGAGATCACCGGCGTGCCGGCCGCCGAGGCGATCGGCCGGACGCCTGCGCAGGTTCTGCAACGCGACCTCGAGTCGGAGGCCGGCGGCACGAACCGGCTCGTCGCGATCCCGCGCGGCGGGGAGGACGTGTGGCTGTCGCTGTCGGAGACGGTGATGCGCGATCCGTCCGGCACCGTCGCCGGGCGTATCTTCGCGTTCCGCGACATCTCCGCAGAGCATGCCGTCGAGACGATGAAGTCCGACTTCGTCTCGACGGTGTCGGTCGAGCTGCGCACACCGCTGACGTCGATCTACGGTTTTGCTCAGACCTTGCTGCGCGAGGACATTGCGTTCGGCGATGCCGAGCGGCGGACGTTCCTCGCGTTCATCGCGCGCGAGTCGGAGCGCCTGACCACGATCGTCGACGCGCTGCTCAACGTCGCCCGCCTCGACAGCGGAGATCTGACGGTCTCGCTCGAGACGACCGACGTGGCGGGGGTGGTCGGCGAGGTGGTGACGGGCGCGGAGGCGACGGTGAACGGAAGCGCTCACGAGTTCGTGGCGGACGTCCAGACCTCGCCGCTCGCCGCGCAGGCCGACCCGGCCAAGCTGCGGCAGGTGCTCGAACAGCTCGTCTCGAACGCCGTCAAGTACTCGCCCGAGGGCGGCACGGTGACCGTGTCGGCCCGGCGTGTCGACGACGCGGTAGAGCTTGCGGTCAGCGACCAGGGCGTCGGTGTCCCGACGGCCGAGCGCGAGCGCATCTTCTCGAAGTTCTACAAAGCGGGAGAGGCGCACAGTGCCGGCACCGGGCTCGGGTTGTTCATCGCGCAGGGGCTCGTTCGGGAGATGGGCGGCAGGATGTGGGTCGATTCTTCCGAAGGCCGTGGGTCGAGGTTTGCGTTCGAGCTTCCAATCGCGCAGAGCCATGTGAGTTTTCCGACGATGGAGGGATAACCCGGGCGATGGGGATCTCAGTGCTGGTGATCGATGACGAGGCGCCGATCCGGCTGCTCTGTCGGGTCAACCTCGAAGCCGAGGGAATGAGCGTGCTCGAGGCCGCCGACGGCCCGAGCGGTCTCGACACCGCGCGCGCCGAGACGCCCGACGTGATCCTGCTCGACGTGATGATGCCCGGCCTCGACGGCTGGCGGGTCGCCGAGGAGCTGCTTGACGATCAACGCACTGAGGACATCCCGATCATCTTTCTCACCGCACGCGCCGAGTTGCGCGACCGCGCACGCGGAATCGATCTCGGGGGCGTCGACTACGTGACGAAGCCGTTCAACCCGGTCGAGCTCGCCCCGCTCGTCCGTGCGCTGCTCGACCGCGTGGGCCGCGGCGAGCGTGATGCGCTACGCGGCGAGAAGCTGAGCGAGCTCCGAACCGCGCTCGAGCGCGAATAGGCGGCAAATCAGCCGGCGAAGTCGGCCGTGACCACGCGTGCGCCGTGGTAGCCGAGGAACGACCCTGCAAGCTCACCGACGCCGGTTCGCCGGAAGGACGGGCGCAGGAGGTTTGCCCGGTGCTCCGGGCTCGCGAGCCACGCTGCGACGATCGAGCGCGCCGTGCCGCGGGCGCCGACCGCCCAGGCGAGATTCTCGCCGGCGAGCGAGCCCGTGACGTCGAACTCGAGCATGCGGCTCCCGAACGCACCGTGGCTGAAGACGTTCGTCGCCAGCATCTCGTGACTGTGCGAGCGGGCAGCCCGCTGCAGGTGACGGTCGAGATGGAGCGGTCCGAGGCCATGCAGCGCGCGAACACGGTTCATTTCCCGGAGCACGGCGGACTCGCTGCGGGAGGTGCCGGAGGCCGCAGCGGCAGCGGGCAGAACGAGGGCAAACGCAGCAATCAGCGCCAAAAGGCATCTGAGCATTGCGTCAAAACTGTCAGTGATATTCCTTATGGACGACCCCCTTTTGGGGGATCTTCGGCGGCGATCCTGCCGGAACCTCCACCTATCTGGCGGTTTGCGCGAGCACGATTGCGGCCAGGACGACGCCGGCACCGACGAGCTGGACGCCGGCGAGCGACTCGCCGAGCCAGGCCCACGCCACGAGCGCGCCGGCGACGGGCTCGAGCATCGCGACGATGCCGACCCGGGTGGCGCTCAGATGGCGCAGCGCGCTGACGAGCAGGAAGAACGGGACGATCGTGCCGAGTACGATCATCCACGCGGCGAGCGCCCAGATCGGCAGATGCACCGACTGCAGGTTGCCGAGCAGCGAGGTGTGCCGCGTCAACGCGTGGCCGGGGAACGACCACCACGGGACGAGCACCGCCCAGAAGCACGACGTGAACAGGAACCCCCACGCGAGCAGCGAGACCGGGTCGCGGCCGCCCACGACGTGCTCGGCGAGCAGCACGTAGAGCGCGTACGCGAGCGCTCCGCCGAGTGCGAAGACGATGCCCGTCGTCGAGAGCGAGCCGCCGCCGCCGAAGATGTTGACGATCAACGCCAGTCCGAACAGAGCGAGCCCGAGTGCGGCCCAGATGCGGCGGCGCACCGGGTCGTGGTAGGCGAAATGCGCCCACAGCGCAACGAGCAGCGGCGCGAGGTACTCGATCAGGAGCGCGATCCCGATCGCCAGGCGGTGGATCGCGAGGAAGTAGAACCACTGCACGAAAGCGAGACCGCCGACGCCGAAGAGGAGCAGATAGGGGAGCTCACGCCGGGTCAGGCGGAGCTTTCCCGGGGCCAAGATCGCGAGGATCGCGACCAGGCCGGCAGCCGCGCCCAGCGAGCGGACCTGCGCGAGGCGCTCGGACGAGAGCCCCGTCGCGAGGATCGTTTTCGAGACCGCGCCGTTGACGCCCCAGAGGACGGCGGCCGACGCGGCCATCAGGTAACCGAGTCGCGGACGGCGGCGCAACGCAGGCTCGACGGGGAAGGGCGCTTCGCTCATCCGGCCCGCGAACCTACCCTGTGGCCATGGAACCGGACTTGACGCAGGTGACGAAGGACCGGCGCGACGTCGGAGTCGTGCTCTCGGGAGGGGGAGTGAACGGCGTGATGATGGAGCTCGGTTTCCTGCAGCGGCTGCGCGAAAGCCCGCTCTGGCCGCGCGTCGCGGTCATCTTCGGCACCTCGTCGGGTGCGCTCTCGGGCGCGATGGCAGCGCTCGACCGGCTCGACGACCTCGAGCAGTTCCTGCTCGCGCTCCAGCCCGAGCACACCTTCAGGCCGAACCGGCTCTGGCGGTTGCCGTTCCTCGGACTGCACGACTACGCGCTGCCCGCGACGATCGACAAGTGGTTCGGCGGCATGCGCGGACTCGCGCAGGGGCTCGCCGAGGCGCCGATCGAGTTCGTCGTCCTCGCGACCGATGTGACCGACGACGACAAGACCGAGCAGGACGGCTTCGAGCTCGTCTACTCGTCGCGGACGTCCGCCGCCGACGAGATCGCCCAGGCGGTCCTCGCCTCGGCGGCCGTCTCGGCGCTCGTGCTGCCCGTGCGCGTCGGCGATCGCATCGCGACCGACGGCGCCTGGGTGCGCAACTTCCCACTCGGGCATGCCTACGACCATCCGGAGGTCGAGCTGATCGTCGCGTTCCGGTACCTCCCGCGGTATCCGCGCCTCGGCGTCGCGGCGCTGCAGCCACTGCGCCGGCGGCTCGCGCGCATCGGCCGGATCGCGCCGGTGAAGGCGTTCCTCAGCGAGCTCGACGACGCCGAGGCGCGTGCGGCGCGCGGCGAGCCCGCCCATCTCGCTGACATGATCGTGCGGCTTGCCCGGGTCGCCGTCCTGCGCAACACGCAGATCGAGGAGCGCACCGCGAATGAGAAGGATCGCTCGCTGCGCGAGCTGCACGCTCTTCGCCACGACGTGCTCGCACTCGTCGAGGAGCCCGACCTGCGCGCGGCTGTTGCTGCGCGGTTCTCGGCGGCGCAGTTCCCGTTCAGGCACGACCGCTTCGTACCGCGTGTCACCGTACGCGGCTCGGTCGAGGGAACGAACCTCGATCCGGGCTTCCGCTCGCAGCCTCACTGGTCGGAGACCGAGAAGCGCCTGTTGATCCGGCGCGGCTGGGAAGCGGCGGACGCCGAGCTGCGCGGGGTGGAGCAGCACGATGTCGAGTAGGGCGCCTACACTCCGCCTCGGCGGGACGTAGCTCAGCCTGGTCAGAGCGCTGCCTTTGGGAGGCAGAAGCCGTCGGTTCGAATCCGACCGTCCCGACTCCTCGCCGTAGAGCTAGAGCTGCCAGTCGCCGTTGCGCAGGATCGGCACCGCGGTGCCGTCCTTCGTCACGCCGTCGATCTCGAGCTCGTCCGAGCCGATCATGAAGTCCGTGTGGATCGAGGAGTGGTTGACGCCGAGCTCGGCCCGTTCCTCGGGGGAGAGCTCGGACGCGCCCGGCACCGCCTGCACGATCGACGCGCCGAGCGCGATGTGCGACGAGGCGTTCTCGTCGAAGAGGGTGTCGTAGAAGACGAGGCCGGTCTGGCCGACGCGCGATTGGCCGTCGACGAGCGCGACCTCCCCGAGTCGCGCTGCGCCGTCGTCGGTCCCAGCATGCGTGCGCATCACGTCTTCGCCCGAGGAGGCATGGATCTCGACAGCGCGCCCTCCCGCGAAGCGCACCTCGAGCCCGCGGACGATGTTTCCCTGGATCTGGAGCGGCAGCGTCGAGCGGACGGATCCTTCGGTGCGGCGGGCATCGGGCGTCGTGAAGACCTCTTCGGTCGGCATGTTCGCGACGTGCTTGATCCCCCGTGACTCGTCGAGCGCGGTCTGCCACTCGGAGTCCGGGTGCAGGCCGATCGTCAGGTCGGTGCCGGGGCCGCGGTAGCGCAGGTGGTCGAAGCGGCGCTCGTTCAGCGACTCGGCCCGCTCTTGCAGCCGGTCGATGTGCTCGCGCCAGGCGGCAATCGGGTCGGCCTCGTCGAGGCGGACGGCGGTGCCGACGGCGCTCCAGAGACGCTCGACATCCGGCTCGCCGAACACGGTCTGTGCCCAGCCCTCGTTCGGGAAGGCGACGATCGTCCAGTTGCAGAGCCCGTCGGTGAGCTTCAGCGAAGCCTCCGCAACCTCTCGCATCCGGGCCTTGCCGACGCGTTCGCCGTCGAGGTCTGCAAAGAGCTCGGGCTCGGGGTTGCCGCTGATCGCGCACAGCGCATCGCCCTGCTCGCCGAAGGCTGCGAGGCGCTCGACGAGCCACGGCGGGGAGTAGCCGAGCTGGCCGTCCTCGGCCTGCTCGATGTGTGCGCGCCGCACGTGCTGATCCGAGTAGAGAACGTCGACGTAGCGGGCGCCGGCGGCATAAGCCTGGCGTGCGATCGCGCGCACGAGCGGGGCGTGCTCGACGAGGGCGTTGATGCCGAGGGTCTGGCCCGGCTGCAGGTTCAGGCCAACCTGAACGGCGAGGTGCGCGTAGTTGTCGAGTCTCTCGTCGGCGGTCGGCACGGCGGCTCACAATAGCCAGTCGGGGGGTTCGGGCCGATGATCCCCGTAGACTGACCCGCCTTGAAGCTGGCGCCTCTCCTCGTGCTCGTCGCCCTGCTCGCCGCGTCCTGCGGTAAGAGCGGCGGCAGCCTCTACTCCGTCGAGAAGACGCGAGCATGCCTCGCGAAGGCCAACGTCCGTCTCGGCGGTCCGCTCGACTTCGTCGCGACGACCGCGACCGGAGGCGCGCTGAAGGCGACGCTCGGCTCGAACGGCGTCACGGTCGTGTTCGGAGACACCGTCGCGGACGCCGACAACATCGACCAGGCCTACCGGCGCTTCCGCTCGAAGAACGTCGGCATCGACGACGTCCTGCGCGAGCAAGGGAACGCCGTGATGCTCTGGCACGAACATCCGTCGGACGCTGACATCGAGCGCATCACCGCCTGCCTCAAATAGCGCCCTCCTCGGCGAGGAACCGGCGGAACCAGAAGAGGAAGACGACGAAGAGCACGAGCGCCTGCTCGCTCGCCATCGTGACGCCGCCGATCTCCTGGTCTGCGAGCGGGCTCAGCCCCCAGACGCGTGTGCCGACGTGCTCGTAGAACGGGTAGATCGGCTTTGGCAGCAGCGCGAGCAGCAGTCCGAGGGGCGCTGCGAGCACGAACGCCGCGAAGGCATACGCGGCGCGGCCGCCCGAGGCGAGCCGCCGCGGCACGTCCTGGACGAGCGGCCACCAGACGAGGATCCCCGTTCCGAAGTAGCACGCATGCTCGAGGTGGATCAGCCACGACTGGTGATCGAGCGCCGCGCCGTAGACCGGTGGGAGGTGCCAGAAGAAGTAGTCGGCGAGCCAGACCGGCAGGGCAACGGCCGGGTGGGTCGCGAAGCGCCAGGCGCGCGCCTGTGCAAGCCAGGCCGCCATCGGCGCGGAGACGCCGAGCACAGCAAGTAGGGGCGCCCATTCGGCGAGGATCACGTTCTGCAGCAGGTGGGCTGTCAGGAGGTAGTGCAGGCCGAGGTGGTGCAGCGGCGTCCAGAACGCGATCGCAAGCAGCACCATCGCTCCGGCGTAGCACCCGACCCGCCGCCGCGGTGCGCCGAGCCTGCCGGCGGCGAAGAGATAGAGCAGCGAGAGCACCGGCACGACCACGGTCGTGTCGACGTCGGCCTGCCAGGCATACGGAGAATGTGCGATGAGCACCCGCGCTAACCTAGAGAACTGCTGCGCGGGTGTAGCTCAATGGTAGAGCTCCAGCCTTCCAAGCTGATCACGCGGGTTCGATTCCCGCCACCCGCTTCCCAGCGTTCAAGCAAGCCGTGCAAACGGCGGCCTTTGGCTCATTCAGGCTGCGGAGCCTGGATCCGCTCAAAGGGGCCTGAAATCCGCTGGATGGGGGAGTCTACTGGCGCGCAACCGGCGCGCACCAGTCTCGATCCCGAGGAAGGTACGGCGACGATGAGACGGGTCCAAGCGATGGAGCTGATCGGCCAGTCCGGCGACTCGTTCCTGATCGGCGTCAGCGAGGGCATGTACGGCGAGTACGGCCCGTTCCCGCTCGGGCGGATCTACGACCGCCGGGCGCGCCGACTCAGCGATGTGATGCCGATCGACTCGATCCTCGCGCACGCGCCCTGGTTCGCTGTCGGTGTCCCGCCCACGCTGCCCGATGGGCAGTACGAGCACATCGTTCGTGAGGTCGAGGAACTTTCGCGCAGGCGTGGCTAACGAAGGAGCAAACCGATGATTACCGGGCGGCGCACGATCAGGAGGCTGCCGGGCGCGCGCAGGTCGCGACCGCGCAAGCCTCGTGACCGTCGGGATGCTCACGAGCGTGCCTCCAGCTTGCGGAGTGTGCCGTGCGATTTACGCTGCGAATCGAAGCCGCGCCCGAGTTCGTCGTGACAGCTGATATGGAGTGAGGTTTGTCAAGTTGCACGGCTTGGAGGCCCGCGGTTGCGGGCCTTCTTTTCGGCGGGGGGAGCGCACCGGCAGTCGTCGACGCGTTGT
>JBBQQI010000062.1:0-15257 GCA_038216085.1 Gaiellales bacterium | reverse complement strand
CTGTGCGGCCTCCGCGGCGAGCGAGGAGAGCTCCTCGGCCCGGAGACGCAACTCGTCGACGTCGCCGCTTGCCTCTGCCCGGCGGCCGTTCGCCCGCCGCTCGGCGGCGAGCGCGCGCGCATCGACCGCAGCGGCTGCGGCGCGGAGCTCACCTTCGCGCGTCGCAAGCCCGCGCAGGTCCTCGGCGAACCTGCCGGCTCGTTCGGCGAGCGGCGTCTCGAGCCGAGCCGCAGCAGCTGCCGCAACCCTCAAAGTCTCATCGAGTCTTCCGGCGCCGGCGACGAGCCGCTCGAGCCGGGCAGGGTCGGCACGACGGATCGTCCGGAGGTGCGCAACCGGTGCGAAGGCGTCGGCGGCCGCCTGCGCGCGCTCGGCTGCTTCGTCGGCGCGCGTCGCGGCGCTGCCTGCGCGTGCGATCAACTCCTCGACCTCCGCGCCGAGCTCGCGACGACGTGCCTCGAGCTCGAGCAAAACCGCCTCAGCCGTCTCACCGGCAAACCAGAGCTCGCCGCGCTGCGGATCCCAGCCGATGCCGTCGACGGTGACGACCGGGACGGCCGAGCCCAGCAGTTCCTCACGCGCCACGACCGGGAGCACGAGTTCACGCGGGTCGCGACCGACGAGGACGAGCACCGAGCCGAGCCCTGCGGCCTGCGCCTGCTGCACGAGCTCGAGACCACGCTCTGGACTGTCGGCGAGCACCGCCGAAGCGCGATGTGCGAGCGCGGCTGCCACCGAGCGCTCTGCGCCCGCTTCGACCTGCAGCATCTGCAGCGCGAGCTGCTCGCCCGCTTCGGCGAGCGCACGGGCGGCGGGCGGCAGTCCTTCGCGCTCGGCGAGTGACTGCTCGAGCGCGGTCAGGCGCTCGCGCGCAAGACGTACGCGCGCCTCGAGATCCTCGCGCTCACGCAACGCGGCGCGGGCGGCGGCGTCGGTCTCGTCGGCGGCCTGGCCGAGCTCTGCAGGTGACGGCCCGCTCGGCACGTGGCGCGACTCGAGGAGCTCGGCCTGCAATTCCGCCAGCAGTCTCTGGGCCGATTCGTGCCGCACGTTGACGCGCTGCGCCGCTCCGCGCAGTGCGAGCAGCGCGTCTCGACTGCCACCGGTCAGAACGGATTCCGTCTGCGAGCGGCGGCCGAGCACCTCGTCGAGCTCGCCGGCGAGCGTCGCCTGCATGCTTCGCTCGATCGCTGCGACACGTGCCCAGCGCTCCTCGGCCTCGACCTGCAGCCGTGCGCCCTCGGCGGCCGACGACTGGGCAGACGTGGCAGCAGCGCGGGCAGCGGCCTCGAGCTCGACGGACGCTGTCGGGTCGTACGCGTGCGCGGCTTCGAGCTCGGCGCGGAGCGACGCAGTCAGCGAGGCCGCGGACTCGTGCCGCAGCGCCATGCGCTCTCCACCGCTCCGCAGCCGGTAGAGCGCGGCAGTTGCCTGCTCGCGCGAACCGGCGGAGTCGGTCAGCTCTTCCTCTGCGCGCTCGCGTTCCGCGACGAGTGCAGAGATCTGCTCGTCGAGCAGGCGACGTTCCTCCGCTGTCGTCACGCGGCGGCCCTCGGCCTCCGCGCGGCGGTCGGCGAGGCGCACGAGGTCGAGCGTCGCGATCGCGGCCTGGAGGCGCGTGATCTCGACCCCGAGCTTCTCGGCGCGTTCGGCAGCGGTCGCCTGGAGCGCGAGCGGCCGCAGGCGCTTCTTGACCTCGTCCTCGAGGTCGCGTGCACGCTCGACCTGGATGCCGACGCGCGCGAGCTTCAGCTCGGCGCGATGACGGCGGCGTTTGAAACGGCCGAGCCCGGCCGCCTCCTCGATCAGCTCGCGGCGCTCGGCCGGCTTCGAATTGAGCACTGTCTCGACGCGGCCCTGCGAGATCACCGAGCGCAGGCCGCCGCCGAGCCCGACGTCGGAGAGCAGTTCGACGAGATCGATGCGCCGGACCGGTGTCTTGTTCACGAGGTACTGGCCTTCGCCGCCGCGCTGGAGCCGGCGCGTGACCGAGACCACGGAGTAGGGAAGATCGGGCCAGCCGCCGTCGGCGTTGTCGAAGAGCAGGTCGACCTCGCAGAGATCGGTCGGCTGACGCCCGGCAGAGCCCGAGAAGAGCACGTCGTCGGGCTTCTCGGCCCGCAGCTCGCCCGGGCTCATCGAGCCGGTCGCCCAGAGAATCGAGTCCGAGACGTTCGACTTGCCGGAGCCGTTCGGGCCGACCACGACGGCGACCCCCGGCTCCAGCCGGATCTCGACCGGATCCACGAATGACTTGAACCCCCGGAGTTTGATGGCCTTCAGGTGCACGCGGAGACCAAGTATCGCGGGCGGCGCGGACGCCGCCCGGCAGGCGTCACGTTGTGCCTGCTCCTACCGGGAATCCGCGTCGTCGGCTGCGAGCGCCTGCTGGGCGGCCACCTGCTCGGCGTCCTTCTTCGAGCGACCGGTGCCGCGGCCCGCCTCCTTGCCGTCGATCACCGCGGCGGCCGTGAACGTGCGGTCGTGGGGCGGGCCTTCGATCTCGAGCACGGAGTAGACGACAGCGCGCCCGCTCTTTGCGAGCCGTTCCTGCAGCTCCGTCTTGTGGTCGACATACGTGTTCAGCGCGTATTCGATCCGCGGGTCGAACGCCTCGACGACCGCCGGCTCGATCGCCTCGAAGCCGTGCTCGAGGAAGACGGCTGCGAGCGCCGCCTCGAGCAGGGCCGCGAGCACGTTGCGGTTCGTCGAGAGACGGCCGACCTCGCCCTCGGGCAGGTTCGCCGCCTCGTGCACGAGCCGCTCGCCGAGGTCGAGGTCGCGCGCGACGACCGCGCAGCTCGCACGCGAGACGACGTGTGAGCGGATCTTCGCCATTCGGCCTTCGTTGAAGTCCGGAAACCGCTCGTAGAGCGCGCGGGCGATTGCGAGCTCGAGCACCGAGTCCCCGAGGAACTCGAGCCGCTCGTAGGAAGCAGTGCGGTCGGCGGCCCACGACGCGTGCGTGAAGACCGCCGCCGCCCGCTTGGCTGGGAGCTCGTCGATCAGCTCCCGCAGAGACTTCAGACTGCCCCTACTGGTGGGACGTGACGTAGTCGACGGCCTGCCCGACAGTCGTGATCTTCTGGGCGTCCTCGTCGGAGATCTTGATCCCGAACTGATCCTCGAGCTCCATGATCAACTCGACGAGGTCGAGCGAGTCGGCATCCAGGTCCTCCTGGAACGACGCCTCCTCGGTGATCTGATCGTCCTCGACGCCGAGCTGTTCCGTCAAGACATCCTTGACGCGTTCGAAGACCTCTTCACGCGACGCTGCCATGTCACCTCAAGTCGTTGTGGGGGGCTGGAAAACGAGCTCTCTGACGCTTCCGGAAAACGGCGCGATCATACACGGACGCGCTCGGGGAGCCGCTCCGCGAGCCGCTCGACGACCCGGCGCTCGACGCCCTGCGCGGCGAGCCTGATCGCGTTTGCGACCGCCTGGGAGCCGCTCGAGCCGTGCGCGATCACCGCGAGGCCCTTCAGGCCGAGCAGGTAGGCGCCGCCGTAGGTGTCGGGGTCGAAACGCGTCCGCAGGCGGCGCGCAGCGGGCCTGATCAGGAGCCCGCCGAGCTTCCCGCCCGCCGTGGAGGAGACCTCGTCCCGAAGCGCGTCGAGCAGATCCTTGATCGTTCCCTCGAGCAGCTTGAGCGCGATGTTGCCGGTGAACCCGTCGGTGACGATCACGTCCGCTGCCCCGCGCAGCAGGTCACGGCTCTCCGCGTTCCCGCCGAAGTTCAGGCCGTCCTCCTCGCTCAGCAGCCTGTGTGCCTCGATCGTCAGGGCGTTGCCCTTGCCGTCCTCCTCGCCGATCGAGAGCAGCCGGATCTCGGGCCTCGAGACGTCGAGAAGCTCCCGGCTGAAGACCGATCCCATGTGGGCGAACTGCACGAGGTGGTCGGGGCGCGCGTCGGCGTTGGCGCCGGCGTCGAGCAGGAGCGACGGGCCGTCGCGCGACGGGATCGGGACGGCGATCGCGGGTCGCATCACCCCGGGGAGCCGGCGCAGATACAGGAGCCCGGCGGCGAGGACCGCACCGGTGTTCCCGGCCGAGAGCACTGCGTCCGCATCTCCGACGGCCACTGCGCGAACCGCGGCGACGAGGCTCGAGTCTGGCTTGCCGCGGACCGCTTCGGCCGGCTTGTCGGACATCTCGATCACCTCGCTCGTCTCGACGAGCCGCAGGCCGTGGGTGTCGAGGCCCGCGGGGCCGTAGAGCGTGATTTCGATCCCGTCGGCGGCTGCAGCGAGCGCCCCTTGGATCACCTCGCCGGGTGCCTTGTCTCCTCCGAGTGCGTCGACTGCGACGCGTGTCACTTATGGAGCTTGGAGGCGGAGCGGTTCGACCTCGCGGCCCTTGTACGTGCCGCAGGTCGGGCAGATGCGATGGGCGAGCTTCGGCGAGCCGCACTGCGGGCACGAGTTGACACGCGGTGCCTCGACGCTGTGCGTCGCGCGACGCTTGTCGCGGCGCGATTTCGACGTTTTCCTCTTGGGGACAGCCATGGCGGCCGCCCACTATAGCCATGCCGCCGTTAAGGCGCTCGGCCACGTGACGATCGACGAGCTGACCGCCGACGACTGGCCGGCGTGCGCGCGGATCTACGAGGAAGGCCTCGACACCGGCACCTTCGAAGAATCCGTGCCGGACTGGCCGACGTGGGATGCCTCGCACCTGACCGCGCCGCGGCTCGTCGCCCGCGACGGCGAGGTGATTGGCTGGGGAGCGCTCGCCCCCGTCTCGGGGCGGGAGTGCTACCGCGGCGTGACCGAGAACTCGGTCTACGTCGCCGCTGCGGCACGCGGCCGGGGCGTCGGGCACGCGCTCTTGCAGGAGCTCGTGCGCCGCGCCGACGAGGTGGGCGTCTGGACGATCCAGGCGGGGATCCTCGCCGGCAACGAGGCGTCCGTCGCCTTGCACGAGCGATGCGGTTTCCGGCTCGTCGGGGTGCGCGAGCGGCTCGCCCAGAAGCGCGGCGAGTGGCGCGACGTCGTGCTGCTGGAGCGCCGCTCCACGCGCGTCTAGGCCTGTCCAGATCAGACATGTCCCGGGGACAGGCCCTGGGACATGTCCAAAAAGCAGGTGGCCTAACGGGGCGCGTCGCGCAGTTCTTCAGAGCGCAGCTCTTCAGAGCGCAGCTCTTAAGAGCGCAGCTCTTCAGAGGACAGTGCTGCGAGTGCGGCCCAGCGTGGGTCGTCATGCCGTTCCTCGTGCGTGTGGGGCTCGTCGTTCAGGTTCTTGCCGCAGACGCCGCACAGCCCTGCGCAGTCGTCGCGGCAGAGGATCTTCTCGGGCAGCGCGAGTGCGATCGCGTCACGCGCCCAGCCGGAGACGTCGAGCAGGTCCGCCTCGATGTACGGCGTCGTCATGTCCTCGTGGGTCGGTGCCTCGTCCTGGTACTCCTGCGCCCGGATCGGCAGCTCGAGCACGGCCTCGCCGAGGCAGCGGTAGCAAGGCCCGTGGAGCCGGGTCGTGAAGGCCAGGCGAAAGAGCGTGCCGGTGGTCGCACGCGTGATCTCGAACTCCGCCGGCACCTCGTGGGGCACCGGGAGATAGTGCTGTCCGCCGTAGTTGAGCGGGGACAGCTCCACCTCGAGCGCATCACGGTACTGCTCGCCGGGACGGAGCTTCACCTGGCGCAGGCTGAAGCTCGTCATGCGACGAGGGTAGCGAACCGCGCGCTCAGACCACTAAAAGCTGGAGCCGTTGTCGGAGAGGTCGACGGGGCCGATTCCGGCGACCACCGACTCCTGCGAGCGCTCGTGCAGCCGCTCCCGGCCGCGGCGCACCGCGACGAGGAACTTGTCGAGGTTCGTCTCGAGCGTCGCCAGCATGCCGTCGGCCCAGTCCTCCATCTCGAGGCGCATCTCGCGGGCACTTCGCCGCGCCTCGTCGATGATTTCCTGTGCCTGCCGCTCGGCCAGCTTGACGATCTCCGTCTGCGAAGCCTCACGCACCGCCTGCTCGCGCGCCTCCTGGAGGAGCCTGTCCTGCTCGCGCTTGGCCTCGGCGAGCATCTCCTGGCGCTCCTTGACGATCCAGCGAGCCTGCTTGATTTCCTCCGGGATCGTCGCCCGCATCTGATCGAGGATGTCGTAGATCTCCTCACGATCGATACGAACCTGGTCGGTCAGCGGCACGGCCTTCGCGTTGTGCACGAGGTCGTCGAGCTTGTCGATCAGAACGAGAACATCCATGGAAATCCAGTCTACTCTTGGTCGGAGAGCGGAGCGCCGCCTCGACCGTTCGGGAACATGGCCTTCAAACGACGCGCGACGGCCCTGGGCACGAGCTCTTCGACATTTCCCCCGAACAGTGCGATCTCCTTCACGCCGCTCGAGGAAACGAAGCTGACCTGGGGGCTCGCCATCACGTAGACGGTCTCGATCTCGGGCGCCAGATGACGGTTCAGCTGGTTCATCTGGAACTCCCACTCGAAGTCCGAGAGCACGCGCAGCCCCTTGACGATCACCTTCGCCTCCCAGCGCCGGGCGAAGTCGACCACGAGCTCGCTGAAGACGTCGACTTCGACGTTCGTGGTGTCTGCGAGCGCCTCTTTCAGGAAGGCAACCCGCTCGGGAACCTCGAACATCGGCTTCTTGTGATGGGGATTCCCGACGACGCCGACGACCACTCGGTCGAAGATCCGCGCCGCGCGATTGATCACCTCGACGTGCCCGTTCGTGACGGGATCGTAGGTGCCGGGGTAGATAGCAGTGATCACAGTTCGAACAGGGTAAGCCGTGCGGAGCCGTACTTGCGGGAGGTTCGCACCTCCAGGCCCGGCACCTCGGGTGGCTCGGCGCGTCCCGAGCTCTCCCAGACGAGCAGCCCGGCCTCGTTCAGGAGCCTCGGCAGGTGCGGCACGAGGCGGCTCCGGTCGAAGTCGTAGGGCGGATCGCAGAGGACGAGGTCGTACGTGCGGCGGTCACGCGCGGTCGCCCGAACGGCATCCTGGCAGAGCACGATCGCCTTCAGATCGAGCTTGTCGAGGTTCGCGTTGATCGTGCGGCACGCGTCGCGGTTGGACTCGACGAGCGTCGCGCTGGCCGCCCCACGACTCAGCGCCTCGAGCGCCATCGCTCCCGAGCCGGCGAAGAGATCGAGCACGTCGGCGTCGTCGACCGGGCCGATCAGGTTGAACGCGTTCTCGCGCACACGGTCCGACGTCGGCCGGGTGTCCCGGCCGGGCGGGGCCGAGATCCTGTGCCCGCGGTGCGTGCCGGCGATGATTCTCACGCGCCGGGGCTGGAGACAGTGATTCCCTGTGAGCGAGCTGCGTCGGCCAGCCGATGGTCATAGACGAGCATCTCCGCCACGCCGAGCTCGAGGGCCGACGCAAGATGGATTGCATCAAGCGATCTGAGCGCCGGAGGGTCCAGGCGAGCCGCCCGCGCGAGCACAGCGTCGCTCAGCGCCAGTATCCCAACCTCGTCGAGGAGTAACCGCGTCTTCGTCGCAGCCTCGCCGACGGTGCCCGCGAGCCGGGCGGCGCGGAATACTTCAACCTGGGCGAGCGCACTCGAGACCAGCGACCTGCCGTCGGAGAGGAGGTGCCGCTCGAGCGCAAGTGTCTCGGGCTCGTCGGCGAGTAGCTTCACGAGCGCGGACGAATCCGCGTACACGATTCGTGGCTCAGATCCGGTCGGAGCGGAGGTCATCCAAGATCTCGCTGATGGTTCGATCTCCCTCGACCTTGAAGCGCTTCCGCGGGATCTGCAGGGGGCGCTTCGCGGGCGTGACGTCTCCCGAGGCGATCAGTTCCTCGAGTCGCGTGCGCTTGACGGGAGAGAGCACAGCGACCGGCTCGCCGTCGTGCGTCACCTCGAATGCCTCCCCCGCCCGCACGCGCCGGATCGTCGACGTGAGGTTGTCGCGGAGCTCTCTGATCCCGATTCGCACCATGTGACCACATGATGCCACACGCCGAGCCAAGGTGCTAAACGCCCGCGAGCGAGCCGAGGCGGCCCGCCTCGTCCTGCCACGGGCCGTCCTCGTCGTGCAGATCACGCGCGAGCTCCCGGGCCCGCTCGAGCAGGTCGCGGTCGGCGCGCAGCTTCGTGAAGCGCAGATCGCTCCACCCCGACTGGCGCGTGCCGAGCAGCTGGCCCTCGCCGCGCAGCTCGAGGTCGACCTCCGCAAGCTCGAAGCCGTCCGTCGTCTCGACGAGCGCAGCGAGGCGCGACTGCGCGACATCGGTGAGCTCGAGCTTGTCCCGTGAGATCAACAGGCAGTAGCTCTGCTCGGCCCCACGCCCGACGCGCCCGCGCAGCTGATGGAGCTGGGCGAGGCCGAAGCGGTCTGCCTCCTGCACGATCATGATCGTCGCGTTCGGGACGTCGACACCGACCTCGATCACCGTCGTCGCGACGAGCACGTCGAGCAGACCCTCCTTGAACTCCCTCATCACTTCGCGGCGCTCGGCCGTCTTCAGCCGGCCGTGCAGCAGCCCGACCCGGTAGCCCTTCAGCTCGGCGCGGCCCAGGCGCTCTGCCTCTTCCTCGGCGGCGCGCGCCAGGCGAATCTCGGACTGCTCGATCAGCGGGCAGACGACGTAGGCCTGACGCCCCGCGTCGAGGTGGACGCGCAGGCGCGCATAGGCCTCGCTCGAGCGCTCGGCCCCCACCCACGCCGTCACGATCGGCTTGCGGTTCGCCGGCGGCTTCGCGATCTCGCTGACCGCGAGGTCGCCGTAGATCGTCAACGCGAGCGTGCGTGGAATCGGCGTAGCCGTCATGTGCAATACGTGAGGAGCGCGCCCCGCGGAGAGTGCATGCCGCTGCTCGACGCCGAAGCGGTGCTGCTCGTCGACGACCGCGACCGCCAGGTCGGCGAACTCGATGTCGCGCTGGATCAGCGCGTGCGTGCCGACGGCGATCTGGGCGACGCCGTTTGCGATCTCGTCGCGGATCTTCTTCGCGCGCGCCGAACCGGTCAGCAGGACACAGCGCACGCCGAGCTGCGCGCAGAGCGGCTCGATCGTCAGGAAGTGCTGCTCGGCCAGGGTCTCGGTCGGCGCCATCAGCGCTCCCTGCCGGCTCTGCTCGACCGCGCGCAGGAGCGCATAGAACGCGACGACGGTCTTGCCCGAGCCGACGTCGCCCTGCAGCAGGCGCTGCATCGGAACGCGCCGCTCGAGATCGACGTCGATCTCGGCGATCGCCTGCTCCTGATGCTCGGTCAGCTCGAACGGCAGCACCGCGCGGTAGCGGCCGACGAGCTCGCCGGGCGCGGGCAGCGGCTCGGCGACCGCGTCCTCGTCACGCGAGCTCGCGACGACGAGCTGCAGCGTGAAGAGCTCGTCGAACGCAAGGCGGCGCCGCGCGTCCTCCGCCTCGGCCAGGTCGACCGGGAAGTGGATCGCACTGAGCGCGTCGGCTCGTGTCGGCAGCTCGAGCTCTGCCGGCAGCGGATCGGGCAGGTACCGCCCGTACTGCGCGAGCGCCGTGCGCACGAGCTCGCGAAGCTTCGTCGACGGCACCTGCTCACTCGCCGGGTAAACCGGTGCGAAGTCAGCGGTCGCCTTGGGGGCCCCGACGTCGTAGCTCTTGACGTCGAAGCCGTAGCGGCCGAGCTTGCCGCGCAGGCGGAGGTGGGTGCCGGGCGTCAGCTTCTCGGCGAGCCACGCCTGGTTGAACCAGGACGCGCCGATCGAGCCGCTGTCGTCCTTGATCCGAGCCGTGACGATCGTGCGGCGCCCGCCGAGGCGGCGCGTGCGCACGTCCTGGACGACGCCGGCGATCGCGACCTCGTCGTCTCCCCAGAGCTGCGAGATCGCGATCTCGTCGACCGCCTGCTCGTAGCGGCGCGGCCGGTGCAGCAGCAGGTCGGACACGGTCTCGATCCCGAGCGCGCGCAGGCGCTTGGCGAGCGCGGCGCCGACGCCGGGGAGCTGGTCGATCGTGATGCCGGCGAGCGCTGCGGGCGCAAACCACCCGCGCGGCCTGCGCCACTCGTTCTGGACCACGCCTGTGAAACCCGCGTGCGTTCGGGTCATCGTTGCCACCGGGACCGAGCATAGGACCAGGTCCGGACGGACCCCATCCGATCAGTCGGCGTCGTCGAACCAGAAGAACCCGACCGTGCCCGGCCCGGCATGCGTGCCGACGACCGCGCCGAGCGTCGTCGAGACCTCGATCGCCGCCTGCGGACGCTCGTGCTCGACGAGCCGACGCAGAGCGGCCAGCCGTTCTGGAGCAGCCGCATGCGCGATCCCGACCTTCAGCGACGGCGAGTTCGTCGACGACGCATCGAAGATCGCGCGGAACTCGGCGAACGCCTTCTGGTTTCCGCGCACCTTGTTCAACGGCACGACCTCGCCGTCGCGGATCGTCAGGATCGGCTTCACGTTCAACAGGTTGCCGGCGAGCGCTGCTGCGCGGCCGATGCGACCGCCCTTCTTCAGGTATTCGAGCGTGCTGACCGTGAAAAGCAGCTGGTGCTCGGCCCGGTAGCGCGCGACGAACGCGTCGATTTCCTCGTCGGTCGTGCCACGCTCGAGCCGCCGTTGCACGCCGAGTGCGAGCAGCGCGATCGAGGCCGACACCGTGCGCGAGTCGATCACGCGCACCGCGTCACCGCCGAGCAGCTCTGCCGCGGCCTGCGCGCTGGCATACGTCCCCGAGAGCGTCGAGGAGATCTGCAGCGAGAGGATCCGCTCGTAGGACGGCGCGAGCTCCTCGTAGGTCGCGAGGAAGTCCGCGGGAGTCGGCTGCGACGTCGTCGGCAGCTCCGCGGCGGTGGTCAGGCGCTCGTAGAAACGAGCCGGCGTGATCTCGATGTAGTCCTTGTAGCTCTCGTCGCCGAAGCGCACGTACAGCGGCACGACCCGGAAGTTCGGGAAGCGCTGCGGCGCGTCGGGGAAGTCGGCGGTCGAATCGAGGACGACTGCGGTGTTCTCGGTCGTGAGCTTCACGCAGCAGCAGCTTCGCAGACCGTGGCGATCAGCCGGTCGAAGTCCTCGTCCTTCGTCACCACCGCGACTGCGCCGGCCGCGCGCACCTCGTCGACCTCCTGCTCGGTGACCGACGCGCTCAGGCAGACGACGTTCGTCCTCGGACACGCGGTGAGCACTGCCCTCGTTGCCTCGGCGCCGTTCAGGCCGGGCATGCGGTAGTCCATCAAGACGACATCGGGCTGCAGCTCTGCGCAGGCTGCCGCAGCGTCGTACCCGTTTGCGACGCTGCCGACGATGTCGATCTCGTCACGCATCCCGAGCAGCAGCTCGAGGGTCTGGCGGAAAATGTCGTTGTCCTCGACCAGGACGACTCGCACTGCGGTCCCGCTCATTCCGCCGCGAGGAGCAGCGGGTAATGAGGCTGACCCCCTTCGTGGACTTCGAGCTCGAGCTCGGGGTGCGCCGCGGCGAGCTCGCCGAGCAGACCGTCGAGCTGCGGCGCGTCCTCTCCGGTCAGCAGCGTCAGAATGCCGCGCGGCTCCGCGAGGAGCTTCGCGAGCACGGCGCGGACGACCTCGTCGAAGCTCTCGCCGCCCGCGACCGGCTCGCCGTCTGCGAGGCCGAGCCACTTGCCGGTCTGCACGTCGACACCGTTCAACGTGACGTCGCGCGAGGCGATCGTGACGGCTCCGGTAGCGACCGAGTCGACGGTTTCGCGCATCGCTCCGGCGTTGGTCGTGGCGTCCACCGACGGCTCGAACGCGACGAGTGCGGCGAGCCCGGCCTGCAGCGAGGTCGTCGGCACGACGCGCACCGTCTTCGACGAGTGATCTGCCGCTTGCTCGGCGGCCATGATCACGTTCTTGTTGTTCGGAAGCACGACCACTTCGCCCGCGTTCGCGGACTCGATGGCGCTGAGCAGGTCTGCCGTCGCGGGATTCATCGTGCGCCCGCCTTCGACGACGGCCGCGCCGAAGCTCTCGAAAAGCGCGCGGTTGCCGGCGCCCGACGCGACGGCGACAAGTGCAGTCGTCTGCTCCTCAGGCACCGCGTGCAGCAGGCGCTCCTCGCGCTGGTGCGTCTGCTCGTGCATGTTCGCCACCTCGACGCCGCCGACGATGCCGCGCGCGACGCCGAGTGAAAGGGCCCGCCCGGGCTCGTCGGTGTGCACATGCACCTTTAACGCGTTCTGGTCGCCGACGACGAGCAGCGAGTCGCCAAACTCCTCGAGCTCCGACTCGAGCGCGTCGAGGTCGAGCTCCTCCCCTTCGACGACGAACACCGTGCAGTAGCGGTAGCGCGACAGCTCCTGGTGGATCGCGTCGAACCCGATCTCCTCGGTGTGCTCGGGCGCCTCGGGCAGCGGCTCGCCGCTCGCCGCCGACGCGAGCCCACGCACGATTTCGACGAGCCCGGCGGCGCCGGCGTCGACCACGCCGGCCTCTCGCAGCACGTCCAGCATCTCCCGCGTCTTGACGACCGCCTCGTCGCCGGCCACGACGATCTCGGCGATCGACAGACCGCGCTCCGCGGCGTCAGCCATCTCGCGCACGGCGGTCAGCATCGTCCCCTCGACCGGCCGCTTGACGGCGCGATAGGCGGCATCGCTGGCAGAGCGAAAGGCTTTCGCGAGGTCGTCGGACTCGGCGAGCGACTCCGTCGCCCCGCGGACGATCTGCGAGAGGATCACGCCCGAGTTGCCGCGCGCGCCCATCAGCGCGGCGCGCGAGATCTCCTTCGCGATGCTCGCGCGATCCTCGGTGCCCTCCCCGGCGAGCGCTTCCGAGATCGAACGAACGGTCAGCGTCAGGTTCGTCCCGGTGTCACCGTCGGGCACCGGATAGACGTTGAGGTCGTCGATGCGGCGGCGGTGCGCCTCGATCGCAGCGCGTGCGCCCTCGACGAGCCCGCGGGCACGGGCCCTCATGCGAACACCTTCAGGCGCGCTCTCATGCACACGCTTTTCATGCACTCTGCCGCACCCGCTGGATGACGACCTCGACCGCGGCCACCTCGAGCCCGGTGAGGCGCGTCAGCTCGTAGGAGACCTGGGAGCGCACCGTCGCTGCGACCTCGGCAAGGTTGAGGCCGTGCTCGACGACGACGTGCAGCTCGATGCGCAGCGCCTTCGTGTCGCCGTCGACGCTGATTCCCTCCCGGCGGAAGAGCCGGCCGACGCGCGTCCCTGCGGAGAGGCCGACGATGCCGTAACAGCCGAGCGCCGTCTCGGCGACGATCTCCGCGACAGCGTCGCGTGAGATGGTGAGCTTTCCCAGCTCGAGGTTCAGCGTCAGGTCATCCGCCACGGCACAGGATTAGACCCTATTGCCGCCGCGATCGGTTGCGAACTCCCGAAACGCTTTAGCTGCTCTGGCGAGAGGCGCCCGCGAAGCGGGCGCCGGCCCAGTGCAGCTAAACGGCTTTGATGACTTTGCCGCCTTTAAGGCAGCGAGTGCAGACGTAGGCCCGCTGAGGCGAGCCCTTCAGGAGCACCCGGATGCGCTGGAGGTTCGGATCGAACCGGCGCTTGGTCGCGACCATCGAGTGGGAGCGGTGGTTGCCGAAGGACGGCTTCTTCCCGCAATAGGCACAGATCTTCGACATCGCGGGCGGGATTGTAGCGACTACGCGTCTGTGTGGTCAGGCCCGAGCGCTTGCCCGCAGCCGCGCGAACAGGTCGGCCATCTCGAGCGCCGAGCGAACGGCATCAGCAGCCTTCTCGACCCGGGCTTCGGCCTGAGCGACGTTGTCGACGGTCAGGACGCCGAAGGAGACGGGCACGCCGGTCTCGATCCCGGCCAGCTGCAGCCCGGAAGCGCATTCAGCTGCGACGTAGTCGAAATGAGGTGTCTCGCCCCGGACGATCGCGCCGAGCGCGACGATGCAGGCATACCGGCGCGTCTTTGCGAGGGCCATTGCTGCGAGCGGCAGCTCGAATGCGCCCGGCACCGGCAGGACCGTGATCGCGTCCTGTGCGACCCCCGCCTCGATCAGGGCCCCGAGCGCGCGGTTCAGCATCAGGTTCGTCACGCCGCCGTTGAAGCGGGAGATGACGACGCCAACCGAGCGGCGGTGACCGAGCGGTGTGCCTTCGAGCACGGTGTAACCGCTCGGCACGTCGATCTCGCCGCGCACGTGCTCGACGCTGACGTCGGCCGGCGACTCCTCGATCACGGCGGCCGACTCCGCGGCGGGCCAGCCCTCGAACGGATCGCCTGAACCGTCGTCGCCGGGCTCGTCGAGCTCGACGACCGGGTTCGGAGGAGCTGCCGGCGCCACGTCGGCGTTCTCGGGCTGAGGTGTGTCGGCGTCGGGCGGGGGGCTCAACGGTGGCAGCATGCTGTCGTTTGGATCGCTCATGAAGTCTCCGGTTCGTAGTCGAGGTTCTTGAGATCCTGATGGTGCAATCTGTGGCCGAGCTTAGTCTTCTTGGTCGCGAGGTAGCGCTTGTTCTCGGCGTTCGGGACGATCTCGATCGGCACCTGCTCGACCACGGTCAGCCCGAACCCGTCGATCCCGACCAGCTTCTTCGGATTGTTCGTGAGGATCCGCAAGGTCGTCAGTCCGAGGTCGGAGAGAATCTGGTTGCCGATGCCGTAGTCGCGCGCGTCGGCCGGAAAGCCGAGCTCGAGATTGGCCTCGACGGTGTCGAAGCCCTGCTCCTGCAGCTCGTAGGCGCGCAGCTTGTTCAGCAGGCCGATCCCGCGTCCCTCCTGCGCCATGTAGAGCAGCACCCCGCGCCCTTCCGCCTCGATCTGGACGAGTGCGTGGTCGAGCTGCTCGCCGCAGTCGCAGCGAAGCGAATGGAAGACGTCGCCGGTCAGGCACTCGGAATGGACGCGCACGAGCACGCTCTCCGCGCCCTCGACCTCGCCCTTGACGAGCGCCACGTGCGTCTTGCCGTTCAGCTTCTCCCGGAAGGCGATCGCGGTGAAATCGCCGTATTCGGTCGGCAACTGGACGGCCGCACCGCGCTCGACGAGCTTCTCGTGCCGCCGGCGGTATTCGACGAGATCGGCGACGGTGACCATCTTCAGCCCGTGCCGCTCGCAGTAGGGCACGAGGTCGCTGACGCGCGCCATCGTGCCGTCCTCGTTCATGATCTCGCAGACGACCCCCGACGGGTTCAGTCCGGCGAGGCGCGCGAGGTCGACCGCCGCCTCGGTCTGCCCGATGCGCTCGAGCACGCCGCCCGGACGCGCGCGCAGCGGGAAGACGTGCCCCGGCTGCACGAGATCGTGCGCCGTCGAGTCGGCGTGGATCGCCACCTGGATCGTGCGGCTTCGGTCGGCGGCGGAGATGCCCGTCGTGACGCCGCTGCGCGCTTCGACAGAGACGGTGAACGCCGTGCCGAGGGGC
>JBBQQI010000061.1:0-15357 GCA_038216085.1 Gaiellales bacterium | reverse complement strand
GAGGCGCATCACGTCCCCCGGCGGGGTCGTTGCCGCGTGCGTGTGGGACCACGCCGGGGGACGCACCCCGCTGGCCACGTTCTGGCAGGCGGCGTTGGAGCTCGACCCGGATGCGCACGACGAGTCCGGGCTCGCGGGCGCGCGCGAAGGCCACCTCGCTGAGCTGTTCGGGGAGGCGGGGCTGACAGCCGTCGAGGAAACGACCTTTGAGTCCTCGCTCGACTTCGCGAGCTTCGACGAATGGTGGGAACCGTTCACGCTCGGCGTCGGGCTGCCGGGTGACTATGCCCAGGAGCTCGACGAGCCGGCACGCGATGAGCTGCGAGCTCGCTGCCGGGAACTGTTGCCTGAGGCGCCGTTCACGGTGAATTCCGTCGCCTGGGCTGCTCGCGGTATCGCTTGAGCCTCTAGCGCAGCGGTCTGAGACGACGCCGAGTTGAGGCCGTCGGGGGCGTAGGCGACGATTCGCCTAGGGCTTGAATCCCTGGAGCATCCGGCGCCACGCGTTCTGGATGTCGTCGCGCTCGGTGACGGCGAATGCGACCGGGCCGTCCACGGCCTCTCGAACTTCCTTGAGGCTCTCGCTCGTGGGATCGGCGACCGCGATCAGCAGCGTGCCGTCGCTCATGGAGCGGACACCGATCGCCGAGCAGCGCTGGCCGACGTCCGGCTTCAGGCGCTTGGCCGCACGGAGATCGACCGAGATGTGGTGGATGTCGACGTACTCGACACCGAGCTGGGTCGCAAGCGCGCGTGCGATGTCCTGCGGAAAGAGCCACCCGCGCTCGACGAGAATCTCGCCAAGGCGGCGCCCGCTTCCAGCCTGGTGAACGGGTGCATCGTCGAGCTGCTCCGGGCTGAGCATCTTGCTCTTGAGCAGCACCGCGCCGAGCTGAGGGCGTGCGTCGTCGCCGTTGCGTGAATGGTCGAGTCTCGGTAGATACGAAGGCAAGGTCATGGGGCCGCAGAGCTCCTCTGGGTCGATCGCCGCAGGTACCTGTGACGAACACCAGGTCTGTGGCGGTTTCATCGGCCATTCCGGCGTAGCGGATATCCCTCGAAAGCGTATGTAGCTACCGCATCCGCCTAGCGACTCGAAGCAGAGGAGAGTCGCCGAGACCGTACGGCTAGCCGTACGGTCGCATTACCCCGCGCGTCCCCCAGCTCAGGTGTCGATGAAGCCGCGCCAGCGCTCTTCGATGCGGCGGCCCTTCCAGATCGCCACCGAGCTCGCCCACGTGAGCACGAAGAGCGCGACGATCCCGTAGCCGAGCTTCTCGAAGTCGAGCGCGTTCAGCCAGGCCCAGACGCCGGTCTCGAGACCGAGCTTGGTCGCGAGCACCTGCAGCAGCTCGACGGAGCCGACCGCGAGCGCGACGGTCACCGACAAGCTCGTGACGGTGATGTTGTAGTAGACCTTCCGGATCGGGTTCGAGAACGCCCAGCCGTAGGCCTGGCTCATGAACGCGCCGTCGGCGGTGTCCATCAGCGACATGCCGGCCGCGAAGAGGAGCGGCAGCGACAGGATCGCGAGGAACGGGATCTGGTGTGTCGCGATTCCCGCGGCGATCGCGAGCAGCCCGACCTCGGTCGCCGTGTCGAAGCCGAGCCCGAAGAGCACTCCGAGCGGATACATCTGCCAGGAGTGGTCGATCAGCCGGAAGAAGCGGCCGACGAAGAAGCGGTTCATGAACCCGCGGTCGTTCAGCCGCTGCTCGAGCCGCTCGCGGTCGTACTGGCCGTGCTTCAGCTCGCGGAAGATGCGAACGATGTCGACGAGCACGATCAGGTTCAGCACGCCGATGATCCAGAGGAACGTGCCGGAGACGCCGGCGCCGACGTAGCCGCCGTAGCTCTGGAACACCGGCAGCTTCGTGCCGACCGTCTTCGTGCCGACGGCCAGCGCGGCGACGAGCGAGAAGACGATTGTCGAATGGCCGAGCGAGAAGAAGAAGCCGACGCCGAGGGGGCGCTTGCCCTGTCCGAGGAGCTTCCGCGTCGTGTTGTCGATCGCCGCGATGTGATCGGCGTCGAAAGCGTGACGGAGACCGAAGGTGTAGGCGAGCGTGCCGAGGCCCGCGAGCGCCGGGTAGGACCGCGAGTAGTAGACGAAGAGCCCCCAGCCCGCGACGTGCAGCATTGCCACCGCGCCCGCAAAGCCGGAAAGGCGCAGCCACTCGCGGCGATCGAGCGCGCGCAGCCAGCGGCTCATGCGCGGACGAGCTCCGCTCGATCGTGAGCCTGCCGCTGTCCCGAGACTCGCTCGCAGAGCAGGTGGTAGACGGTCGCATGCGCCTCCTGGATCCGCGGGATGTACTGCGACGGCGCGACGACCACATGGTCGGCGAGCCCCTCGGCGGCAATCCTGCCGCCGTCGTAGCCGAGGATCGCGATCGTCTCGAGCCCTCGGCGCCGCGCCTCCGCGAGCGCGGACAGGATGTTCGCCGAACCGCCACTCGTCGAGAAAGCGAGCGCGACATCGCCCTCGCGGCCGTGGGCGATGATCTGCCGCTGGAAGATCACCTCCGGCCCGACGTCGTTGGCGAGCGCGGTCAGGATCCCCGCGTCCGCCGTCAGGTCGAGCGCTCGCCGGCCGGCGGATTGCAGATCGGCGACGACGTCCATCGCGTCGGTCGCCGAGCCGCCGTTCCCGAAGGCGAGCACCTTGCCGCCTGCTTCGAGGCGTTGCCGGATCGCCGCTCCAGCCGCCGCCACGTCGGCCGCGTGCCGGCCGATCGTCTGCACGCGCAGCTCGCTGACCTCACGCGCCTTGATCAGGACCGAAGCTGCGACGTCTGCAAGCACCGCGTCGAGGTCGGTCTCGCGGTGCTCGAGGAACGGGTAGAGAAAGCCCGAGCTGCCGGCGCCGCTCCGGCTCGAGCCGAGATGGTCGAGGAACACGTGCACGCTCTCCCAAAGGACGTGGTAGAGCGTCTCGACGAGCTCCTGGCGGATGAACGCGTCGTCGCTCGGCGGCAGGAACTCCCAGGCCGCGGCGCCGCGCTCGAAGCCGATCGTCAGGCAGCCCGCGGCAGCCTGAGACTCGACGCCGAAGGCGATCACCGTATCCGCAGGCTCGCTCAGCAGGGAGAGCTGGCCGGGCCGCAGCGCGAGTGCGGGCAGGGCGCGCTTGCCGACGATCACCGGGTGGACGAACTCGACGGCGACGTGATGGGCATCCGAGCGGTCCTGCGGCGAGGCGCCGACCGCGACGAGCCGACCGCCGCCGAGAAAACGCTCGGCCAGGCGCAGCGACAGTTCTGCGATCCGCTCCGCCTCCGCCGCGAAGAAGCGCTCGTTCGCCTGCGTGCGCGCTTCGATCACGCCGGTACGGCCTCCCGCGTCGCCGCCTGCACGAGCCAGTCGCGCCAGGCATCCACACCCTCTCCCGTCTTGGCGCTGACGAAGAGCCGCTGCACACCGGGATGGACGGCGTCGAGGTTCTGCAGGTAGCGATCGAGATCGAAGTCGAGATGCGGCAGCAGGTCGACCTTGTTCACGATCACGAGCTCGCACGCGCGGAACATCAATGGGTACTTGAGCGGCTTGTCCTCACCCTCGGCGACGGAGGAGACCATCACTCGGTGGTGTTCCCCGACCCGGAACTCTGCCGGACAAACGAGGTTGCCGACGTTCTCGATCAGGAGCAGGTCGAGCTCGTCGAGGGGGAGCGACGGCAGCGCCGAGCGGACCATGTTCGCGTCGAGATGGCACTCGCCGCCGAAGCTCGGGTCGGTCTCGATCTGCACCACCGGCAGGTGCAGGTGCGCAATCCGGTCGCCGTCGAGCGTCGAGGCGACGTCGCCTTCGAGCACGCCGACGCGTACCCCGGCAAGCCCACGCAGCGAGCGCTCGAGCAGCGTCGTCTTCCCCGCGCCTGGAGCGCTCATCAGGTTCACCGCCGTGACTCCGGCCCGGTCGAAGTCGTCACGATTCGCCGCGGCGATCGTCCCGTTCGCGTCCAGCACGTCCTCGAGCACCTTCACGTACGTGCGATGCATGCTGCCTCCTCTGCGTCCGTCGGGCCCATGTCGACCTCGATCGACTCGACCAGGAACTCGTCTCCGCTCACGACCTCGCCGCCGCTGCCGCAGTCCGGGCAGCGGAAGCTCGGCGGCTCCCACTCGCCGCCGCAGCAGCGAAGCCGCGCGGGCACGAGTTCGAGCTCGAGCCGCGCGCCCTCGCAGACCGTGTCGCGAGCGACGATCTCGACGTAAAATTTGAGCGAATCGGGCACCACCTGGCGCAGCGCACCGACGCGCAGCGTGATCAGCTGCACGGGCCGCCCCCCTGCGTGGCGCTCGACCGTGTCGACGACCGCGCTTGCTAGAGAGAGCTCATGCACCTGAGATCCTCGACCGTCTCCAGGACGAGCGCGACCGCGCCGTCGACCGCGGCCGCGACGCGCGGGGTGAGACCGATGCCGACCTCCTCGACCTGCTCTGGCTCGCACGCGACGACGACGACCTTGCCGGGCCAGCCGCCGGTCGACTTGACGAAGCGCAGCACCGTCTCGGGATCCATGCCATGCGGGTCGATCTGCACGCTGTCGTCGATGCCTCCCTCGATCGATTCAGGCTCGACCTCCATCACGTACAGCGTCCCCGGCTCGCCGCCCTGACGGCTGGAGTCGACGAGGACGAGCGCGTCGTAGCCGCGCATCACCTCGTAGGCGAGGTCGAGGCCGCCGGTGCCGAAGTCGGCAACCGCAACGTCCATGGGCAGGTCGCGTTCGCGCAACCGTTTCGCCACCGCTCCGGCGAAGCCATCATCGCCGAGCCAGAGATTGCCGACCGCTGCCACCAGGATCACGTGCTCACCTCCACCTCGTCGGACTTGAAGAACAGAAAGCGTCCGCTCTCCCGCAACAGCTGCTGCATCGGATCGCTGTCGATCGTGACGCCGAGATGGACGACGTCGTCGTAATCGACGTAGATCCGCTCGAGCGTCGCCGTGCGGCCTGCGAGCAGGAAATCCTGTGCGTCTGCCCCGGCCCGCGGGCGCAGCACGAGCTTCGCGCCGCGGCGCACCGCCACCCCAGCGACAACGGCCTCCTGCTCGCCCGGGATCTCCTCCTCGACTGGCGCCATCAGGCCGTGCAGCCGAAGGAGGTCCTCCTGCGTCGCCGATGCAGCACGCTCCACCATCGCGGCAACGGTCGGATCGCCGTCGGCTATCGCGGCGCGCTCGCCGTCGGAGAGCGTCTGCACATGAAGCAGCAGCGCCTCCTCGATCTCGGTCGCGTCGAACAGGCTCCCCCGGCTCGCTGCGGCGAGCTGGGGATGGTCGGGCAGGACGATCGCCGCGCCGAGCACGGCGTCGTCCGCCGAGGTCGCGAGCACCGGGTACGTGTTCACGCTCTCACAGTCCGACTCGAGCGGTGAGCAAAACCGGCCGCCTGCGACGCGGACGACGACGTGCGTCGAGATCAACGACGAGGCGAGCGCCTCGGCTCGGCCGAGCCCTGCCGGCACGTCGGTGAGGTTGTGCACGCACACGCGAACAAGCTCGCCGTCGACGCGGAGGCGAGCTCGGCCGCTCAGACCTGCGAAGGCGAACGCCTGCTCACCGGGGCGGGTGAGCTCGACACGGCGCTCAACGGCGCGGTGCCCTTCGCCGGTCGACTGGAGGAACCGCACCTCGGCGCTCAGCTCGCCGGGCTCGGCGAGCCGGCACTCGAGCCGGAGGTGGTCGTAGGTCGAGCCGCCCGCATACTGCGGCGGGTAGACGATCCCGAACGGCGTCGGCGTCGCGTTCTTGGTCGTGCCGGGCGTGTACGGGTAGAGCGCGTAGCCCTCGTAGAGCAGGGTCGTGACGAGCTCCTCGAGCACGCTCATTGCAGCGCGTCCCGAATCGTCGCGTCGAAGGTCGGGTGGCCGCGCTCCGTGCGCCGCTTGCGCAGCGCCGCGAGCGTGTCGGCCTGGATCGAGACGAAGCCTGCGGCGGCGTAGCGCCGCTCGATCAGGTCGCGCCAGTCAGCGAGATGAAGCCGGTAACGAGCCTCGCAGCTCCACGGCACGAGGGTCACCTGGAGGCGGTCCGCGTCGCCGCAGTAGAAGATCGACCCGTTGAAGTGAAAGGTGAACGGCACGGTCCCGCCCGAGAGCGACGCGAGGTAGCGCGTCGCCGCAAGCTCGACGTCACCGCTGAACGGCACAAGAAGCGTGAAGCTGCCGGCGCCGCGGAAGCTCGGCACGAGCGCCTCGACGCGCCCGATCTGCACCGGCCCGGCCGTCTGCGGGATCTGCTCCGGCTCGCCGAACAGATCGTGCAGCCGGCCCCGGGTCTCGGGGTCGTACGCGCGGCGGTCGCCGTCGATCTGCACCTGGGCCGCGAGCGCGATCGTGTAGATCTCGCGATCGCTCGCGTCGGTCACGTCGACCGCGAAGCGAAGGAGCGGCGACGCGCCGTGCGGGTCCGCCTCCACTCCGGAGATCGCAAACTCTGGCGCGGGCGCCTCCACTGCCACCTCGGTCATGCCGCTTCCCTGCGCAGCGCATCGAGGTAGCCGGCGATCGCCTCGCGGAGGTTCGAGCCGCCGTTGATTCCCTCCCAGCGCAGCTTGACGAGACCGACGAGCCCGTAGCACCGGTCGATCGGCGCGATCAGGAACTGCGGGGGATCGGCAAGGCGGTTCACGATCAGCGCCTCGGCATCGAGCTCGAGCGTCTCGAGGACCGGGTTCGCGGCCACGAGCTCCTGCCACGCGCCGAGATCGAGCTCGCTCTCGGTTGCCCCGGCCGGGCTCGGATAGAACGCGGTCACCTGGCCGGCGACCGAGCTGAGAAAGAGGAAGGCCAGCCCGATCGGGATCCGGAACTCCGCCCAGAGCTCGTCGGGCAGCCGGAAGTCGTCGAGCGGCACGACTCGATGGCCCGTCGGGCGGAGCTCGGGGTCGCCGGAGCGGAGCGCGAAGCAGCTCTCACACGCGCACAGGATCTGCCGGTCATCGAGTGAGAGCAGGTGCCGGTGCTCCTCCGACACCTCGCCGCCGCAGAGGTCGCAGTGCTCGACCTGCCGCGGCGGACGCAGCGCAGTCTGCGCTGCCGCAACACGACGAAGGTCGCCGACAAGGCTCATTGCCGGCCTCCGTCGAGCCTGCAACTACGACTCACGTCGCGACCTTGACGCGCCCGTCGGTCTCGAGCAGCGGCACCGGCACAAGCTGCAAGTCCTCCTGGCCGACGAGGCGCCCGGCGAGCGGCAGTGAGTAGCTGCGTCCACACGACGGGCACTCGAGCGTGCCGTCGTCGAGATTCCCGCCGAGCAGGGAGCCGCTGCAGCCGGCGCAGGCGTCGCGGTAGGCGAGCAGCGTCCCTGCGACGTTGGCGACGACGAGGCCGGGCACTCCGAGCGTCAGCCGCCCCGGCTCCGGTGTGGAGCGCAGCTCGCTCCAGCCGACCATCGGCAGCAGCTTGCCGGGCATCCGCACCTTGTCGACCGCGCCTTCGACGTCGATGCCGAGCAGGTCGGGTGCCTCCTCGTCGAGCGCCTTCTCGATCGCCAGCTCGAGCGTCGCGGCCGAGGACGCGCAGCCGTTGCAACTCCCTTTCAGGAGCAGCTGCGCAACACCGTCCTCGATGCCGAGCAGCACGACGTCGCCCCCGTGCGAGGCGAGGTACGGCCTGACGCTCGCGAGCGCCTTCCGCACGCGCTCTTCGAGCGGAGCGGGATGGAGGCCGTGCACGAGCAGCATGCTCGCCACGACCGGGTCGGCCGCGAGCCGCTCGCGCGCCTCGGGATCGATCGCCCCGAGGACGCGCGCGAGACCCTCGCCGTGCAGCTCGAGCATTTGCTCCAGAAGCTGCTCGACGTTCTCCTGTGCGGGTGCGTCCAGCACCGTCAGCAGAGCCCGGTCGGTGTGTGCACCACCTTCTTCACCTTGCCGCCGCCGAGGTACATGTGCACACCGCACGGCAGGCACGGGTCGAACGAACGGACGGCCCGCATGATGTCGATGCCCTTGAAGTTGTCAGGGCCGTTCTCCTCGAAGATCGGCGTGTTCTGCACCGCATCCTCGTACGGCCCCGGCGTCCCGTAGGCGTCACGCGGGCTCGCGTTCCACGGCGTTGGCGGGTACGGCTGGTAGTTCGCGACCTTCCCGTCGCGAATCACCATGTGGTGCGACAGCACTCCGCGCGCCGCCTCGTGGAAGCCGACGCTCACGGCCTCGTCCGGCACCTTGAAGTCACGCCAGCTCTTCGTCCGGCCCGCGATCAGCTCGGCGCGGGCGAGGTTCAGGCAGTGGAGACCGACAAGAGCCGAGTACGCCTCGTGGTAGGCCCGCGCCCGGTCACGCTCGATCGCGTTCGACCACGGCGGCACCTTCCACTCGAACGTCATCTCCGGCAGGCTCTTCGAGCGCGGTAGGACCATCCTGATCGACTCGCCGGTCGCCTCGAGGTAGTCGCCGAGCTTGACAAGCCCGGCCTTCGCGGTCACCCATTGCCGGGCGAACGGGCCGCCGCCGGTGTCGCAGGCGACGTAGCGGTCGGTCCGCTTGTCGTAGATCCGCGGCGAGGTGACCCACGAGTACTTGTCTGCGAAGTCGCGCTTCTGCGGCTTCGGGATCGTCGTCTTGTTCCACGGGTGATGCTTGTCGATCGGGTTGCCGAGCGGATCCTCGGTCACCCAGGTCGTCTCGTTGTCCCAGTCCTCGAAGTACGAGGAGCCGAGCATGATGCGAATCATCCCGTTGATCTCGACGAGATCGGTGGTGACGAGCTCGCCGCCGATCACGACCCCGGGCGTGATCATCCGTGCCCGGCCCCACTCGGTCATCGTCTTGTAGTCGTAGTCGACGACCTCAGGGTCGTCGAAGCAGCCCCAGCAGACGAGATCGGTCTCGCGGAAGCCGACCTGTTCGTAGCCCGGGAGCGCCTGGTAGAAGAAGTCGTACAGGTCGTCGTGCAGCGTGATTGAGCGCTTGCAGTAGTCGATGTACTCCATCAGGCGCACGTAGTAGTCCGTGATCGTCTGGTGCGTGATGTGGGCGCTGCAGCCGCCCGGCATGATCGTCGAGGGGTGCGTGTGCCGCCCGCCGAACAGGCAGTACATCTCCCGCGTGTAGCGCGCGACCTCGAGCGTCTCGAGATAGAACTCGCCGGTGAACGGGTTCAGCGACCGCATGATGTCGGCGATCGTCTTGAACCCGTGGATATCGCCTTGCGGCGACGATGTCGTCTCCGCCTTGGCGAGCACTGACGGATTCGTCTCCTTGACCATTTGCTCGCAGAAGTCCACGTTCGCCATGCAGTCGTTGAAGATCGCGTGGTCGAACATGAAATCTGCGGACTCCGCGAGGTTGAACGCGTAGTCGCCGAGCTTCGGCGGCTTCACCGAGTAGGCCATGTTCTGGTTCAGACAGGAGGCGGTGCAGTGGTTGTCACCGCAGATGCCGCAGATGCGGCTCGTGATGAAGTGCGCATCCCTCGGGTCGATCCCCTTCATGAAGATGTCGAACCCGCGGAAGACCATCGAGGTCGAGTAGCACTTCAAGACCTCCTGATTCGTGAAGTCGATCTCCGTGTGGATGCCGAGACTCCCGACGATGCGGGTGATCGGATCCCACGACATCTCCTTGACAACGACTTTGCGCTCCTGGGGAGCCTGGACGTCGGTCGCCAACTCATGCTCCTCTCTTGGCGTAGTGCCGTGGCTGGTATCCGGTATCGAGGCTCTTGCCCTTGCGCCGCCACTCCGGTTCCTTGTCGTACTTGTTCTTGATGTTGCGGTTGCGGCCCCAGCGGATGATCGGACCGATCGTGAAGCGCTCGAAGTTCGCCGCCAGGCCGCCCAGCCGGTCCTCGTCCATGAACGGCATGTACTTGTCGGGGAAGCCGGGCATCGTGCAGGCCATGCAGATGCCGCCGACGTTCGGGCAGCCGCCGACGCCGTTCACCCAGCCGCGCAGCGGAACGTTGCATTTGACGACCGGGCCTTTGCAGCCGAGCTTGACGAGGCAGCGGTAGTCGTCGCCGTACTCGGTCGCGAAGTTGCCCATCTCGGAGAAGCCGCCACGGTTGCAGTTCTCGCGCACCGTGCGGTCGAAGAGCCAGCGCGGCCGGCCCGCGTCGTCGATGTCGATCATCGGCGCCATACCGCCGAGTTGGAGCACGAGGTAGAGGAGCGTCTCCGTCATGTTGTCCGGCTGCGCCGGGCAGCCGGGGACGTTGACGATCGGGATGCCGGCCTTCGACTTCCAGTTCCACCCCAGATAGTCGCGCAGGCCCATTGCGCCGGTCGGGTTGTTCTTCATCGCCGGGATGCCACCGTAGGTCGCGCAGGTGCCGACGGCGACCACCGCCGCAGCCTTGGGTGCCAAGCGGTCGATCCATTCGTTCGTCGTGATCGGCTGGCCGGTCGACGGGTCAAGGCCGAGCCCGCTCCAGTGTCCTTCGCCGTTGATCTCCTCGTTCGGGATCGACCCTTCCATGACGAGGACGAACGGGTCGAGCTCGCCGCGGTCTGCCTGCCACCACGGCTCCATGAACTCGGCGCCGTTCTCGAAGGCGAGCACCGCGTTGTGCACGACGACGCGCGGCATGCCCGGGATGATCCCGCGCACGATGTCCTCGAGGCTTGGATTCGTCGCCGAGGTCATTGCGACGGAGTCCCCTTCGCAGGAGAGGCCGCAGGTGATCCAAAGAACGTGGGCGGTCACCGCCTCGGTCGCGTGTTGGTTCGGAACGAACTCGACCGCTGCCATCCGTGCTCCTTTCAGCAGATACGCGGGAGAGGGTCTCCCACGAGCATGTCCATGACCCGGCGGCCGCCGAACGCGGTCTCGACGAGGACGAGCCCCGCCGGGTCGGTCTTGACCTCACCGATCTCGGCTGCCTCACCACAGCCGGAAACGGCACCGAGCGCGGCGAGCGCGGCGTCCGCCGCCTCGGGCGCGACGAAGGCGACCAGCCGCCCTTCGTTCGCGACGTACATCGGGTCGATCCCCAGGATCTCGCATGCCCCGACGACCGCCGGGTGCACCGGCACCGCCGCTTCGCGCACGACGATGGCCACGCCGGAGGAGCGTGCAAGCTCGTTCAGCACCGACGCGACGCCACCGCGTGTCGCGTCGCGAATACAGCGGAGCGAAGGCCCGGCGGCATCGAGCAACGCGTCGACCGCCGGCCAGAGCGATTGCGTGTCCGATTCGATCTCCGCGCTCAGCTCGAACTCGCCGCGCGCGAGCATGATCGCCGTACCGTGCTCGCCGATCGAGCCGGAGACGATCACCCGGTCGCCGGGGCTCAAGGCGGTGGTCGACATCCGCGCGCGTGGGTCGAAACGACCGAGGCCGGTGGTGCAGATGTACATCGAGTCGCAGCGCCCGCGCTCGACGACCTTCGTGTCGCCCGCGACGATCTGGACGCCGGCGACGGACGCCGCACGCGCGATCGCGTCGACCTCGGCGCGGAGCACGTCGGCACCCAGGCCCTCCTCGAGCACGAGCGACAGCGTGAGTGCGAGCGGGCGGGCGCCCGAGACCGCGAGGTCGTTGACGGTGCCGTTCACGGCGAGCTCGCCGATCGAGCCGCCGGGGAAGCGGATCGGCTTGACGACGAAAGAATCGGTCGTCAGAGCCAGGTCGTCGACCGCGCCCGCGTCGGCGAGCTTGTGCATTCCGAAGGCGGGTGCGAGCAGGCCCTCGACGAGCGTCTGCGTCGCCTTGCCGCCGGCGCCGTGCGCCATCGTGATTCGGTCGTCGCGGAAGCGCAGCGGCTTCGCGCGCACGCGCTCGATCATCGCAAGCGCGTGCTCTTCGGTCTGCGTCATACGACCTCACGCTCCCGCGCGAACCGTCCGAAGTTGTAATAGGCCGCGCACGCGCCCTCCGAAGAGACCATGCACGTCCCGATCGGCCGCTCAGGCGTGCACGCCGTGCCGAAGACCTTGCACTCCCAGGGCCGGATCACGCCCTTCAACACCTCACCGCACTGGCACGCCTTCGGATCGGCCACGCGGATCCCCGGCACTGCGAAGCGCAGCTCGGCGTCGAAGTCGGCGTAGGCATCGTTGAGCTTCAGCCCGCTCGACGAGATGAACCCGAGCCCGCGCCACTCGAAGTGCGGCCGCAGCTCGAACACCTCCTCGAGCACGCGCAGCGCCTCGGAGTTCCCGTCGTAAGGGACGACGCGCGTGTACTGATTCTCGACCTCGCAGCGCCGCTCGCGCAGCTGCAACAGGATCATGTGTACCGCCTGGAGCAGGTCGAGCGGCTCGAAGCCCGCAATCACGATCGGCTTGCCGTAGTCGGCGGGGATGAACTCGAAAGGGCGGGCGCCGACCACCGTCGAGACGTGGCCAGGCCCGATGAACCCATCGAGGCGCAGGTCCGGAGACTCGAGCAGCGCGCGCAGCGGCGGCACGATCGTCACGTGGTTGCAGAAGCACGTGAAATTGCGAATGCCCTCGACCTTCGCACGCATCAACGTCAGCGCGGTCGAGGGCGCGGTCGTCTCGAAACCAACAGCGAAGAAGACGACCTCGCGCTCCGGGTTCTCGCGCGCGATCCGGAGCGCGTCGAGCGGCGAGTAGACCATGCGCACGTCGGCGCCCTCGGCCTTCGCCTCGAGCAGCGTGCCACGGCTGCCGGGCACGCGCATCATGTCGCCGAAGCACGTGAAGATCACGCCGTCCTCGTGCGCGACAGCGATGCCGTCGTCGACACGCCCCATCGGGATCACGCAGACGGGGCACCCCGGGCCGTGCACCAGTTCGACGTTCTCGGGCAGCAGATCGTCGACGCCGTACTTGTAGATCGTGTGGGTGTGCCCGCCGCACACCTCCATCAGCTTGTAGTGGCGACCAGGCTCGACCGTGGTGACGATCTCGGAGGCGAGCACCTGCCCGAGATCGGCGTCGCGGAACTCGTCGACGAACCTCATTGCCGAAAACTCGTCGGGTTTTCGGCCAGTTGGAGGGCGGCGCCGGCATGGACTAGCACCCAGTCACCTGGCGCAACGTGGCCGACAAGGTCGACCATGACCTCGCTCGTCGCGCCGGACTCGTCCGTGCAGAGGGCAACCCCGGACTGGTCCGGCCGCATGACTTGCATCGGCAGTGCCTCGTCCGAGCACGTGATGCAGTGGCCCGAGTCGCAGCTCACTGGATCGCGCTCGTCTTCAGGTCTTCCAGTTCCTGCTCGAACGCCTCGCCCATGCGCTGGAGGAGCCCGAGCGTCGCTTGCGCCTCGTCCTCGTCGACCTTCGAGAGCGCGAAACCAACGTGGATCAGGACCCAATCTCCCGGAGTTGTGCCGGCGAGCAGGCCGACGTTGACGGTGCGCACGACGCCCGCGACGTCGACCTTCGCCAGATGGTTGGCCTCGTCGACGAACTCGAGCACCTGGCCGGGAATCGCGAGACACACGCCGCCGAACCCCCTTTGCTCACCTGCTTGACCGGACGCCAGGCAGTCTTCCCGCGCGCCGCCTAAAGAGGAGCGCAAGCTTCGTCAAGATCTCTTGAGGAAGTTGAGAAAACGGCGTCAGGCGGCGACTAGCTTGTAGCCCATGCCGCGCACGGTCACGATCCGCTCGGGGCTGTGTGGATCGCGCTCGATCTTGTGGCGCAGATTCGAGACGTGGACGTCACAGAGGTGCTGGTCGGCATCGTGGCTCGAGTCCCAGAGGTGATGGAGGATCTCGCGCCGCGTGACGATGCGTCCCGGCTCCTCGCTCAGCAGCGTCAGCAGCTTGAACTGCGAGACCGTGAGATGGACGACGCGCTCGTCGACGACGACCTGGCGCAGGCCGAGGTCAACCCTCAGGCCGCCGATTTCACGCAGCGGGCCGCGGATCGCGGCGCGCTCGTAGTCGCACCGGCGCAGGATCGCACGGACACGGCTGACGAGCTCGGCCAGCGAGCACGGGACGATGACGCAGTCGTCGGCGCCGAGCTCGAGCGCGAGCACGCTGTCGACCTCGTTCCGGCGTGAGCTCAGCACGATCACGGGAACGGTGCTCAGCGCCCGCAGCCGGCGCAGCACATCCATGCCCGAGAGCTTGCGAAGGTCGAGATCGAGCAGCACGAGATCGACAGGCCCACGCACCGCAGCCGCGAGCGCTGCTTCGCCGTCGCTGACCTGCTCGACCTCGAAGCATTCGCGTCGCAGGACGCGGCAGATCGTCTCGCGCAGCTCCGGGGTCGAGTCCGCGAGGAGGATTCGCTCGGTCACGGGCCGCACGATCCGCTCGATCCGCCGCCCGCCAACGCACCTCGACGGGACGGCGACGCTGCCGAACGACGCATGCAGAGCAAACCCACCTCCCATGAGAAGGGAACGAGCGAGTGGAACGGTCTGTCTAGCAAAGACAGAACGGTCTGTCAAAGTAGCTAGAGTCGTGCACGATGTGAGCTCGCAAGCAACACTCGGACCCGGCGCGGATGCGCGCGAGCGCATCATGGCCGCCGCCTACGACCTCTTCTCCCGGCGCAGCGTCCGCGCCGTCGGCATCGACGAGGTGATCGAGCGCGCGGGCGTCGCCAAGGCGACGCTCTACCGCCATTTTTCGTCGAAGGACGAGCTCGTGCTGGCGTTTCTCGAGCGGCGCGAGGAGCGCTGGACACAGGGCTGGGTCGAGGTGGAGGCGCGCAGGCGCGGGTCGACACCCGAGGAGTCGCTGCTCGCGATCTTCGAGATCTTCGACGAGTGGTTTCAGCGCGACGACTTCGAGGGCTGCTCGTTCATCAACGTGCTGCTCGAGACGGGCGATCTCGAGCATCCGGTCGGACGAGCGAGCGCGCACTGCCTCGCGAACATCCGTGCGATCATCGCCGCGCTCGCCGAGGAAGCGGGCCTCCGCGATCCCGACAGCTTCGCGCGTTCCTGGCACATCCTCATGAAGGGGTCGATCGTCTCCGCCGGCGAAGGCGACCGCGACGCCGCGAAGCGGGCGCGCGAGCTCGGCCGCCTGCTCATCGACGCCTACCGCCCGTAGCGCCGTGCACCGAGAATGCCCGGATGGAGGTCGCCGCATCCGGGTTCGCGGGGTCGTCCAGGGCGTCGGGTTCCGGCCGTTTGTCTACGCAGTACAGAGCGCGGCCGCGGCAGAACCGCAGACGACCGCGGCGCAGAGCCCGACCGCCGCCGCTCAGACCCAAACAGCATCCGCGGGCACGCCCGGCTGGCTCGCCGCAGTCCTCACCGCTCCCGCCTCCAGCTGGGAACACACGGTCTCGCTCAACTGACCCCCAAGCGCTCCACAAAGCGCCTTGTTGGACAGGCCCCTAACCCGACGGCTTCACGACCAGCGCGCTGCCGCCGCCTCGGCGCACCGGCTCGGCGGCGACGAGCGTACGGTTGCGGTCGAGGAACTCGATCCCTGTCGCCGCGCCGATCTCGGCCGGCGCGCCG
>JBBQQI010000060.1:0-15504 GCA_038216085.1 Gaiellales bacterium | reverse complement strand
GTTGCCCGAGCAGGCGCGGTCGCTGTCGTGTCCCGTCGGCGTTGTATGACCAGTCAACATAACAGTGGGTTTTGCAGGGAGGTTCGCGCGATCAACGAATCATCGGTTAGTTCTGCCTGCTGCCCGATTGCTGCCCGACATCAGCCACTCGCGCCTGCACAGCCAACGCAGAGTGGCAGTTTGCAGGGACTTTGAGAGACGGGAGCGACGGGACTCAAACCCGCGACCTCAGGGCGTGACAGGCCGGCTATCCAACGCGGGTCGACGGAATTTCATATCAATGTTGATAACTGACTATCTGGATCGAACACGAATAGCTCGTAGTAGCCCTCGCTGTCCCGATCTTCCTCGGGTGGGAATGGATCCGAGCGCCGATGTCGAGGCAGCTCTGGTACGCCGCGTCTACCTCCGCTCGCGTGTCGACGACGGCAAGGTAGAAAGCAAGCGACCGCTCGACGTCTGCAACGGCCAGGTCGACGTGGTGAATCGCGCGGGCGGCATGCTCTCTCCTCTCGATCGGTTTCCGTTGCGAGGCTACGACAGTCGACGCATGATCGTCTGCAGGTCGGGAGGTGGACCGGGCACCCCCGGCTAACCTTGCCACTGCCACGCCCACCCGGAGGGGTGTCCGAGCGGTCTAAGGAGCGCGATTGGAAATCGCGTATGTGCCGAAAGGTGCGTCGAGGGTTCAAATCCCTCTCCCTCCGCTTCTCGCCGAAAGCCCGCCTCGAGCGGGCTTTCGCGTGCCGGGGGCAGTGGCTACGATGCCCGCGCCCGGAGAAGTGGCCGAGTGGCTGAAGGCGGCGCCCTGCTAAGGCGTTAGGTGGGGAAATCCCTGCCTCGAGGGTTCGAATCCCTCCTTCTCCGTCGAAACGAACGTGGTCTTCGCCGCACTGGCCGGATACATGACGTGGAAATCACCCTTTGGGGCGATAGCTCGGGGTGCCGCGGTTCTGCACGATGGGCTAGCCGGCTCCCCCTGTACTTCCCAACCGGCAAACTGACGTGACTGCGGCGAATCCCGCCCCTCCCCCGGGCGGGTTTCGCATTTTTGGAGACCGTGTCTCAGGCGCCGGTGGCGTGTGCGACGTAGGCCGCGACGTCGGCGATCTGCTTGTCGCTCAGCTGGCCCTTGAAGGCGGGCATCGGACCGCCGCCGTGGATCACCTGGTTCTTCACCCGGGCCTCGTCGGGCTTCAGCTGGTCGAGGTTCGGTCCGACGTTGCCGGTCGATCCGGCGTCCTTCAACGTGTGGCAGGCGCCGCAGCCGGCCGAGGCGAAGACGGGCTTCCCAGCTGTCGGGTCACCGCCGCCGGTTGCTGTCGCAGGCGCCGTCGTCGTGCCGGGCGTCGAGGTGGTCTGACCGGGCAGCGAGCTGCTTTGTGTTTCCGTGACGGCCGGCGACTCGCCCGCCGTCTGTTCCTTCTTCTCCCGGCCGAAGATGAGGACGGCGGAGATCATCGCGACGAAGAACAGCACCGCGAGCGCCGTGTACCAGCCCACGTACTTGCCCGGGAAGTTCGGATTGCGCCGCGGCAGGACGAAGGACGAGACGACCGCGAAAAGGATGAACGCACCGCCGACGACCGCGAGCCCGACCTTGTTGCCGGTCGAGAGCGCGGCGACGACAGGAGTGACCGTCGAGAGCATCGGGGCCGGAAACTACCGGAATGGGAGGCTTGAAGTGAATCTCAGGCGCTCGCGGCCGGTGGCTCAGACACGGCGCAGCTCGCCCGGGCGGGCTAGTACGTAGGCGTCGCTATGCCCCGCGCCCGCCCCGAACGATCTACTTGGCCTGAGCCATCCCCGCAAGCACCCCGATCCACATCAAGCCTCTACGACAGGGCCGCATCGCCGGGGCGGGGCTCTTCGAGCCCGGATTCCGGCGAGCCGCCGGGGATCGGACGGGCCGGGCGCAGATAGAGCAGCTCGTAGACGCACGCAGCGATCACGGCGCCGGCGAACGGCCCGATGTACCAGACCCAGAAGTGCGCCCAGTGGCGACCGACGAGCTGCGGGCCGAAGGCGCGCGCCGGGTTCATCGCCGCGCCGGTGAGCACGCCGCCCATCAGGATGTCGAGTGTGATCGTGAAGCCGATCGCGAGCCCCGCGATCTGCTTGAAGGCCCCGCGCGGGTCGACGGCCGTCGCGAAGACGACGATCACGAGGAAGAACGTGAGGATCGCCTCGACGACGACTCCGGCACTCGAGCCGATGCCGCCGCCGAGCGACGGGACGCCCAGGTGCGACTGATTCTCGATCGCGTTCGGCAGGATCCACCTGAGGATCAGCGCGGCGATCGCCGCTGCGCCGAACTGCACGAGCCAGTAGACGAGCGCGAGCTTGAGGGCGATCCGCCGCGTGACGAGGAAGCCGAGTGTCACCGCCGGGTTGAAATGGCCGCCCGAGATAAAGCCGAAGCCGAGACGAACACGGCGATCACGAGCCCGTGCGCGAGGGCGATGTCGGTCAGCGTGCGCGCGAACCCGATCGACGCAGCCCCGACGAAGACCAAGGCGAACGTGCCGATGAACTCGGCGACGCCCCGGCGCAGGTAGTCGTACTCGTCGTCCACCGGCAGAACGATAGGTCCCGACCCGGACGAACTAGATCATGAACGCGCCGTTGTTGTGGTCGATCGCCTGCCCGGTGACGCCGACGGCGTCCGCCGAGAGGAGCCACGCCACCGTGCCGGCGATCTCGTCGGGCTCGCTCATGCGCCTGAGCGGGACTTCCTGCATCGCAACCTCGTATGCCTGCTCACGGGTCAGGCCCTCGAAAGCGTCGAGCCCTTGCCACGCCATGTCCGTGTTCACCCAGCCGGGGCAGATCGCATTCACCTGGATGTTGCGCGGCGCCAGTTCGGCGGCGAGTGAGCGTGTCAGCCCGAGCAGGCCTGCCTTCGACGCGCAGTAGGCCGTGTAGCCACTGACGCCGATGCGCGCGAGGATCGACGAGGCGATGACGATCCGGCCGCCGTCGGCAAGCTGCTCCTGCGCGGCGAGGCAGCACCAGTAGGTGCCGTAGAGGTTCGTCTGCACGATCTCGTCCCAGCGGTCGTCCGCGCCGGGCTCGTTCGGCCCGCCGGTCCCCGCGTTTGCGACGAGCGCATCGATCGGCTCGTCGATCGCGGCGAAGACCTGTGCGCGGTCGCGGATGTCGCACGACTTCGTGGTTGCACCGGCGACGACGCCGCGCAGGCGCGACTCGTCTCGCGCGAGCAGCGTCAACTGGGCGCCTTCTGCGGCGAGACGCTGCGCGATCGCGCGTCCGATTCCGGTCCCTGCGCCGGTGACGACGACGTGCTTGCCTGCGAGGCGATTCACGCGGGCGCTTCTACGGACGCCTGTGTCGAGTCCCAGGCCGCGAGGACGGTCTGCTCCTTCTCCCGGCCGAGACCGGCGGGCGGCTCGGCCGGCGCCTCGCCGCTGCGCACCCACGCAAGCGTGTCGCGCACTGTCTCCGTGAGCGGGCGGATGCGGAGGCCGGCCTCGAGTGCGCGCGTGACGGGCGCGCGCATGAATGCGTCGCCCTCGTCGTCGCCGATCCATAACGGGAGCTCCATCCACGCGCCGACCTCGTGTGCGGCAAGGAAGCCGGGGTCGACCCAAACGAGCTCGGCGTCGCTCGCGCCTATGGTGCGGCATGTCTCGAGCACATGCTCCATGGTCAGCGATGGGCACACTGCGTTGTACGTCCCGCCGAGCCCGCGCTCGAGGGACTCGACGATCCAGGACGACAGGTCGCGCACATCGACGACCTGGACGGGCGCCTCGCGCGGCGCAGGGGCGAGCACGCGCCCGCCGTCCGCAAGCCGCCCTGGCCAGTAACTGAACCGCCCGGTCGGGTCCCAGGGGCCGACAATCAGGCCCGGCCGAGGGATGAAGGCGCCGGGGAAGCGCTCCCGGATGAGGTCCTCGCACAGCGCCTTCAACGCCCCGTAGGTCTCGTACCGGATCTCCTCCGTCTCCTCCGGGAGCAGGATCACACTGCCCTCTTCGCCGAGCGCACGCGCGTCGTCCGTGTACACGGACATGGTCGACACGAACGTGTAGTGGCCGACGTCGGCGAGTGCGTCGAGCGTCAGCTGGACGATCCGGGGCACGTAGCCGCTCGTGTCGACGACGGCGTCGAAGTCGCGGCCTGCGAGTGCGCCGAGCTCGCCGTCGCGGTCGCCGTGCAGCTTCTCGACGTCGGGAAAGAGCTCGGGACGCGTCTGGCCGCGGTTGAACAGGGTCACGTCGTGACCGCGCTCGAGGGCGGTGTCGACGACGTGGCGGCCCAGGAACTGGGTGCCGCCGAGCACGAGGATGCGCATACGCTCAACCCTATGTCCTGGTCGATTCGCAACGCGGAGCCCGCTGATTACGCGCGCGTGCACGCCTCGATCGACGAGTGGTGGGGAGGGCGGTCGATGGCTGCGATGTTGCCGAAGCTGTTCTTCGTCCACTTCCGCGACACCTCGTTCGTGGGCGAGGACAGTGGCGAGCTCGTGGGCTTTCTCTGTGGCTTCCGCTCGCAGACCTACCCCGACGAGGCGTACGTGCACTTCGTCGGCGTCGATCCCGGTCGCCGCGCTGCAGGCCTCGGCCGGGTGCTCTACGAGCGGTTCTTCGACGCCGTCGCGCCGCGCACGGTCGTCCGCGCGGTGACCGCGCCCGTCAACGAGCGGTCGGTTGCGTTCCATCGGGCGCTCGGCTTCGAGGTGGAGCGGATTGACGAGGACTACGACGGGACGGGCGAAGCGCGCGTGCTGCTCGTCCGGCGGGTTGGGTGACCGTGGACGACGTCGGGGATCCGGCCGGTACGCCGGTCCTCTACCTGCACGGCGGAGGAGACTCGCGCCTCTCGCGCCATCCTGACGACTCGATTGCGGCGGCTCTCGGCGTCCGCCTGCTCGCGGTCGACCGGTGCGGGCCACCACGCCGTGTGCGATCGCTGGGCGCCTGGGCGGAGGAGCTCCTCGCGCGGCTCGAGGTCGAGCGCTTCGCTGTGCTCGGGTGGTCGGCGGGCGGGCCGCACGCGCTCGCGCTCGCGGCCCTCGCACCGGAGCGCGTCAGGCGCGTTGCGCTCGTCGGCTCGATGCCGCCGCCCCCGGGGGTCGGCGCGTTGCCGCGCGATGTGCGCCGCATGATGCGGCTCGCGCGAATCGCTCCTCGCGCCGCCGCGCGTGCGCTCGAGCAGTGGGGCAGGCGCTCTCCGCCGCCGACGGGCGACCCGTTGACCGACGACGCCTATGCGCTTGGCCGCGCGGAGTCGTTCCGGCACGGGGGCCTGTGGCTCGCCCGCGAGCTCGCCTATCTGGGGCGTCCGTGGGGCTTCGAGCTGAGCGACGTGCGCGCTCCCGTTGCGCTCTGGTGGGGCGACCAGGACTTCGTGTGCCCGCCGTCGATCGGAGCCGCCTACGAACGCGAGCTCCCGAACGCAAAACTGCATGTCGTCGCCGGCACGCACCAACTGCTCTTCAGCCGCTGGCGCGAGCTCCTATCGGACGTGTCCAGGCCGGACATGTAGGGGTTTGACCCCGGGTTAGCGCGGTGGGCGCAACGTGGCGAACTCGTCTGTCACCGTCAGCTGCTGCGACGCGAAGTGGAACAGCGCCGCCGGCCTGCCGCCGGCGCGGCCGGGGTTGCGGTGGCCCTCGACCTGCTCGAGCACCCCGCGCCGCAGGAGTACGCGCTGCAGGTTCGTCGCGGAGACGTCGTGACCGAGCGCGGCGACGTAGATCCCGCGCAGCTCGGAGAGCGTGAACCGGAGCGGCGCCAGCGCGAAGCCGATGTTCGTGTACGAGAGCTTCGCTCTCAGGCGTGCCTGGGCCGCTGCGACCAACTCTGCCTCGTCGCGTGACAGGCCCGAGACAGCCTCGACCGGGTGCCAGCCGCCTTCGAGCTCGGCATCTGCACGCAGGAGGCCGAGGTATGCGGTCGCAAGCTCGCCGTGTGCGAGCAGACGCGTCTCGAGTTGTTCGACGTGGGCGAGCGACGCCGTATCGACCGCGCGGCCGAGCGCCGCCTCCAGCGAACCGCCCAGCCGGTCGGCCGCCCAGATCAGCGCCTCCAACCGCCCGTCGCGCGCGCGCAGCACGACGGCAATCACAGTGTGCGGAGTAAGATCGGCCACGGTTTTCGTCCCGGAGTCTAAAACTCGGAGCTGCCCGTGAAGAACCTTGCCCTGCTTGCACTCGTACTTGCGCTTTGCGTCGCGGCCGCCGGCTGCGGCTCGTCGAAGAAGTCCAGCTCGAGCACATCGCCGACAACGACGGCAACGACGACGTCCTCGTCCGGCGGAGGAGCGTTCAAGGTCGGCCTCATCACCGACACCGGCGGTCTGAACGACCGCGGTTTCAACCACTTGGCCTACGTCGGCCTGCAGAGGGCGGCGAGCCAGCTCGGCGTCTCCACACGCGTTGTCGAGTCGAAGTCGCCGTCCGAGTACATCCCGAACCTGAGCGCGCTCGCGCGCCAGGGGTTCGACCTCGTGATCGGCGTCGGCTTCACCGAGATCGACGCGATGAAATCGGTGGCGAAGACGTTCCCGGAGACCGATTTCGCAATCGTCGACGTGGCGAACGCCGACGAGGGCGGCGCGAAGAACGTCGAGGGCCTGCTCTTCAAGGAGCAGGAGGTCGGCTACCTCGCCGGCTACGCCGCGGGCCTCGCCGCGAAGGAGAAGGGCGCGTCGGCGGTCTCGAGCGTCGGCGGCCAGAAGCAACCGCCTGTCGACCGCTACATCGCGGGCTACGAGGCCGGAGCGAAGGCCGCGTTCCCCGGCGTGCAGACGCCGAACGGTTATTCGCAGGACTTCGCCAACCAGGCGAAATGCAAGGAGATCGCGCTCAACCAGATAGCCGCGGGCTCCGCCGTCGTCTTCCAGGTCGCGGGCGGTTGCGGCCTGGGCGCCCTGGATGCTGCGAAAGCGAAGGGCGTGTGGGGGATCGGCGTCGACGCCGACCAGGGCTTCCTCGGCCCGCACATCCTCACCTCGGCGCTGAAAGGCGTCGACGAGGCGGTCTTCCTCTCGATCAAGGATGCAAAGAGCGGGAGTTTCAAGGGCGGCCAGGATGCCGTCTACGGCTTGGATCAGAACGGGGTCGGCCTCGGCAGGTTCTCGCCGAAGACGCCTGCCGGCCTCGAGGCGAAGGTCAAGGCGATCCAGGGCGAGATCACGAGCGGCAAGATCAAGAACATCCCAACGACGGTCAAGTAACGCGTTTCAAGGGTTAGCCGCGGCTCCCCGATTGGGGGATGGGGCCGCGGCTGACCCGCGCGCAGGTCAGCGTGCCCGGCCTTCGGAGTGGCGTCGTACACGCCTTCGGCGAGCGGCGCACCCTGTCCGTGTCGAACGGGACGTTCAACGACTCGTTCGCGCCGCTCGCGGTGCATATCTACGTGCAGTCGGCTCGCTAACCGCCGCCCCGCCACGGCGTGGAACACTGACCGGCCAACGGAAAGGACGCCACGCGATGGACGCACTGACGGACAAGCACCATGCGCTGTTGAAGGCTGGCAAGCACTTCGCGGTCGTGGCCACGGTCGCAGGGGACGGGCGCCCCCAGACGAGCGTCGTCTGGATCGACTCGGATGGGCAGAACCTCGTCTTCAACACGACGAACAAGCGCGCCAAGGGGCGCAACCTTCGCACGGATCCTCGCGTCTCGGTGAGTGTCTGGGACAACGACGACCCGTACAACTACTTCGAGGTGGAAGGCAACGCCAAACTGGAAGAGGAGGGTGCGGGAGAGCACATCAACGAGCTCTCGCTGCGCTACGAGGGCAAGCCGTTCCACACGCCGACCGACCGCGTGATCGTCACGGTGCTCGCCAATCGCATCCTCGACTACGGGATCGAAGGCTGAGCCCGCTCGTCCTCATCTCGACGTTCCTCGCCTCCGGAGTCGAATGGGTGGAGGCATTCACGATCGTGCTGGCGGTCGGCATCTTCCGCGGCTGGCGGCCCGCACTCGCAGGCACCGCGCTCGCAGCCGTCGTCCTCGCGGCGATCGTGCTCGCGCTCGGCACGGCGATCGACTCCTTCCCGGTCGCCGACGCTCAAGTCGTCGTCGGTGTGTTCCTGCTCCTGTTCGGCCTGCGCTGGTTGCACAAGGCGATCCTGCGCGCCGCCGGGCTGAAGGCGCTGCACGACGAGGCCGAGGAGTTCGAGGCGACCAAACGGGCGCTGACCGGGCGTGAGCACTGGGTCGCGCTGACGACCGCCTTCAACGGCGTGCTGCTCGAGGGCGTCGAGGTCGTGCTGATCGTGATCGCACTCGGCGGCGTCGGGCACCGGCTCGGCGCTGCGCTGGGCGCGGTCGTCGCGCTCGTCGTCGTGATCGCGCTCGGTGTCGCGCTGCGTGCGCCGCTGACGCGGATCCCCGAGAATCTGCTGAAGGCGAGCGTCGGTGTGATGCTGACGTCGTTCGGTGTGTTTTTCGCCGGCGAGGGGATCGGTGTGCGCTGGTGGCATTCCGACGTCAGCATCCTCCTGCTGGTCGCCCTGTTTGCGGCGTTGTTCGTGGTCTTCTCAGCGATGCTTCGCAGGCCGCGGACGGTGCCCGTGCCGAGGCTCGTCGCGGCCGTCGTCTCAGAGATCTGGGGCCTCGTCGTCGGGGCAGGCTCGCTCGCGCTCGCCGCGCTCGCCGCCGTGCTCGGTGCCGCCCTGCTTGCCGCGCGCGTCGCCGATGCCCGTGGGTGGGCGGCACTCCTGCTCGTCGGCGGAGTCGTCGCCGGGCTCGTGATCGCCGTTGCAGAATCGCGCCGCGCAGCACGCTGATTTCACCAGCGCGATTCACACAGCACGTTGGATGAATGGCTGAATAGTGCGTATGCTCGGCCGGTGTCCCAGGTAAAGGAGGCCATGTCCGTGAACGATCTCCGCGCGCAGGCGCGCGACCACCTCTGGCTCCACTTCACGCGGATGCACGGCTACGAGCCGCCTGTGATCGTGCGCGGAGAGGGTTGCTATCTCTGGGACGACAACGGCAAGCGCTACCTCGACGCTCTCGCCGGCCTGTTCTGCGTGAACATCGGCTACAGCTACGGCGAGGAGATCGGCCAGGCATCGCTCGAGCAGATGCGCGAGCTGCCGTTCTACACCAACTGGTCGTATGCGCATCCGCGCGCGATCGAGCTCGCGACCGAGCTTGCGAGGCTCGCGCCGGAGCACATCAACCGGGCGTTCTTCGTCTCGGGCGGTTCCGAGGCCGTCGAGTCGGCGTGGAAGCTCGCGCGGCAGTACCACTCCGCACGGGGCGAGCGCCGCTGGAAGGCCGTTTCGCGGCGCACCGCCTACCACGGCACGACGATGGGCGCGCTGTCGATCAACGGCATCCCCGCGCTGCGGGCCCCCTTCGAGCCGCTCGTCCCCGACGTCGTGCACGTGCGGAACACCAACCGCTACCACCGGCCTCCAGACGAGACCGAGGCGGAGTTCACGGAGTTCCTGCTCGCCGATCTCGACGAGGCGATCCTGCAGGCTGGCCCGGAGACCGTTGCGATGGTCATCTTCGAGCCCGTGCAGAACGCAGGCGGCTCCTACACGCCGCCGGCCGGCTACTTCCGGGGCGTGCGCGAGATCTGCGACCGCTACGGCATCCTGCTCTGCGCCGACGAGGTGATCACCGGCTTCGGCCGGCTCGGCGACTGGTTCGGCAGCCTCCGCTACGACATCAAGCCGGACATCATCACCACGGCCAAGGGCCTCTCCTCGTCGTATGCGGCGATCGGTGCGGTGCTCGTCGCCGACAAGGTCTACGACGCGTTCTCGAACGACACGGCGATGTACGCGCACGGCATCACGTTCGGCGGCCACCCCGTCGGCTGCGCGGTGGCGCTCAAGAACCTCGAGATCATGCAGCGGGACGGAATCGTCACCGGCGTCGCCGAACGGGAGGACATCGTCCGCGCGCAGCTTGCGACGTTGCTCGATCTCGACATCGTCGGCGACCTGCGCGGCGCGGGCTACCTCTGGGCGCTCGAGCTCGTCAAGGACAAGGAGACGCGCGAGACGTTCAGCGACGAGGAGTCGGAGACGCTGCTGCGCGGCTTCCTGTCCCCGGAGCTCTTCGAGCGCGGCTTGATCTGCCGTGCCGACGACCGGGGCGATCCCGTCGTCCAGATCTCACCGCCGCTCGTCGCGGGGGAGCAGGAGTTCTCGGAGATCGTCGGAATACTCGGCGAAGTGCTCACCGACGCATGGAGGAAGATCAGCTGATGGCAACCATCGCGCACGAAAGCACGACAACCTTCGCAGAGGCCGAGAAGAGCAAGCTCATCAAGTCGCTGCGGCGCTTCGACATGGTGTTCTTCACCCTCTGCGCCTTCGTCGGGCTCGACACCCTCGGTACGGTCGCCTCGAACGGCCCGGAAGGGTTCTTCTGGCTCATCGTGCTCGCCGTCGTCTTCGTTGCGCCCTACATGCTCGTGATGGCCGAGGTCGGCAGCGCGTTTACGATGGAGGGCGGTCCGTACGAGTGGGTGAAGCTCGCCTTCGGACGGCTGCACGGCGGGATCGCGGCGATCCTCTACTGGGTGACGAACCCGCTGTGGGTCGGCGGCTCGCTCGCGTTCATCGCGACCGACTCCTGGCGCGCCAACGTCTTCGGGATCGGGCACGGGAGCTTCGGCGACTACTTCTTCAAGCTGATCTTCATCTGGATCTCGATCGGAGTCGCGATCGTCTCGCTGCGCTACGGCAAGTGGATCCCGAACCTGGGCGCGTTCCTGCGCATCATCGTGCTCGGCTTCTTCTCCGTGACCGTGCTGATCTACGGGATCAAGCACGGGGTCGCCGGTTTCTCGGCGAGCGATCTGTCGCCGACGCGCGCGGTCTTCCTCGGGCTCGTCCCGATCCTGCTCTTCAACTACGTCGGCTTCGAGCTCCAGAACGGAGCGGCCGAAGAGATGAACGACCCGCAGCACGATGTGCCGGTCTCGGTCCTGCGCAGCGGGATCATCGGCGTCATCCTCTACACGGTTCCGATCTTCGGGATCATCCTCGTGCTGCCCGCGAGCCAGGTGACGGGCATCGGCGGCTTCATCGACGCCGTGACCAAGGTGTTCAGTGTCTACGGTGGGGCGGCGCACGGCTTGCTCATCTTCATGACGATCTGCTTCGTCGGCACGCTCGTCACCTCGGGCGCCGTCTGGATGATCGGCTCCGACCGGATTCAGGCGGTCGCCGCCTACGACGGCTCGTTCATCCCGTGGTTCGGAGTGTTCAACCGCAGGTTCGGGACGCCGGTCCGCGTGAACGTCATGTCCGGCATCGTCGCCTCGGTCTTCTGCGTCTCGGCGGTCGCTTTCTTCAACAACGGCGAGGACAGCGCCTTCCAGGTGGTGCTCGACATCGCGATCTCGACGACGCTCATTTCCTACGTCTGGATCTTCCCTGCGGCGCTGAAGCTTCGCTTCACGCACCCGGAAGTCGAGCGTCCCTATCGCGTGCCCGGCAGGTACGGCATGTGGATCGGCTCGCTCGTGATCACCGGCTGGGTCGTCCTCGGCTCCTGGGTGGCGATCTTCCCGGGCACGCTCGAGAAGATTTTCGGCGTCGGTTACAACTTCAAGGACAACTGGGGCGTGGGCCAAGGCCGCTTTGAGCTGTACACCTTGGTCACCCTCGGGGCGATCGTCGCGTTCGGGCTGATCGGCTACGTCCTCGGCAGCGACGTGCGCAAGGTGGCGATCGCACACGAAGGAGACAGGCCGGAGCCGACGGCAGCCGTTCCGCTGGCGTAGAGGCTCGTGCGGGTCTGGCGCATTCCTTACTCGACCAACTGCGAGCGCGTCGCGCTCGCAGTTGGCGTCGTAGGCGGGACCGTGGAGTGGGTCGAGGTCGGCGTGGACGACCGTGCGCCGGTGCGCGAGGTGAGCGGTCAGGGCCGCGTGCCGGTGGCCGAGCTCGACGGAGAGATCGTCGTCGGCTCGCTTGCGATCGTCGGGCGCGTCGCGCCCGGCCTCTGGCCGTCTGCGCCGCGGGCCCGAGCCGAGGTCGACGTCTTTCTCGAATGGCTCGACCGCGTGTGGCTGCATCCGATCGGGATCCTGTGGACGGACGACGACGCCGATCGCCGCGCCCGGGCGGGCGCGCGCCTCGAGCGCTCACTCGACCGGTTCGAGGCGCTGCTCGACGGCTGCGACCACTTCTTCGGCGACCTCAGCGTCGCGGACATCGCCGCGTACCCGTTCATCAAGTACGCCACGGATGAGAACGCAGACGACGACTACGAGATCCACGAGCTGATGCGGCGCTACCAGTCGGTCGAGGGCAGGCCGCGGCTCGCCGCGTGGCTCGAGCGGATCGCGGCACTCCCGCGCGCGTGACTACGCTGATCGGCATGCGGAGATCGATCGGTGTCACGCTCGTCGCAGTTGCGGCGGCCCTCTGGGGCTTCGACCAGTGGATCCGCGCTTCGCTCTCGGGAGCCACGACCGCGGCGACGATCGTCTTCGGCGAGCACGTCGTGCTCGTGCTGCTGACGCTACCGTTCGCGGCCGGGGCGCTCGCGGCGGTCGTCCGACTCGGCTGGCGCCACCTGGCCGCGGCGATCGCGATCGGCGCCGGCGCGTCGGCCGTGGCGACAATCCTGTTCACGCAGGCGCTCTTCGCGCACAACGACTTCGTCACGCCCGTCGTGCTGCAGAAGATCCAGCCCGTGTTCGCGGTGATTGGCGCAATGGTCGTCCTTGGCGAGCGGCCACGCTACCGGTTTGCCGGGTACCTCTTCGTCGCGCTCGCGGGTACGTGGCTGATGGGGGTGCCGGACCCATTCCATCCGAAGGCGCACGGCCTCGCGACGATGTTCTACGCCCTCGGCGCGGCCTTCCTCTGGGCACTCGGGACCGTGTTCGGGCGTTACCTCGCCCGCGACATGCGCTTCGAGCACGTGACCGCATTGCGCTTCGTGTTCGGCCTGCCTGCGAGCGCGATCGCGCTGCTCGTGCTCGGGGCACCGGCGTTCTCGTCGTGGCACAACACGGTCTGGATCGCCGTGCTCGCTCTGGTCACCGGCTTCGCGGCGATGTTCATCTACTACTACGGCCTGCGCTCGACGCCGGCGATCGCGGCGACGATCGCGGAGCTTGCGTTTCCGATCACAGCCGTCCTCGTCGGCTACTTCAAGTTCGGCCAGAGCCTCAGCGGCTGGCAGTGGGTCGGTGTCGCGCTGACGACGCTCGTCGTCGGGCTGCTCCCGGCCCGCCCGCGCGACGCCGTCGACCTCGTGCGCGCGCCTGTGCCCGCGCCCGCCTGATGCGCGTCACGATCTGCGACGTCGGTCCGCGCGACGGCATGCAGAACGAACCGGACGTGCTGGCGCCGTCGGTGCGCGCCGAGCTCGTCTCGCGTCTCGCAGCCGCCGGACTGCCACGGATCGAGGCGGTCTCCTTCGTGCGCGACGACCGTGTGCCCCAGATGGCGGGAGCGGAGGATGTGGTCGCCGCGGCCGAGCGTGGGAGTGCGGAGCTCTCCGGACTCGTCCTGAACGAGCGCGGCTGGGAGCGCTTCGCACAGACGAGCCTCGAGCGCGTCAACTGCACGCTCGCCGCGACCGAGACGTTCAACGAGCGGAACGGCAACGCCTCTCTGGACGACGCCGTCGAACGGGTCCGCGCGATCGTCGCGGCAGCCACCGTGCCGACGACGGTCACCGTCTCATGCGCCTGGGGCTGCCCTTTCGAGGGGGAGGTCGACCCGGGCGTCGTCGCCGACCTCTGCGAGCGCTTCGACGGCGCGGACGAGCTCGTCCTCGCCGACACGATCGGCGTCGCCACACCTCGTCCGGTTCGACGTCTGGTCGAGCGCGTCTCGATCCTCGGCAAGCCGGTCGGCGCGCATCTGCACAACACGCGCAACAGCGGATACGCGTCGGCGTGGGCTGCGCTCGACGGCGGTGCGACCGTGCTCGACGCGTCGGTCGGCGGGCTCGGCGGCTGTCCGTTCTCGCCGAATGCGACCGGCAACATCGCCACCGAGGACCTCGTCTGGCAATTGGAGCGCGACGGCGTCGAGACGGGCGTCGACCTCTCGGCGCTGATCGAGGTGTCGTGCTGGCTCGAGGAGCTGTTTGGCCGCGCGCTCGAGGGCCAGCTCTACCGCGCTTCGGCCTGGCCGCCCGCGTAGACGGCGAGCGTCCGCTCGACGTCGTCGGCGCTCGTCTGCCAGTTCGAGACGGAGATGCGGATCGCACTGCGTCCCTCCCAGGTCGTGCCCCCCATCCACGCGGTGCCGTCCTCCTGCAGCGCGCGCAGCGCCGCGTTCGTCTGCTCGTCGGTCGCGAACCGAAACAGAACCTGGTTGAGCTCGATGTCGTTCAGCACCTCGGCTCCGAGCTCGCTCAAGCCGTCGGCAAAGCGACGAGCGTGCGCGCAGCAGCGCTCGACGACCTCGACGATTCCCGAGCGTCCGAGGGCGCGGATCGCGGCGTAGACGGTGAAGCCGCGCGCCCTCCGCGAGTGCTCGGGGTTCCAGTCGATCTGGTCGCGCGTCTCAGCGTCGAAGACGAGATATGGAGCGCGCGCCGAGAACGCACCACTGTGCGATCTCGGGTGCGCCGTGAACGCGATGCCATTGTCGTAGGGGACGTTCAGCCACTTGTGCGCGTCGACGGCCCACGAGTCGGCTCGCTCGACACCCACGGTGAGGTGGCGCAGCGACGGGCAGGCGTTTGCCCACAGGCCGAACGCGCCGTCGACGTGCAGCCACGCGTTGGCCGCCTCGTCGCATGTGTCGGCGATCGTCATGAACGGATCGAACGCTCCGGTGTTCACCTCGCCCGCCTGGGCACAGACGATCGTCGGCTCGTCGGTCAGGTCGAGGTGCTCGGCGATCAGCCGGCCGCTCCGGTCGGCCGGGACGATGTCGGTCGGTGCGCCGAGGCCGAGCATGCGGAGTGCCCGGTCGATCGTCCCGTGGCGTTTCTCGCCGACGACGACGCGGATTCTCGGCGCCCCCGTGAGCCCGTCGTGCTCGACGTCCCAGCCCGCGCGAGCGAGCACGTGGTGGCGGGCGGCGGCGAGAGCGGTGAAGGTGGCTGTCTGGCCGCCGGTGACGAAGCCGAACGACGCATGCCGCGGCAGCCCGAGCAGCTCGATCAGCCAAGCGCCGGCCATTTCTTCGACAACGGACGCTGCAGGGCCGGCAACGTAGAGGCCCGCGTTCTGATCCCACGGCGACGTCAACCAGTCGGCGGCGAGCGAGGCGGGCACCGCCCCGCCGATCACGAAGCCGAAGTAGCGGCCACCGGCCTCCGCGACGAGGCCGGCGTCGGCGGCAGCGGCGAGCTCCGCGATCACGACGCCAGCATCCGTCGCGTGCTCGGGCAGCGGGCCGCCGAGCGCCGCGCGCAACTCGGCGGCGGTCGTGCGCGGGTAGACCGGCCGCTCGTCCAGCTGCTCATGGAAACCGATCGCAAGCTCGGCGGTCTGCTCGAGCAACTCGCGCATGTCCATGGGCCCAACCTAGACTTCGCGGGGATGGCTACGCGGACGTTTCGCGGCCCTCATCTTC
>JBBQQI010000059.1:0-15813 GCA_038216085.1 Gaiellales bacterium | reverse complement strand
GTCAGGTTCACCCGCGTCGGTGACGACGGTGCGCCCGGCCCGCGTCGATAGTGGTCTTGTGCGGCTCACAGCGGTGCGGAGCCTACCTCTGCCTCGGCGTGTCGGCGATCGCCGGGTACGTCCTGGTCGGCGGATCCATTGCGCTGTACCAGTCGTTCGGGCTGCTGCCCGCCGCACTCGCGGCGGCATTTGGGATCGGTGCGCTGATCGTCGTGGTCCGCGTCGTCGGCCTGATCAAGGTGCTGGAGCAGACGACGGCGTCAGCGAACGAATCGGAGCGGCGCTTCCGCCTGGTCTTCGAGTGAGCGCCGATCGGCATCTCGCTCGGGCGCGATGGGATCATGTCCGAGACGAACCCTGCCCTGCAGGCGATGCTCGACTACACCGCCGAAGAGCTTGCGCGGATGCACTACACCGAGGTCACTCATCCGGACGACCGCGGCAGTCGCACGACGAAGGAACTGGGCGACGGCTCGGGCCTCGGCCTGTCGACCGTGCACGGGATCGTCGGCCAGAGCGGCGGGACGATCGAGGTCGAGAGCACACCCGGCGAGGGCGCCGCGTTCTCGGTCAGGCTGCCGCTCGCCTCCCGGTCGGCCTTGCCGGTCGAGGCCGCCGCCGCTACGCTTGTTGACTGACGAGTCAATCAAGTCTCAGGAGAGCGGAATGGTCGTGGTTGTAAATGACACCCTTGAAGAAGCCGTCGCGGGCGGTGTCTCGTTCGCGCTGACGGACGAGCAGAAGGAGCTGCGCGCCCTGGCGCGCGAGTTCGCGGCGAAGGAGATTCGGCCGAAAGCCGCCGAGTACGACGTGCAGATGAAGCATCCGGTCGACGTGATCGGCAAGGCGCACGAGCTCGGCTTGATGAACCTGAACATCCCGGGCGACTACGGCGGCCTCGGCTTCGGCGCGTTCGACGGGATGATCGTCGGCGAGGAGCTGAACTGGGGCTGTACCGGCATTGGCACCTCGCTGGGCGCGAACGGCCTCGGTGCCGGCCCGGTGATCATCGCCGGCACCGACGAGCAGAAGGCGACGTGGCTGCCGCCGCTCCTCGAGGAGCCGATCCTCTGCTCCTTCGGGCTGTCGGAGCCCGACGCGGGCTCGGATGTGGCGCGCCTGAAGACGACGGCCGAGCGCCGCGGCGATGAGTACGTCCTGAACGGCTCGAAGACCTTCATCACGAACGCCGGGTATGCCGACTGGACGGTCGTCTTCGCGAAGACCGACACGTCGAAGGGACATAAGGGAATGTCGGCGTTCATCGTCCCGATGAACACGCCGGGCGTGACGATCGAGCAGCACCTCGACAAGATGGGCCAGCGCGCGACCGACACGTCGGCCTTCGCGTTGCAGGACGTCGTCGTGCCTGCGGCCAACCGCCTCGGCGAGGAGGGCGAGGGCTTCAAGCTCGCAATGCAAACGCTCGACTTCACCCGACCCGGGACTGCGATCGGCGCCGTCGGCGTCGCGCAGGCGGCCTACGAGCTGTCAGTCGAGTACGCCAAGCAGCGCGTCACATTCGACATGCCGATCGCGATGCACCAGGGCGTCAACTTCATGATCGCCGACATGGCGACCGAGATCGAAGCTGCACGGCTGCTCACCTGGCAGGCGGCCTGGATGCTGGACCGCGGCGAGCGGGCGACGCTCTACTCGTCGTTCGCGAAGCGTTTCGCCGCCGACACCGCGATGAAGGTCACGACCGACGCCGTCCAGGTCTTCGGCGGGTACGGCTACATGAAGGAGTACCCGGTCGAGAAGCTCATGCGCGACGCGAAGCTGTTCCAGATCTACGAGGGCACCTCGCAGATCCAGCGGCTCGTGATTGCCAAAGAGATTTTCATGCCACGCGGTTAAGGTCGGAGCGATGTCAATCGAGATCGACCTCTCAGGACGCGTCGCCTTCGTCACCGGCGGCTCGCGCGGGCTCGGGCGCGCCGACGCGCTGACCCTCGCCCGCGCCGGAGCCGACGTGGTGATCGCCGACCTGCTCGTCGAGTCGCAGCTCTCCGAGGAGACCGACGCCTACGGGCCGCTCGCCCAGGTCGCGCGCACCCAGGGGCTCGTCGGCACCGAGTCGGCCGCCGAGGAGATTCGCGCACTGGGACGCAGGGCCCAGGCTGTCCGCTGTGACGTCACGAACCGCGGCGAGGTTGCAGCTGCGGTCGGCTGGGCGGTCGACGAGTTCGGATCGGTCGACATCCTCGTCAACAACGCCGGGACGCTCGACCACGTCGGGAAGTTCGCCGATCAGCAGCCGGAGCTCTGGGACCGCGACCTGCGCGTCAACCTGACCGGCGCCTTCAACTGCGCCCAGGCGGTCTGGCCGCATATGCAGGAGCGCGGCTGGGGGCGGATCGTCAACATGGCGTCCGTCGCCGGCACGCTCGGCGGCTTCGGCCAGGCGTCCTACTCGACGACGAAGGCAGGCGTGATCGGGTTGACGAAGACGCTGGCGCTCGAGGGCGGTCGCCACGGAATCACCTGCAATGCGGTCGTGCCCGGGATCATCGGCACGGAGGCCTTCCACATGGCGAACCCTGCGATGAACGAGCGGATTGCGAACCGGACGGTCTTCAAGCGCCCCGGCGATCCCCAGGACATCGCAAACGCGATCGCCTGGCTCTGCTCCGACCTCGCGTCGTACGTGACGGGCATCGAACTGAACGTCTCGGGCGGCGTCGAGCTCTTCGTTTTCTGAGCGACTTTTTTCTTCCAGCGGTGCGGCAGTCCGGCGCTACCATGGCGTAGGACGTGGCAGCAACCTCGACGGCCCTACAAGCCCGCCGCCGTGCCTCTGCGCGCGCTCGGCTGTGGACCCGGGTCGCGGCCGTGGCGTGCGCCGCCGCCGCGGTTGCAATCACGCTCGGCCTGATCTACGCCGGTTCGCCCGGCAAGCTTGCGAGCGGTACCCGCATCGCGGGAATCGACGTCGGCGGGCTCTCTGCCTCCGACGCGCGCCGGCTGCTCGAACGGCGCTCGCAGCAGCTCTCTCGTGCCCCGGTCACGTTCTCCGCGGACGGCAAGCCGTTCACGCTGACTCCACGGCAGGTCGGCGTGCAGGTCGACTGGGCCGCCGCAGTCGCGAGCGCCGAGCGGCAGGGTGGCGGCTTCGGCTTCGTCCGCGGGTACCGGCGGCTCGAGATTGAGTTCTTCCCCGAGGACGTCGTGCCGCCGACCCACGCCTACGACGCAGCCCTCAGTTACGAGCTCGGGTTGATCGGCCGCGCCGTCGACGCGCCGCACCGCGAGGCACGCCTCGTCCGGCGCGGGCTGCACATCACGATCGCGTCCGGGTCGACAGGACGCGTGCTGGACAGGGCTGCGGCCCGGCAGGTGATCGTGCGCGCGCTCGCATCCTTCTCGCGTGCGCCGGTCGCATTGCCTGTGCGCGTCGACCGTCCTGCTGTGACCGTCGCGGCGCTGGCCGGCGCGCAGCGTGCCGCTTCGCAGGTGATCACGGCGCCCGTGACCGTCGTCGCCGGACCGACGCGGCTGCGCATACCCCGCTGGCGGCTTGCGAAGATCCTCCAGCTTCCGACCGGCGGCAGAACGTCGATCGCGTTCTCGGGCAAGCCGGCCGCTGCCTACTTCGCACGCCTCGAGCGGGCCGTCAACCGTGCTCCGAAGGACGCCGGCTTCGCCGTCAACGCCGACGGCAGTGTGCGCGTTGTGCCTGCGCTCGCCGGCCTTGCTGTCAACGCGCCCCGGTCGGCGTCGCGCATCCTCGCGGCGGCCGAGCGGTCGACCAACAGAGTCGCGACCCTCGTGCTTGCCGAGCAGCAGCCGAAGCGCTCGACTGCCGCCGCGCGGGCCATGGGCATCACCGGCGCCGTCGGCTCGTACGAGACGGTCTACGGCGGGGATCCGAACCGAATCCACAACGTTCAGCTCGTCGCTCACCTCGTCGACGGAAAGCTGATCGCCCCCGGCGCGACGTTCTCCTTCAACGGTGCGACCGGCGAGCGCAGCGCCGCCAAGGGCTTTCTCGAAGCGCCGGTGATCATCAACGGCGAGGTTCAGACCGGTCTCGGCGGCGGCATCTGCCAGGTGTCGACGACCGTTTTCAACGCGGCCTACGAGGCCGGCCTGCCGATCACGGCCCGCACGAACCATGCGCTGTACATCTCCCACTATCCACTCGGGCGCGACGCGACGGTCAACTATCCCGACGTCGACCTCAAGTTCGTCAACGACACCGACCACTGGATGCTGCTTCGCACCTACGTCGGCTCGTACTCGCTGACGGTGAGCCTCTACGGTGCGCCACAGCACCGCCGCGTGGAGACCGTCAGTGCCCCTCTGCGCTTCGTCTCGCCGCCGCCGATCGAAAAGACGGTCGACGCGACGCTCGCCCCGGGCACGACCGTGGTCGACGACTCCGGCGTGCCGTCACAGTCGACGTCGGTTGAGCGGAAGGTCTATGGAGCGGACGGCAAGCTGCTCTCGGACGCGACCTGGTACTCGAGCTACCGCTCGGAGCCGAGGATCATCCGGGTCGGCCCTGCCAAGCACAAGCAGAAGATCGAACCCGTCGTCACGACGACGGTGCAGGTTCCGGCCGGCCCGCACTGATCTCACGTCGCTCCTTCAGCCCGGCCGATCGCGTCGACCAGCCAGGCGGGAACGCGGGTCGGGCGAAGGGTGGCCGCGTCGACGGTCGCGTGCGCCGTCCAGCCGTCGGCGATCAGGACGCCGTCGCGCTCGATCGCGTACTCGTAGCGGAAGCGGGCACCCTTCACGTCGGTGCACCTCGCCCGCACCTGCAGCCGGTCGTCGAACCTCGCCGGCTGGAGGTAGCGGATGTGCGTCTCGAGCACGAGCGCCTCCAGCCCGTGATCGCGCAGGCGCTGGTAGCCGCCGGCGTAGCGCTCGAGGTATTCGACCCGTGCCACCTCGAACCAGACGAAGTAGTTCGAGTTGTGCACGATCCCCTGCGCATCGGTCTCCGCGAAGCGCACCCGTACCTCCGTTGCGAAGCTGAACTCATGCACGAGGCCGAGATGCTCGCAGACCGCCGAAGCGGCCGGGGGTGCCGGCCGTGACAGCTGCAGAGCTCCGGGCTTAAGCCGCGGCGCGCTTGACGGGCTTCTCGTCGAGCACTCGAGCACAGGCCTCGCACACCTGCTGCTCGATCTCGTACGGGACGCCAGCCTTCTGCAGGAGCACGTGAACCCGCTTCGTCACATGCTCGTGAACCTGGGTGGGATGCCGCATGGCCATCGTTCGCCTCAACATAGGAGTCGGATCGGTCGGTGTGTGCCTCGAAAGGGTGAAAACCGTGGAAACATTCGGTAACGACTCAGACGACAGCGGGCAGAGAAAGTTGCATGTGGTCGACGAGACCGGAGACGCCGACGCCGACGAGGCGCAGAGGGCCGGGCCGGTCGCGCAGGGCCCGGTCGAGCAGCGCGCACGCGAGCTCGCCGATGCGGCTGCCGTCGTCGGTCCCGACCGGCAGCGACGTCGAACGGGTGCGGATCGAGAAGTCCGGATAGCGGAGCTTCGTCGTGACGGTTCGTGCCACCTGCCCGCGACCGCGGAGATGCTCCGAGAGGCGCTCGGACTGCCGACGCAGCTCGTCGTGCAGACGCTCCGCATCGCCGATGTCCTGGGCGAACGTCTCCTCGTTGGAGATCGAGATGCGCTCGGTCGAGACCTCGAGCCGGCGTGGGTCGACGCCGCGCGCCCGGTCGCGGAGCTGCCCTCCGACGATCCCGCGGAAATGCACGCGCAGCTCGTCGTCCCCGAGCGCCGCAAGCTGGCCGATCGTCTTGATCCCGGCCGCGCCGAGGCGCTCTTCGGCCCGCGGGCCGACGCCCGGCAGCAGGCGGATCGGAAACGGCGCCAGGAACGACGCCTCGCGGCCCGGGCGCACAACCGTCAGCCCACCCGGCTTGCGCCGGTCGGAGGCGACCTTCGCGACGACCTTCGAGGTGGCGACGCCGAGCGAGCACGACAGGCGCGTCCGGGCCCGGACGACCGCACGCACTGCCTCGGCGACCGCACGCGCGTCGTCGAAGGCCGGCGCCACCTCCTCGAGGTCGAGGTAGCCCTCGTCGATCCCTGCCTGCTCGACGGTGGGCACGATCTCGCGGATCGTTGACCAGACCTCCCGCGAGTAGTCCCGGTAGAGCGAGTGCCGCGGGCGGACGAACGTCGCCGTCGGGCAGCGCCGCAACGCCTCTGCGCACGACATCGCCGAATGGATGCCGAACCCGCGCGCGACGTAGTTGGCGGTCGCGACCACACCGCGCCCGTGCGGATCGCCGCCGACGACGAGCGCTGCGGTGCGGAGCTCGGGGTTTTCGAGCTCTTCGACCGCGGCGAAAAAGGCGTCCAGGTCGAGGTGGGCGACGATCACAACGAGAGGGTAGAGGCTTGCTGCGGGTCACACGCTCCAATCCACATCAAGCCTCTCGAGCCGTCGTCGGGGGCTCCGTGCGGGTAAACCTCACCGGTATGAGGGTGCGTGTGCTCGCCCTGCTCCTCGTCCTCTCGGCCGCCGGCTGTGGGCAGCACACGCGCTCGCAGTCACGGGCTGCGGCGGCTCCGCGTCCGCGCACCACACCGGCTGCTGTGCCGGCTGCGCACTGCGCCGACGGCGACCTGCGCCGGATCGGCTCGGCTCGGATCGCCTACGCCGGCAGCGCGCGTCACGGAGCGGTCGCGTTCCGCACGCCGGCAGGCGCCGAGCTCGCGAGGTTCGGCTCGACCAACGTCAACGACTATCCGACGGTGTTCGGCGTGGTCGGCGTCGTCGTCAGGGCGGACTGCACGCCGAGCTGGTACCGGGTGCAGCTGCCGGTGAAGCCGAACGGGGTCCTGGGCTACGTCCGTGCCGGCTCGCTCCAGCTGCAGAGGGTCGGCGCTCGGATCGTCGTCGACATCTCGGACCGGCAGCTGACGGTGTACGACCACGGCAAGGTGACCCTGACCGCGACGGTCGCGGTCGGCTCTTCGGCGACCCCGACGCCGACCGGCCGCTATTACGTCAACCAGCGGCTCATCCCGGACAACACCTCGGGCCCGTTCGGCCCAGGCGCGATCGGGATCTCAGCCTACTCGAACGTCCTTACCGGCTGGACGCAGGGCGGCCCGATCGCGATTCACGGCACGGACGAGCCCGGATCGATCGGGCATGCGGTCTCGAACGGCTGCATCCGGCTCCCGAACGCGACGCTTCGAAAGGTCTTCACCGTCGCCTTCGCGGGAACGCCGGTGATAATCAAGGCGTGACCCGTGCCGTGACCGTCCTCGTCCTCCTGGCACTGGCCCTCGGTGCGACGGCGTGGCGGCTCGCGGAAGTGAAGCCCGACCCGAACGTCCAGGCGATCGCGGACGGCTGCCAGCGCGATACGACGAAGATCTACACCGGCTTCGCGCCGAACTGGGCGTACGTGAACGACCGTGATTTCCCGGCCGCCGGGCCGCCGCCGGCGCCGCAGTGGGTGACCGGCGTTGTCAACTCGCGGACGCAGGGACTGCTCGCCTCGCGCGTCGCGAGCTCCGACGATCCGATCACGCATCACTCCTTCGACGTGAACATCGATCTCAAGGTGGACACCGCGGACGAGTTCCTGACCGGCACGTCGCGCGACGCAACGCCGGAGAGCGGCACCATCCACATGGAGCGCGAGAGCGGCTACTACCCGACGTGGACGCGGCCGGCCGCCGGTGACCGGATCCAGGCTCTCGGCTCGTGGGTCTGGGACTGCGACCACTACCGGCCAATCGGCGAGAAGACGGAGTTCCATCCGTTCCGCGCGACCTGGGTCCTGCGAAATCCCGGGCGCCCGTCGCCCACGTCGACGCGCGGCGAGGCCGAGGCAGACTTGTTCGTCTCGAGCGACGCTACGCCCGCAGGCATGGCGGCGCAGTGCGCGCACGAGACGAAAGGCTCCGATCAGTTCAAGGCGTGCTCCCACTCGACGCCGGCGACGACCAGCGTGAACGGGACGTACGACTTCTCCGTCTGCGCGCCGAAACCGGCGCCGACGGGCGCCACCATCAGCTGGCGTCTCGTCGATCGCGGCAGCGTCAGCGCGCCGAAGGTGCCGGTCGTCGTCGGCAGCGACGGCTGCGCGACTACGCGGTTCACGATCGCCGCCCCGGCCGGGAAGCGCGTGATCGTCGCCAAGCAGCTCTACGTCGGCTGGACGAAGCCGGTGCCGGTCGAGCATCTGCGCCTCCACTTCGACCGGCTGCTCGTCCGGCGCGCGATGGATCCGTCGTGCTCGCCCGATCAGCCGTCGTGCAAGGCCAAGGACGAGTCGACGCTGCTCGGCCAGATCACGACGGCGCCAGGGGAGTGGCAGCTCGAGTGGAGCGTCGACGGGATCTGGGGCCGCTGGCCGGGAACGCTCGCGGCGAAAGACGGCTCGACGTTCACCGGCAGCCAGTCCGTCGACTTCTACGTGGCGAAGGGACGCCCCTGGACGCTCGTCACGCTTGCACGCGAGTGCGATTTCGGCGCGCTTCCAAGCTTCGACGGGACGGGGCATCCGATGGTGCCGTGCCCGAGGACGACCGAGGTCGGCAATTCGTCGGGCGACGACTACCCTGGCTCGATCGCCATCACGTTCAACTCACCCGAGCACAGCCTCGGCCGGCGTGTCTCGAACGCGACGACCGCAGGCTCGAGTTGCCCGCCGTCGAACGTCCACGGGTGCTACCAGCTGACGTACACGGTTCGCCGGGTGCGCTGAGACGAGAAAGGATCGGCATGACGAAAAATCCGCTCTCCCAGCTCGCCACACTCGGCGAGGAAGTGCTCGGCAAGGCGTCGAAGAACCCGACCGCGGCGCGCGTCCTCCACGGTGCGATGCAGCTGAAGGACCGGGTGGACGACCTGTCGAAGCGCGTCCGCGGGCTCGAGCAGCTGGAGAAGCGCATCGTCGCGCTCGAGAAGCGCCTCGCGAAGCTCGAGGGGCGGGCGAAACGTTCGGCTGCCACGACGAAGACGACCGCCGCCGCGAAGACGACCGCGGCGAAGAAGACGTCCGGCCCGAACAGCTAGAGGCGCGTGCTCTGAGCAAACGCCCCGCTGGAATCCGTGCGTTCATGCACACCCTCAAGCAACACGACGTCGACCGCGACGCTCTTCGGAGTTTCGGCCGTCCGGTCTACTTCGCGCTCGGCGGGTTGAGCAACCCGGACCAGTACGGCGAGATCGCAAAACGGCTCGGCCGCGTCCTCCCGAACTTTGAGCTCGAGGTGTTCGCCGAGCGCCACCACTTCGACCCGGCCCACCGGATCGAGCCTGAACGTCTCGCGAGCTCGCTCAGGTCACTGTGGCAGCGCGCAGAACTGAACTGAGCGGGACGCGGATCCGCAGCGCGCCGGGCACGACCTCGAAGGTCGCGGGCGTCGTTCCGATCTGCTCGCCCTCGACCTCGATCGGCAAGTGCTCGACGGCGTCGACCTCGACGCGGGCACTTCGCAGCACTTCGACCTTCGGATGGAAGACGTGGCGCCCCTTGTAGATCTTTGGCGCGGTCGTCAGGAAGTCGACCTTGCCGACGTCACCGATCAGCACGACGTCGAACAGCCCGTCGTCGGGGCGCGCGTCGGGCGCGAGCTTCATCCCGCCGCCGTGCCACACGCCGTTCGCGACGACCACGTCGTGCATGCGCCCGCGCCGCTCGCCGTCGTCGAGGCGGACCGTCACCTCGGTGTTCTCCCACTCGAAGAACACCCGTGTCAGCGCGTAGAAGAACGTCGCCTTGCCGCCGAGCACCTTCGTCATGCCGTTCGCGCGCTGCGCGACGGCGCCGCTCATGCCGACCGACCCGACATTCGCGAACCAGCGCTCTGCCGGCTTGCCTCCCCAGGTGCGGTAGCTGACGCGGCCCGCGTCGATCGTTCGTGGGGTGCCCGTGAGCGCGACCAGCACGGCGTCGTCGAAGGATGTCGGGATCCCGTAGGTGCGCACGAAGTCCATGCCGGTGCCGAGTGGAATCGTCGCGAGGTCGACGTCGCGGCCCGCGAGACCGTTCACGACCTCGTTCAGCGTCCCGTCCCCGCCGGCGGCGACGACGAGCGTCGCTCCGCCGTCGACGGCCTGCCGTGCGAGCTCGATCAGATGGCCGGGACGCTCGGAGAAGAGCGTCTCGCCGCTCAGCCCGAGCCGCGCCGCCCGGTGGGCGAGCTCAGGCCAGCGCTTCCCCGTCGATCCGTTGTCGGAAGCGGGGTTGACGAGGAAAACTGCCGTTTCGCTCACGCGAAACAGCTAGTCGTTCGTGGCGACGCGCAGGGCGATTTTCGTCATCCGGTCGACGGCGCCGCGCAGGTCGTCGTCGGAGATCCGCTTGAACTCGCCCTCGACGACGATGTCGCTGACGGTCAGGAGGCAGCCCGCCTCGACGCCTTTCAGTGCGGCGATCGTGAACAGCACCGAGGCCTCCATCTCGACCGCGAGGACGCCGCGCTTCGACCAGCGCTCGTACTGGCCCGCGTCGGGGTTGTAGAAGAGGTCACTCGAGACGATCGGTCCGACGTGCAGCTGCTGACCGATCTCCTTCGCGGTGTGAACCGCACCGTGGATCAGGCTCCAGGAAGCGGTCGGGCAATGAGGCTCGTTGCCGACGAGATGCATCGCCGTCGAATCCGACGGCACCGCGGTCAAGGCGACGATCAGGTCCCCGAGTGCGTGGTGCGGTTGCAGACCGCCGCATGTGCCGACCCGGATCAGCCGCTTGCAGCCGAGCTGCACTAACTCCTCGAAGACGATGGCTGCGCCGGGGCAGCCCATGCCCGTTCCCTGCACGGAGACCGGCTCGCCGTTGTAGGTGCCTGTGTAGCCGAGCAGCCCGCGCTCGGAGTTGCGCTGCACGACATCGTCGAGGTAGGTCTCGGCGATGTACTTGGCGCGCAGCGGGTCTCCCGGCAGGAGCACCGCTTCTGCGTACTGGCCCGGCTCGGCGCGAACGTGGATCGGCATGGGCGCGGAGACTATAGAAGACTTGCGGCGTGAAAATTATCGACCCGACGGTGGAACAGGTTCTCGAGTTCTGCGGTCGCGAACCGGTCGAGCGCGTGTTCCTCGAAGACGTCGCCCGGCGCGGGCTCGGCCGGTTCGTCGCTGTTGCAGCCAGGAACGGAACATTGACCGCGCTCTGCCACATCGGCGCGAACATCGTCCCGTCGGGCGAGGGCTGTGGAGCGTTCGCGGCTGCCGCGGCCGCAGGAAGCTCACGCATGATCATCGGCGAGGCCGGCGCGGTCACCGAGCTCTGGGAGGCTGTGCGCCCGACGCTGCCGCCGCCGCGCGACGACCGCCCCGGGCAGCCTGTGTACGCGATCGGCGAGCCGCCGGAGGCGGGTGAGACCGGGCTGCGCGCGGCCGGTGCTGGTGACCTCGAGCGGCTCGTGCCCGCGTGTGCCGCCGCCCACGAGCTCGAGCTCGGCACCGATCCGCTCGCGCGCGAGCCGGACCCGTTCTGGCGGCGCACGTCGTCGCAGATCGACGAAGGGCGGTCGTGGCTCTGGCTCGAAGACGGCGTTGTGCGTTTCAAGGCCGAGGCCTCGGCCTGGACGCCGGGTGCTGTGCAGATCCAGCAGGTCTGGGTCGACCCCGAGGCGCGCGGCCAGGGCTTCGCCGCACGCGGTCTGCGCGACCTCTGCAGGCTCCTACTCGCGGGCACGCCGCGTGTGTGCCTCTTCGTCCGCCGCGAGAACGCCCCCGCGATCGCGCTCTACGAGTCGATCGGCATGGATCGGGTGCTCGAATACCGGACTGTGCTTCTCTGACTTTCCCGCCTCGAACGAGGGCTGGCGTGTCACCCGAGGCGGCAGCGGGGCAGTCGGCGCGCGCCGCCGATCGAAGCAGGGAGGCGGCCGGAACGACGCTCGGCTGCGACGTGCACGACCTGCTGTAACACTGTCTGCCTGGAGCTCCTGGCGCGGATCGAGTCGCATGTCTGCCGACACGACCTGATCGGGCCGGGCGGGGACGTCGTGTGCCTCGTTTCGGGCGGCGCAGACTCCACCTGCCTCTTCCATGCGCTGACGGAGCTCGGCTATCGGGTCGATGCACTGCACGTCGATCACGGCCTGCGAGGCGAAGAGTCGGCCGCAGACGCTCGCTGGTGCGCCGAGCGCTTCGGCGCCGAGGTCGTTCGCGCCGGCGGCGGTGAGACCGAGGCCGACCTGCGCGAGACGCGCTACGCACAGCGAACCGGCGAGCTGCGGGCGACCGGGCACACACTCTCGGACCAGGTCGAGACGATCCTCTACCGGCTGGCGACGAGCGGCACGACGAGCGGGATCAAGACACGCCGTGAAGACGGCGTGGTGAGGCCGCTGCTCTGCGTCTGGCGTGACGAGACGGAGCAGTACTGCCGAGCGCGAGGGCTCGAGTGGCGCAGCGACTCCTCGAATCCGGGCACCGTCCGCGGCCTGATCCGCGGCCAGATCGTGCCGCTCCTCGAGCGCATTCATCCCGCCGCCCGCGAGAACGTGCTCCGTGCGCTCGAGGAGCGCCGCACGATGCCGGCGGCGCTCGCGGAGCTCCTCGACTCGCCGGCCGCATCGAAGCGGCTCGACCTCGGCGGCGGCGTCCAGGCGGTGCGCGAGCACGACCGCCTGTGGCTCGAGCAGGGGCCGGTCGACCTGCGCGGCTCAGTCACCTGGGGGACGTGGCAGATCAGGTCGGACCTGCCAGGGCTTAAGGTACGTGGATGGAGGCCAGGCGACCGCCTCGTAGGACGCACGAAGAAAGTGCAGGACGTGTTCGTCGACGCGAAGGTGCCGCGCTCAGACCGCGAGGGCTGGCCGCTCGTGGTGCGCGGTGACGAGGTCGTTGCAGTGCCGGGGATCGTCGAGGCGGAAGGGGTGATCGCGAACCGTGTCGGCGACTGAGCTTGAGCGCGGGGTCGGGGAGGTCCTGATCGGCGAGGAGCGCCTGCAGGCGCGGATCAGCGAGCTCGGGAGCGAATTGTCCGCCGACTACGAGGGCCGCGAGCTCCTGCTCGTCGGGGTGTTGAAAGGGGCGGTGTTCTTCATGGCCGACCTGATGCGGTCGCTGACCGTCCCGTGCGAGATCGACTTCATGGCGATCTCCTCCTACGGCGCTTCGACCGACTCGTCCGGCGTCGTCCGGATCCTCAAGGACCTCGACATCAACATCGAGGGGCGTCACGTGCTCGTCGTCGAGGACATCATCGACTCGGGCCTCACCCTCTCCTACCTGCTCCGAAATCTGGAGTCCCGCGAGCCCGCCAGCCTCGAGATCTGCGCCCTCTTGACGAAGCCGGAACGGCGTGAGATAGACGTTCCCGTCAGGTATGTGGGCTTCGAGATCCCCAACAAGTTCGTGATCGGTTATGGGCTCGATTTTGCCGAGCGATACCGGAATCTCCCCTATGTGGGGGTTCTCCACTCCGACCTCATGCCCGAAGGTGCGTAGCGGGCCCGCCCGGGAAGGTTATGCCGATGACGCGGGGAACATCCACTTGGCTACGCTGACCGAACACCTATCGTGAATCGTTTCTTCCGCAGCGCGTTCTTTCCCCTCATCGTGATCGTCCTGCTGGTCTGGCTTGCGAGCCAGACCCTGATCCCGAAGAACAAGAACGCCACGAAGTTGACCACCTCGCAGGCGATCGGCTCGGTGCAGCAGGGCCAGGTCGAGTCCGCGACGTTCAACCCGGGCAAGCGCGCAATCGACCTCAAGCTGATCGGCGGAAAGCACGCGACCGTCCACTATGCCTCGGACCAGGCGCAGGTCAAGTTCCAGGACCTGCTGCAGTCCAAGGGTGTCAAGTGGGACTCGAAGGGCGCGGGCGGTTTCTCGTGGACGGCGCTGATCGGATCGTTCCTGCCGTTCCTGCTGCTGATCGGCTTCTGGATCTTCCTGATGAACCAGGTGCAAGGTGGCGGCTCGAAGGTGATGAGCTTCGGCAAGTCGCGCGCGAAGCGCATGGCGCCCGACACGCCGAAGATGGGCTTCAAGGACGTCGCCGGCGTCGACGAGGCTGTCGAAGAGCTGCAGGAGATCAAGGAGTTCCTCGAGAACCCGAAGAAGTTCCAGGCGCTCGGCGCGAGCATCCCGAAGGGCGTTCTGCTCTACGGGCCTCCCGGCACGGGTAAGACGCTGCTCGCACGCGCCGTCGCAGGCGAGGCGGGCGTCCCGTTCTTCTCAATCTCCGGCTCGGACTTCGTCGAGATGTTCGTCGGCGTCGGCGCCTCGCGGGTGCGCGACCTGTTCGAGCAGGCCAAGCAGGCATCGCCCTGCATCATCTTCATGGACGAGATCGACGCGGTCGGCCGCCATCGCGGCGCCGGCCTCGGCGGCGGCCACGACGAGCGCGAGCAGACCTTGAACCAGCTGCTCGTCGAGATGGACGGCTTCGAGATGAAGGACAACATCATCCTGATCGCCGCCACCAACCGGCCCGACATCCTCGACCCGGCACTCCTGCGTCCCGGCCGCTTCGACCGCCAGATCAGCGTCGACCGGCCCGACCGGAACGGCCGCCGCAAGATCCTCGAGGTGCATTCCAAGGGCAAGCCGCTCGCGCCGTCGATCGACCTCGACGCGCTCGCAGCGGGCACGCCCGGGTTCACCGGTGCGGATCTGCGCAACCTGATCAACGAGGCGGCGCTGCTCGCAGCCCGGCGAGGCAAGAAGGTGATCGAGCAGGAGGAGCTCGAGGAGGGGATCAGGCGCGTGATTGCCGGCCCCGAGAAGAAGGCCCGCCTGCTCTCCGAGAAGGAGCAGCGGATCACCGCCTACCACGAGATGGGCCACGCGCTCGTCGGCCACTTCCTCGAGAACACCGACCCGGTGCACAAGATCACGATCGTTTCGCGCGGGCAGGCGCTCGGCCTGACGATCTCGCTGCCGACCGAGGATCGCTACTTGACGACGCGCAAGGCGCTGCTCGAGCAGATCGCGATGACGATGGGCGGCCGCGCAGCCGAGGAGATCGTCTTCAACGAGATCACCACCGGCGCGTCGAACGACATCGAGAAGGTGACATCGACGGCCAAGGCGATGGTGATGCGGTTCGGGATGTCCGAGAAGCTCGGCCCGCGCGTCCTCGGCCGCAACCACGACATGCCGTTCCTCGGCCGCGACATGGGCAACGAGCCCGACTACTCCGAAGAGGTGGCGCGCGAGATCGACGACGAGATCCGCCGCATCATCGAGGAGGGGCACGACCTCGCGACCAGGGTGCTCCGCGACCATATCGACGACCTGCACCGGATCTCGCAGATCCTGATCGACCGCGAGACGATCGACAAGGATCAGTTCATCGCGCTGCTCGCCGGCGAGTCCGAGGACGCGGTCTTCCCGTCGCCCGAGGAGGCGCAGCCCGAGCCCGAGCCGGCCGCCGAGCCGAAGCGGGTTCCCTCCGTGAAGCCGCGGCCCTTCCCGCTCCCGGGTGGCGCCGCGATGCAGCCTCCGAAGCCCGAAGCCTCCTAGCCGCGCGGCGCGGTATGGCTGCGCGCCTCCCGGTCGCAGAGCGCTTTCCCGCACCGTCCGTGATGGGCGTGCTGAACGTCACGCCCGATTCGTTCTTCGACGGCGGGGTGCATCTGCGCGTCGAGGCGGCCGTGACGGCAGCGTGGGGGATGCTCGAAGCGGGCGCGGCGATCGTGGATGTCGGCGGCGAGTCGACGCGACCGGGCTCGGACGGCGTCGGTGCCGAGGAGGAGCTCGCCCGCATCGAGCCGGTGCTGGCCGACCTCGGCGGCGCGCCGCTCTCGGTCGACACGTCGAAGGCTACCGTCGCACACCGGGCGCGCCAGCGCGGCGGGGAGCGCGGCAACGACGGGACCCCCCCGCGCGGGGGCGCCCAGCAG
>JBBQQI010000058.1:0-16049 GCA_038216085.1 Gaiellales bacterium | reverse complement strand
TGCCATTCTCGTTCGTCGATCACGGACCTCTGGTCGAGGCGTTCGGCACAGAGGAGCGCTGGCGGAGCTTCGCCGCCCTTCCCTCGTGAACCTGGTTCAGGACGAGGTTCGTGAGGTAACCCCTCGTGTATAAGATTCCCTTATGGACACACGCCAGCTGCACGCGTTCTGCGAGGTCGTGGAGCGGAAGTCGTTCTCGCTGGCGGCCGAGCGGCTCGGGGTGACTCAGCCGGCCGTGTCGCTGCAGGTGCGCTCGCTGGAGAAGCGTCTCGGCACGCAGCTCCTCGACCGCTCCGGGCGCCGCGTCGAGCCGACCGAGGGCGGGCTGCGCCTCTACCACGGCGCTCAGCGACTGCTCCAGCTCGAGGAAGAGCTGCTCGCGCACGTCTCGGAGGATGCGACCGGCGAGCTCGGCGGCACGTTCGAGATCGGCGCGTCGACGGGGCCTGGCGGCGTCGTCCTCTCGCAGCTCCTCTGCCAATTCGCGCAGGGGAACCTGCAGCTCCACATCGCGCTGAGCGTCTTCGACACGCAGACCGTCGTCGAGCGTGTCGCCGACCGCAGCCTCCAGCTTGGCGTGGTCGGCGCCGCGCCTCGCCACCGCGGCGTCGAATACGAGCCGTTCTTCAACGACACCGTCGTGCTCGCCTGCCCGCCGGGCCACCGCTTCGCCGGCAAGAGCGTCACGCTCGACGACCTCCAGGGCGAGACGCTGATTGTCATGCAGGAGGGCGCGGGCGTCCGGCAGATGATCGACGACGAGCTGCAGCGCGCCGGCCGGCCGTTACGCGACCTCGACGTGCGCCTCGAGCTCGGCCTGCAGGAGTCGGTGACGAGCGCGGTGCGCGGCGGCTACGGCGTCACGTTCATCTCGCGCTCCTCCGTCGAGAACGATCTCGCCGCGGGCACGCTCGTCGAGGCGCGCGTCAGCGGTCTTGAGCTCGAGCGCGAGATCTACCTCGTCCGGGCCGCAGGCCGCGCCGAGACGCGCGCGGCGCGGGCCTTCGTCGAGTTTGCCCGTGCGCGCCTGACGTGATCGTCCGCTGGTCCTACGACGAGCTGCACGACGTGCTCGCAGAGGTCGGGATCGCGCGCCCGTTTGTGATCGCGAGCGAGCGCTGGCGCGACCTCGAGCTGCCCGAGCATGCCGGGCTCTGGACAGAGGTGCCGTCGGCGGAGGTGGACGTCCCCAACAAGGCCGACGGGGTGCTCGCGATCGGCGGCGGCTCGGCGATCGACACCGGTAAGTGCGTCTCGGCGCAAAGCGGCCTGCCGGTCGTGCACGTCCCGACGACGTACTCCGGTGCGGAGTGGACGACCTTCTACGGAATCCGCACGCCCGACCGCCGCATCCAGGGCGGCGGAGCGGGCGCCCACCCGGTCGCGCTCGTCTACGACGTCGACCTGACATTCGGCTTGCCGCGCTCAGAGTCCGCGGGCACCGCGCTGAACGGGCTCGCCCACTGCGCGGAGGCGCTCTACGTCAACGGCCACAATTCTGAGGGCGACGCGCAGGCGCTCGCGGGCGCCCGCCTGATCGCCGAGGCGCTGCCGCGGGTGCTCGCCGACGGCCGCGACCGCGCCGCCCGCGAGGAGCTGCTGCGCGGGGCGATGCACGGCGGCCACGCCCTCGCACTCTCCGGGCTCGCACTCGCTCACGCGATGGCGCAAGCCCTCGGCGGCGCCTACGGCATCCCGCACGGCGCAATGAACGCCCTCTGCCTCCCGCCGGCACTCGCCTTCAACCGGGAGATCGTTCCGACGGAGGTCGCCCGGTTCGGGGAGGCGGTCGGCGGCGACCCGGTCGAGCGCGCGCGCGAGCTCGCGAGGCTCGGCGGCTTCGATCGCCTTCGAGACTTCGACGTCCCGGAGGATGACCTTCCAGACGTGGCCGAGGCTGCTTCGAAACGAGCCGGGAACGAGGCAAACCCGCGCCCGGCCTCGTCCGCCGAGATCGAGGCGATGCTGGCGTCGATCTGGTGAGCTGCTGCTCGGCAGCGAGCTGGCCCCGGCCCCTTTCCCCACCGCGGCAGTGGACAAAATATAAGAACTATTAATCTCAGGTATAGTCGCCTGGTGGCAACCTCGCCCCTCGACTTCGACGTGCTCGTGATCGGGAGCGGCGCCTCCGGGCTCGCAGCCGCTGTTTCCGCAGAGCGCTCGGGTGGACGCGTCGCCCTTGCGACCAAGGGCTCGCTGCAGGCGAACAACTCCTCGAAGGCGCAGGGCGGCATCCAGGCCTCGTTCGGCGACGACGACTCGCCGGACCAGCACGCCGAGGACGTCATGCGCTCTTCGCACGAGACCGCCGACCGCGCCCTCGTCGAGGTGCTCACCTCCGAGGCCCCGGACGCGATCCACTGGCTCGAGGAGCTCGGGGTGGAGTTCACCCGCGAGAACGGCGGTTACCGCCTCGCACGCTGCGGCGGCTCGAGCGCCAAGCGCCTGCTCCAGGTCGGCGACCGCACAGGTCATGCGATCACCAAGGGCCTGCGCGATGCCTGGGAGGCCGGCAGCGGTACGAGCCTCACGAACGCGCCGCTCCGCGAACTGCAGCAGGTCGACGGGCGCTGGCGCGCACGCGTCGGTGACCACATCGTCGAGACCGGCACGGTCGTGCTCGCCGCCGGTGGACGCTGCTATGCAGAGGCCGAGAAGCGCAACGAGCTGTCGACCAACCATCCGAACGCGACCGGCGAGGTGACGAAGATCGCAGTCGAGCTGGGCGCCGAAGCACGCGATCTCGACGCGCTGCAGTACCACCCGAACGGCGGCGCATGGCCGCCGAACATGCAGGGCTATTCGATCCCCGAGACGACCCGCGCGTACGGCGCCGTGCTGCTGAATGCCGAGGGCGAGGAGTTCACCGACTCCCTCGGTCCGCGCGACGAGGTCAGCCAGGCGATCTTCGATGAGGTCGAGCAGGGCCGCGGCGTGCACACGCCCGACGGGCGCCCGGCCGTCTACCTCGACACGACGCGCATTCCCGAAGCCGACGCCGACGTGTCGCTGCCGTACATGCTGCGCCGCTACCGCGGCGCGGGCATCGACCCGCTCCGCCAGAGGCTCCTCACCTACCCGGTCTTGCACTACCAGAACGGCGGGCTCGTGATCGACACGGACGCCGCGACCACGATCGAGGGCGTGTACGCGTGCGGCGAGATCGCAGGCGGGACGCACGGCCGCAATCGCATGATGGGCAACTCGCTGCTGGAGTGCGTCGTCTTCGGACGCCGCGCGGGATCGGCAGCCGTCGAGAAAGCGAGCGTATGAGCACAGTTGAAACCGATCTGGCGGGCGTGGTCGAAGACGCCGCCGCGCACCTCTACGTGTGGGCGCTGAAAGACATCCCGCAGGATTTGCGCGACGCGCTTGCTGATGCTCGGCTGCGTGAGACGTCGATCCCGGGGAAGCGCGTCCTCGAGACGATCCACAAGAACGTCAACATCGCGGACCGCGACAACAATCTCGTCTGCCAGGACACGGGCATCGCCGTGTACACGTGCCGCGTCGGCGAGCACTTTCCGCTGCACCCGACGCGCATCTACGAGTCGTTGCGCAACGGGACCGCCCGCGCGACCATCGATCATCCGCTCCGGTCGAACGCGGTGCACACGATCACACGCGAGAACACCGGCCCGAACATCGGCTACCGCTTGCCGATCGTGCACTGGGAGTTCATCGAGGACTGGGACGGCCTCGACGTGAAGTGCGTCCCGAAGGGCTCCGGCTCCGAGAACATGAGCTTCCTGAAGATGTGCGTCCCCGCCGACGGCGTCAACGGCGTCAAGAAGTTCGTGCTCGAGTCGATCGTCGGCGCCGGCGGCAAGCCGTGCCCGCCCGGCATCGTCGGAGTCGGCATCGGCGGCACCGCCGACTTTGCGATGTACCTCGCGAAGGAAGCGATCACCCGGCCGGTCGGCACGCGCAACTCAGATCCGCTCGTCGCCCAGCTCGAGGATGAGCTCTACGGCCTCCTGAACGAGACCGGCATCGGCCCGATGGGGCTCGGCGGCGACGTGACGGTGCTGCAGTGCCACATCGAGCATGCCGACACGCACATGACGCTCAACCCGGTCGCCGTCAACTACCAGTGCTGGGCCGCGCGCCGTGCCTCCGCCCACATCTCGTCGAACGGCGAGACCGACTTCGATCGGGAGTTCTAGTACCCATGGCCAATCACACAGTCACGTTCCCGATCACGGATCCGAACGAGATCCTCAAGCTGCGCGCGGGCGACGAGGTGACCGTGCAGGGCCACATCATCGGCATCCGCGACCGAACGCAGATCCGCATTTTCGACCAGGGGGTCGAGCCGCCGATGAACCTTGCGGGCGCGTTTCTGCTGCACACCGCACCCGGCGTCCGCAAGCTGGAGAGCGGCAAGTACGAGAAGGTCTGCATCGGCACGACGACGAGCGCGCGCATGGTCCGCTTCACCGAGCCGCTCGGCCGCCAGTACGGCGTGCGGGCGATCTGCGGCAAGGGCGGCTTCCCCGACGCGGCGATCGCGCCGATGACGGAGCTCGGCATGGTCTACTTCGCGATCGTCGGCGGCGCCGCTGCGCTCGAGACGACACAGATCGAAGAGATCGAGGACGTGATGTGGGAGGAGCTCATGCCCGAGTGCCTCTGGAAGTTCCGCGTCAAGGACTTCGGCCCGCTGACGGTCGGCATCGACGCGCACGGCAACTCCCTCTACCACGACGTGCAGACACGCGCGAAGGCGAAGCTCGAGGAGCTCTTTGCCCGTCTTTAGCCTCGACCTCGCGCGCGCGGGCGGCCTCACACACGTGATCGACAAGGGCCTTGGCCCGCGTGGGTGGGAGGACGTCCTCGAGACCTCGGGCGCCTACATCGACATCGTCAAGCTCGGCTGGGGCACGGCGTACGTGACGCCGAACCTGAAGCGCAAGCTCCAGGTGCTCGCGGGCAAGCCCGTCGTGGTCGGCGGCACCTTCTTCGAGGTCGTCTACGCGCTCGACAAGCTCGACGAGTACAAGAGCTGGCTGCACGAGCTCGGCCTGACCCATGTCGAGATCTCCGACGGCACCGTCGACATCCCGCGCGAGCGGAAGCTCGAGCTCGTCGCCGACTTCGCGCGCGACTTCACCGTGCTCTCCGAAGTCGGCTCGAAGGACTCCTCTGTCGAGTACACCGCCGAGGAGTGGAAGACGTGGCTGCGCGAGGAGCTTGACGCCGGTGCGTGGAAGGTGATCACCGAGGCGCGTGAGGGCGGCAGCGCGGGCATCTTCGATTCCTCGGGTGGCATGCGCACGGAGCTGATCGCAGAGATCGCAGCTGCGGTCGGCACCGAGAACGTGATCTTCGAAGCGCCGACCAAGGCGTCGCAGGCGTGGTTCATCAAGGAGTTTGGGCCGGGCGTCAACCTCGGGAACATCCCGCCCGACGAAGTGATTCCGCTCGAGACCCTGAGGCTCGGCCTGCGCGGCGACACGCTGAAGGAGGTGCTGCTTCATGACGGCGTTCACGCTTCCTGATCCGTCGGCCGTCGAGGCGATGAGCGCCGAGGACGTGCTCCGCTACTGCCTCGGGCAGTTTTCGGGCAAGGTCGCGCTCGCGTGCTCCTTCCAGAAGGAGGAGAGCGTGCTGCTCGACCTGCTTTTCGGCATCGAGCCGAAGGCGCGCGTCTTCGCGATCGATACCCACTGCCTCTTCCCGGAGACGTACCAGCTCTGGCACGAGGTCGAGCAGCGGTACGACACGAAGGTGGAGGTCTACGAGGGGCCGAGCGCCGAGGAGCTCGCCGCGACGCACGGGGAGACGCTCTGGGAGCGGAAGCCCGACCTCTACCTCGCGATCGCCAAGGTCGAGCCGCTGGTCCGGGCGCTCGGCAGCCTCGATGCCTGGATCACCGGCGTCCGACGCGACCAGTCGCCCACCCGCGCGAACGCCCCGAAGCTCGGTTGGGACGCAGCTCATGAGCTGTGGAAGGCGAACCCGCTTGCCGACTGGAGCGACGAGCGCTGCTGGGCGTACATCCGCGAGCGTGGGCTGCCCTACAACGCGCTGCACGACCGCGGCTACGAGTCGATCGGCGACACCCACTCGACGGTCGCCGGCGCCGGCCGCGCGGGTCGCTGGGCCGGCTCCGAGCGGACCGAATGCGGCCTACACCCGCTTCCGGCTGCGCCGGAGGCGCTAGAAGGGCGCGCAACATGACAGGCGGCAGGCTTTCCACGAGGGATTCCGCGAAGCGGAATCTCACGCACCTGGACGAGCTGGAGTCCGAGGCGATCCACATCATGCGCGAGGTTGCTGCGGAGCGCGAGCGGCCCGTGCTGCTCTTCTCCGGCGGCAAGGATTCGATCGTGATGCTGCGGCTCGCCGAGAAGGCATTTCGCCCGGCGAAGTTCCCGTTCCCGGTGATGCACGTCGACACGGGCCACAACTTCGCCGAGGTGATCGAGTATCGCGACCGCCGCGTCGCCGAGATCGGCGAGCGCATGGTCGTCGCGAGCGTGCAGGAATCGATCGACACAGGGCGCGTGCAGGAACAGACGGGGCCGCGCGCCTCGCGCAACCAGTTGCAGACGACGACGCTGCTCGACGCGCTCGAGGAGCACGGCTTCGACGCGGCGATGGGCGGCGCCCGCCGCGACGAGGAGCGCGCCCGCGCGAAGGAGCGCATCTTCAGCTTCCGCGACGACTTCGGCCAGTGGAATCCCCGCGCGCAGCGACCCGAGCTCTGGGATCTGTACAACGCGCGCATCCGCAAAGGCGAACAGATTCGTGTGTTCCCGATCTCGAACTGGACGGAGCTCGACGTCTGGCAGTACATCGCACGCGAGAACCTCGAGCTCCCGCTGATCTACTTCGCGCACGAGCGCGACGTCTTCAAGCGCGACGGCATGCTCTATGCAGCCTCCGACTTCGTCGAGCGCTTTCCCGACGAGGAGCCCTTCCGCGCGACCGTGCGCTTCCGCACCGTCGGTGACATGACGTGCACCGGCGGCGTCGTCAGCGACGCTGCGACGATCGACGAAGTCGTCACTGAGATCGCCGCGACGCGGCTGACCGAGCGCGGCGAGACGCGCGCCGACGACCGCGTCAGCGAAGCTGCGATGGAAGACCGCAAGCGGGTCGGGTACTTCTAATGGCGACGTCGAAAGCGTTCCTCGACACGGAGCTGCTGCGCCTCGTCACGGCGGGGTCGGTCGACGACGGAAAGTCGACGCTGATCGGCCGGCTGCTCTACGACACGAAGCAGATCCTCGTCGACCAGCTCGAGCACATCGAGGACGCCTCGCGCCGCCGCGGCCACGACTACGTCGACCTGGCGCTGCTCACCGACGGCCTGCGCGCAGAGCGCGAGCAGGGCATCACGATCGACGTCGCCTATCGCTCGTTCGTGACGCCGCGGCGCCGCTTCCAGCTTGCCGACGCGCCGGGCCACGTGCAGTACACGCGCAACATGGTCACGGGTGCATCGACTGCCGACGTCGCGGTGATCCTGGTCGACGCCCGCAAGGGCGTGATCGAGCAGACTAGACGCCACTCCTACATCACGTCGATGCTCGAGCTGCCGCACGTCGTGTACGCCGTCAACAAGATGGATCTCGTCGACTTCTCCGAGGAGCGCTTCGACGAGATCGCGATCGAGCTCGCCGAGCTCACCCGGCAGCTCGGGCTGCACGACGAGACCGCAATCCCCGTCTCTGCTCTGAAGGGCGACAACGTCGTCGACCGAACGGATGCAATGCCCTGGTACGCCGGCCCGACGCTGCTCGAGCATCTCGAGACGCTCGAGCTCGCAGGCGACCGCAATCTCGACGACCGGCGCTTCGCGGTGCAGTGGGTGATCCGGCCGATGGGCGACGAGCATCACGACTATCGCGGCTACGCCGGTCGTGTCGCGGGCGGCATCTGGCAGGCAGGCGACGAGGTTGTCGTGCTGCCGTCCGGTTTGCGCAGTCGCGTCGCTGCGGTCGACACCGCCGACGGCGAGATCGCCGAGGCTCTGCCGGGCCAGTCGGTGACGATCAGACTTGAGGACGACGTCGACGTTTCGCGCGGCGATCTGCTCGCCGATCCCGATCGTCCTGCAGTCGCTGCGCGCGAGGTGTTGGCGCGCGTCTGCTGGATGGCCGACAAGCCGCTCGAGGATCGTGCCCGGCTGTTGATCAAGCACACGACCCGCACCGTGCCCGCGCGCGTCGACGAGATCGTCTCGGTGATCGACATCGCGACGCTCGAGGACCGCCAGGTTGCGGGGAAGATGGAGTTGAACGACCTCGGTGTCGTCCGGTTCCGGCTCGGCGAGCCGCTCGCGGTCGACCCGTATGCACGAAACCGCGCGACCGGCGCGTTTATCCTGATCGACGAGGCCACGAACGACACCGTCGGCGCCGGGATGGTCGTCGAGGCGAGCCCGTGAGCCAGCGGGCCGACCCGTACCGCGACCTGCATGTGATCGACTCCCGCGCACCGCGCACGAACCAGGCGGTCGTCGGCGTCGTTTCGCTGCTGGCGGTCGCAACCGGCTGGTGGTGGCTGTTCGCGCTCCTTGCGCTGCAGCTCGCCGTCGGGTTGACGTTCGGGCGCCGCTTCTGCCTGCCGTGCTTTGCGTACTTCGAGCTGGTCCAGCCGCGCTTCGGCGAAGGCCCGCTCGAGGACTCACGGCCGCCGCGCGCTGCAAACGTCGTCGGGCTCGTGGTGCTCACCGCCGCATCGCTTTCCTACGCGGTCGGCGCGGGCTCGCTGGGCGTCGGCCTCGGCCTGCTCGTCGCGGCGCTCGCCCTGCTTGCGGCCGTCACGGGCTTCTGCACCGGCTGCCAGGCGTACAAGCTCGCGTGCCTGCTCCGCGGTCACCCGTTCGTCTCGTGCCCGCTCCCGGGAGCGGCGACGCAATGACCTGGCAGTTCGTGCTCGCCGGCGCTGCGGTCGGGATCCTCGTCGGCATGACCGGGATGGGCGGCGGTAGCCTGATGACTCCGATGCTGATCCTGCTCTTCGGCTTCAACCCGAAGACCGCGGTCGGCACCGACATCCTGCACGGTGCGATCTTCAAGTCGATCGGCGCGTGGCGTCATCGCCGGCTCGGCAACGTGCACGTTCCGCTCGCGCTCTGGATGCTGATCGGCTCCGCGCCGCTTTCGCTCGTCGGCGTGCAGATCGCGAGCTCGTTCTCCGATGCGATGCAGTCGACGATGGGCCGCGTGGTCGGCGGTGCGCTGATCGCCGGCGGCATCGGCTTCGCTCTGAAGATGTTTCTCAAAGGACAGGAGATCGATGCTGACCTGCATCTCTCGCGGCGCGACAAGAGCGCCGCGATTCTCGTCGGTGCGAGCTGCGGCTTCGTGGTCGGCCTGACCTCGGTCGGTTCCGGCACCTTCTTCGGGCTCGCGATGCTGCTCCTCTATCCGCTGACGGCGCCGCGGATCGTCGGCACGGACCTGCTGCACGCGGCGCTTCTCCTGTGGGTGGCGGGCGCCGGGCATCTCCTGCACGGGAACGTCGACCTGCACGCGATGGCCTGGCTCCTCGTCGGCTCGATTCCGGGCGTCCTGATCGGCTCACACCTTTCGATTCGTGTGCCCGAGCGGGCTCTGCGGATGGCGTTCGCGTTCACGCTGATCCTCTCGGGGATCAAACTGGTCGAGGTGCCGGGAGCGACGACCATCATTGTGGTGGCGGTCGCCCTCGGCGCGGCGACCCTGGCCGTCTGGCTCCTGCTGCAGTTTCGCTGGCGTCGCGAGCGGCGTCGCGTTGCACTCGCAGCGGACTGAGCACGCCCACGTAGAATCGTTGGCTCGTGGCCCGGGTCCTGTCGACGGCGGTCGTCCTCGCCCTGCTCGCGGCGACTGCTGTTGCCTTCGCGATCACCGAGGGCGCCAAGCTCACGAAGTCGCCGATCGCCGGCACGTTCGTCACCCCGGTGTTCTCCCCGGACAGCGTGCTCGCCGACAAGAAGACCGCCCGGGTGCAGTTCCGGCTCCGAACGCGGGAGCGGCTTGCGGTCTGGATCCAGGACAGCGACGGCCACCGGGTCAGAACGCTGCTCTCGAACCGTGTCGAGCCGAAAGGGACGAAGCTCGACCTTGCGTGGGACGGGTTCGCCGATAGCGGGCTCCTGCGGCCGGACGGCGTCTACATGCCGGTCGTAAAGCTCCAGCGCTCCCACCGTACGATCGTGCTGCCGAGTGAAATTCTGCTCGACACGAAGCCGCCGACGATCACCGTGCACCATCCGCAGTACCCGATCGTCTCGCCCGACGGCGACGGCCATGGTGATGTCTTCCGCGTGCAGTACAAGGTCGACGAGCCGGCGCATGCGATCCTCTCGGTCCGCGGCCGGCAGGTGCTCTTCACGCTCACCAAGAAGCTCGCCGGCGAGCTGATCTGGGACGGCAAGGTCAAGAACTCACAGCACGTGCTCGTGGTCGCGCATCCCGGGCGCTACCTTCTGAGCATCTCCGCCCAGGATGTGGCGGGCAACGTCGGCAAGGGCGTGCCGTTCGCGATCGCGCAGGTGCGGTATGTCGTGCTCGCCCGGAAGCGCGTCGTCGTACGGCCCGGTGGGCACTTCGCAATTCGCGTCTCGACCGACGCGCCGACCGTGTCCTGGCGGCTGAACGGGCGCTCCGGCGTCATGCATTCGGGGACGCTCCACTTCCGCGCTCCGAAGTCGAGCGGCGTCTTCCGGCTCTACGTCTCTGCGGCCAGGCACTCGGCGTCCTGCGCGGTGGTCGTCGCGTGAGCCAGGGTGTCGCACAGGCTGCCGGTGCGATCGGCGGGCTCGGGCTCGCGCTGCTCTTCATCGCGCCGCGCCGTGACCTGCGCATCGCCGGCCTTGTCGCGTGGGCGGCCGGCTGCGCCGCTCTGACGATCTATCTCGCGCCGCACGGTCACCACCGCCTGCTCGCGGCCGCCGCGGTGCTCGCTGCGATCTTCGGCCTCGGCGGAGCATGGGTCGTGCTTCGCCTTCCGTGGCTGCTCGCAGTCGCGACGCTCGCGTGCGTTCCGGCGCGCATTCCGGTGCACGTCGGTTCGACCCAGGCAAATCTGCTGCTGCCGCTCTACGGCGTTGTCGCGGTCGCCGCCCTCGCGCTCGCATGGGAGCTCTGCGGCGACGAACGACGCACACGCGAGCTCGGGCCGCTCAGCTGGCCGCTCGGGCTCTTCGTCGGCTGGGACGGCCTGTCGCTGCTCTGGTCGAAGGACCCGCGGCAGGGCGCGATCGAGCTGCTCTTCTTCGTCCTGCCGTTCGGGCTGCTGACGATCGCGCTCGCTCGTCTCGTCTGGTCCCGGGCGTGGGTGCTGGCGCTCTACGTGCAGCTGGCGCTGATGGCGCTCGTCTTCGCTGTGATCGGGATCGTCCAGTACGAGACACGGAACATCTTCTGGAACCCGAAGGTGCGGGTCGACAACGCCTATGCGCCGAATGGGTGGTTCTACCGCGTCAACTCGGTCTTCTACGACCCGTCGATCTATGGGCGCTTTCTCGTGATCGCGCTCCTGGCGAGCCTCGTCGTCGTCCTGCGCCGCCGCGGCGACCCGCTCTGGGCGGTGGCGGCGGCACTCACGATCGCGATCACCTGGGCGGGGCTGCTGCCGTCGTTCTCGCAGTCGAGCTTCCTGGCGCTGCTGGCCGCGACGACGCTCTGCGCCGTCCTCGTCTGGCGCTGGCGGAGCCTCGTGCTCGTCGGTCTTGCGGCGGTCGCGCTCGTGCTTGCCGGGATCGCCTCGCCGCAGATCAGGCATCGGATCGACGGCAAGTCCTCGTCGTCGCTCTCGAGCGCCACGAGCGGCCGCTCGACGCTCGTCTCGAAGGGCGGCAAGGTCGCCGCGCACCATCCGCTGATCGGTGTCGGTGTCGGTGGCTTCCGGCGCGCCTACGCGGACCTCCTGCACCTGAAGGGCAAAGAGCCGAAGGCCGCCGCCTCGCACACGACGCCGATCACCGTGGCCGCCGAGACGGGCATTCCCGGCCTTCTGCTCCTGCTCGCTCTCGTCGGTACCGCGCTCGCGATTGCGTTCCGCCGACTTGGCTCTGGCTTCGACGGAAACGCACGACTCGCGTTCGGACTAGCGTTGGTGGCGATCCTCGTGCATTGCGTCTTCTACAACGCGCTCTTCGAAGACCCGACCTTCTGGGCGCTGCTCGCGCTCGTCGTTGTCGGCGCGCGTGCTGACTCGGCCGCTCTACATCAACCGCGCACATCATGATGCGCATGCTGTATGATTTGATGAGCTGAGATGAGATGAGGACCACCGTGGACGTTCAGGACGATCTGCTCCGGGAAGCGAAGGAGCGTGCCGCGGGCAGCGGACGAACGCTCGGCCAGGTCGTCGACGACGCCTTGCGCGCGCTGTTCCAGCGCATCGACACGGCCGCCCGGCGCGACCCGCCGAGGCTGCCGACGTTTCCCGGCGACGGCCTTCAGCCTGGAGTCGATCTCGACGACAGTGCCGCGCTGCTCGACCTGATGGAGCCCGAAACCTGATCGCTTTCGACGTCAACGTCCTCGTGTACGCCCATCGAGAGGATGCGCCGCACCACGCTCTCTATCGCGATTGGATCTCGGAGTTCGTCGCCGGTCCCGAGCCGTTCGGTGTCGTCGACCTGGTGCTCAGCGGCTTCATCCGGATCGTGACCCATCCACGGGTCTTCACACGGCCGACCCCGATCGACCAGGCGCTCGGGTTCTGCACGGTCCTGCGAGAGCAACCGAACGCGGTGGTGCTCACGCCGGGCAGGCGGCACTGGGAGATCTTCTCCACGCTCTGCCAGAGCGTCGGTGCTCGGGGAAACCTTGTCCCCGACGCGTACCTCGCCGCTCTCGCCATCGAGACCGGCAGCACCTGGGCGACCACCGATCGTGACTACAGCCGGTTTTCCGGGATCACGCTGGCGCATCCGCCGAAGACCGGACCGGCGGAATGATCGACGGCGTCAAGCGCGCGCTTGTGCTTGCGCCGCACACCGACGACGGCGAGTTTGGCTGCGGCGGGACAATGGCGCGACTCGTCGAGGCCGGCGCGGAGGTTCGCTACGTGGCGTTCTCGATCGCGACCCGCTCGCTACCCGAGGGCTTCGCGCCCGACACGCTCGCGCGTGAGGTGCGCGAGGCGACGACCGAGCTCGGCATCCCCGCGGACAATTTGACCGTGCACGACTTCGACGTGCGCACGTTTCCGGATCACCGTCAGGCGATTCTCGAGCTGCTGATCGAGATCTGGAACGACTGGGCGCCTGACTGCGTCTTCATGCCGTCGCTCCATGACGTGCACCAGGATCATCAGACGATCGCGCAGGAGGGGTTGCGGGCGTTCAAGCGCACGACGATCTTCGGCTACGAGATTCCGTGGAACAACTTCGACTTCAGCTATCAGGCGTACATCTCACTCGACAAGAGCCACGTCGAGCGAAAGGTCGCTGCGCTCGAGAAGTACGCATCCCAGCAGCACCGCCGTTATGCGAATGCTGAGTACGTGTGGAACGTCGCGCGCACCCACGGCATCAACGTGAACCGCGAGTACGCCGAGGTGTTCCAGGTGTACCGCGTCGTCAGCTAGGGAGGAGGCCGCTGGATGAGCTGTAGGCAATGCCTCAGATCATCGTCAGCCCCGCGGCAGCCGATTCGCTCGCCCGCCTGATCGTCTCTCACAGCCTTCCGGCCGATACAACGGAGCGATTCGAGCGCTCGATCTCACAACTCGCGGAGTTCCCGCTCCTCGGACGCGAGCTCGAGGGAGGTGGCTACGACGGCCTTCGTTTCATCCTTGGTCTTTGGCGCTGGATGATCGTTGTCTATGAGCACGATCTCGAAGCCGACCAGGTGAAAATCCTCGGCGTCGAAGACGGGCGCTCGTCGAGCGCAGCGGAACCTTCCGGACATACGATCATCGCCGCTCGCGGCCCGATCTGATCTTCGCCGAGGCCGCCGGCGACGACTGCATCCGTACCCTGCCTCGCATGAGCTCTCGCGGCATCCGGCGCATCCGTCTGCTCTTCGCCCTGCTCGTGCTCGGCTGGTTCTTCTCGCCGCCGCAGTGGCGATACGCCGTGCCGCTCTGGCTGCCGTTTCTGATCGCGCTCGCTCTCGAGATCGAGTTCGGCGTCCGTGGCTGGCTGCGCGCAGCGACCCACGCGCCGCGCACGCGCGGCCGTGCACCGCAGCCTGTCGATCTCGAGCGCTTCGGCTGGCCCGGCGAGGCACCCGAGGAGGACGATCCGGCGTTCTGGAGCTCGCCGCCCGTCCCGCGGGCGAAGCATCTGTGGCTCCGGCGCCTCGCAGCGTCGCTCGCCGTGGTCGCGTTCGTTGCCCTCGTCGCGTGGGGTGTGGGAATCCGCCGCGGCTGGAGCAGCCTCGACGCGTCGACTCGAGCCCGGGTCGAGCGCGTGATCTCACACCAGGCGGCAGCGATCGCCGGCCATCAGGTGCAGGTTCGCTGTGATACCTCCGGGACGCATGTCGGTTCGGTGCAGGAGGCGGACGGCGTCGCACAGGTCGGCGGGACCCGTGCGTGGCTGACGCCGTCGATCTGCTTTCGCCTCTACCGCGTGATCGACCACCACGACAGCAACCTGTTCGCCCCGACCGGCCGCGCGATCGCCGTCCTGGCGCACGAGTCGTGGCATCTCCACCGCGTCACGAGCGAGGGGTTGGCGAACTGCTACGCGTTCCAGTCCGGTGTCGTGATCGGCGCGCGGCTCGGCCTCTCCGAGTCACGGGCGTACGCGTTGATGCGTGAGCAGCTCGCCAACAACGCAGCCGACTCGGCGAGCGACGCGAGCTATGTCGTCCCGGCGGGCTGCAGAAACGGCGGCCGCTACGACCTCCATCCGACGTCGTCCCGGTTTCCGTGACGCGACTCGAAGTTTGAACTCTCCTTAGCTAGAAGCGGCCGCCTCCGAGAGCGGTGCGTCTTCCCGGCCGGCCGCAGCGAGAATCGCCGGCACCACCGTCTCGCCGACGTGATCTTTGCTCAGATAGCCGACCATCCCCGCGGCGACAACCTGCTCACGCACCTCGTCCTCGGCGAGGCCCGTCAGCGCGCGGGGTTGTACAAGAAGTGACGCGGTTCGACCTCGTCGAAACGGATTAGGCTTCAGCGATGACGCGGATCGACCCGGCAACCCACATGGGGGCCGTTCACCTATCGGTCGCCGACCTCGATCGCTCGCTCGAGTATTACCGCACCTCGATCGGGCTCGACGTCCTCGACCGCGAGGGCGGTGAGGCACGCCTCGGGTCGGGCGAGACGGAGCTCCTGCGACTGTTCGAGGAGCCGGGAGCGAGACCCGCCGACGGCCACACCGGTCTCTTCCACTTCGCACTGCTCGTGCCGGAGCGCGCAGACCTCGCGCGCTGGCTTGCGCACGCGGCGCGTGACCACGTGCAGTTGACAGGCGCGTCCGACCATTTCGTCAGCGAGGCGCTCTACCTGCGTGACCCGGACCACCACGGGATCGAGATCTGCTGGGACCGCCCGCGCGAGCTCTGGGAAGGGCAGGTCGGACGCATGGGATCCTGGCCGCTCGACATCGACGACATCCTGCTGACCCTGCCCGAGCCCGATGAGGTGACGTTCGAGGGCCTGCCGCCGGGAACGAGGATGGGCCACGTGCACCTGCGCGTCGCGGACGTCGAGGAGACAGTGCATTTCTACCGCGACCTGCTCGGCTTCGATCTGATGGCCCAGCTCGGGCCGCAGGCGGCATTCCTCAGCGCCGGCGGCTACCACCACCACCTCGGTGGCAATACGTGGGAGAGCCGTGGGGCCGAGCCTCCGCCGGACGGCACCGCGACGCTGAAGCAGTTCACGATCGTCGTCCCGGACGAGGTCGAGCGAGCCGCCGCGGCCGAGCGGCTCGGCGGCGGTGAGCGCTTCCACGATCCGTCCGGAAACCCGTTCGTGCTCGCGTCGTCCGTCTAGCGATTTGTGCCGAGCTGCGCCGGCAGCGGCCGGGCGTGCACGACGACGAGCGTCTTCGTCGGACGCGTCAGCGCAACATAGAGCTCGCGCAATCCCTGCTCGTGGGCCGCGATCAGCGCCGGCTCGACGACGATCACGTGATCGAA
>JBBQQI010000057.1:0-16768 GCA_038216085.1 Gaiellales bacterium | reverse complement strand
TAGCCGAGGGTGGTCACGGTCGCGACGGCACTCGCGCTCCGCCGCCCGCCCGCGCCGAAGACGATCGGCGCGTAGAGCGAGACGCCGGCGCCGCCGAGCGCGAGGCCGGCGAGCGCCACCGGCGCAGTCGGGGCGAGCGCGGCGATCAGGCAGCCGAGGGCGCCGACCGCGCCGCCGCCGACGAGCAGCGTCCGCTCGCCGAGCCGCGTCGTCTGTCCGTAGAGGCGGCCGAGCATCATCGAGGCGCCGAAGATGCCGGGGCCGAGACCGCTGACTGCCGGCCGGGCGTCGAGTTGCCGCTCGAGAAAGAGCGCGCTCCAGCTCTCGATGCCGCCCTCGACGACGAACGCTGCCGCGCAGAGGATGCCGAGTAGGAGCAGCGCCCGCTCGATGTGGATCGTGCGCTCGTGCCCGGCAGGCATCGCCGGAGCCCGGTCTGTCCCGAGCATGAAAGCGGTCGCCGCGATCAGCACAGCGACAGCGAGCAGGATCGGCTCGCGGTGGACGCCGGCGCCACGGGCGAAGCCGGCGCCGACGGCACCGAGGAGGATCCCGGCCGAGTAGAGGGCGTGTGCGAGCGGCATCAGCCGTTTGCCGGTGCCGACCTCGATGCGCGCCGCATTCGCGTTGATGCCGACGTCGAGGGCGCCCGAGGCTGCGCCTGCAGCGAGCAGCGCGAGCGCGAGAACCGGCAGCGACGAGGCGAGCCCGGGCAGCGTCGTCGCTGCGGCAAATGCTGCGGAGGCGACGGCCACCGCCCGGCCCCCGAACCGGTCGACCGCCGGGCCGGCGATGAAGAGCATCGCCGGAATCGACCCGAGCGAGACGAAGAGGAGCGCGAACCCGAGCGCGCCCTTCGAGACGCCGGTCGCCCGCTGGACGTCGGGCAGCACGGAGGCCCACGCGCCCCAGAAGAGCCCGAGGGTGACGAACCCGAGGAGCGTCGGGAGCCGCTTGGGCACGGTCACGACGCCAAGTGTCCACGAATGCGGTCGCGGTGCGTGGCCTTACGAGCCCGCGTCCCAGCCGACCGGCGGTTGCCAGTCCGCCCAGCTGTCCTCCCACCAGCGCTCGCCCGCGTCGAGCAGCGCGGCGACCCGCTGCCCCTCCGCGCGCGTCGCCGCGACCTGCCCGGCCGTGTAGCGGCCCTCGGCGATCCGCTCCTCCAGCTCCTCGTCGTCCTTCCAGACCCACGGCGCTCCCACCGGCCACCAGATGTCGAGCTCGAGGTCCTGCGTGTCGTACCCCTCCGCGGTGCGGCGGAACGGCTCCTGGAAGTTGACGTACCAGCCCTGGAAGATGCGATCGTCGCCCTCCCAGAAGAGCCACACGGCGTAGGCCTCGCCCGGTCGTTGCAGCATCAGGACGCCGTGGCCCTGCCACGATTCGCGGCCGTGCCAGGGGTGCAGCCCGTCCGGTGTCGGCCACGCACCCGGCGGGAACGTGAAGCGTGCGCCGGAAGGGATGTAGGTCGCGAGCAGCTCGTCGTTGTCCTGCACGACGATCACATCGACCTCGAGCCACGCGCGGCCGTCGTTCAGCACCTCGCGCCGGCGGATCGCCTCGCCGCTCGACCACATCACCCGACTCTAGGAACCCCTGGTTAGGGTCTTGTGAGATGGACGTATCGGTTGTTGTCACGGTGCTGAACGAGGAAGGCTCGGTCGAGGAGCTCTACCGCCGCCTGGCCGCGACGCTGGACGGACGCGACTGGGAGGCGATCTTCGTCGACGACGGTTCGACCGACTCGACCTACGACAAGCTACGGGCTCTGCACGAGGGCGACTCGCGCGTGCGCGTCGTCCGCTACACGCGCAACTTCGGCCAGCACCCGGCGATGCACGCCGGGCTCGCGCGGGCGCGCGGCGCGCAAATCGTGACGATGGACGGCGACCTGCAGAACGAGCCGGAGGACATCCCGAAGCTGCTCGCGGTCCTCGAGCGCGCAGACGTCGCCTCCGGCCGGCGCATTGCGCGGCGCGACTCGCCCGGCCGCACGATGCCGAGCAGGCTGATCAACGGCCTGCTCCGCCGCTTCACCGGCGTCACGATCTCCGACTTCGGCTGCGCGTTCAACGCCTACCGGCGCGGCGCGATCGAGCCGATGCTCGGTGCGATCGGCCGGCAGAAGTTCACGAAGGCGCTCGTCCTCTCTTCGGGCGTCTCGGTCGAGGAGGTCGACGTCTCGCATGCCGCCTCGAAGTCGGGGTCGCGCTACTCGCCGATCCGCCTCGTCCGCCTGGCGCTGCACGTCGTCGCGGGCTTCTGGCCGCAGCCCGTGCAGTGGATCGGGGTGACGCTCGGGCTTCTCTGCACCGTCGCGGCCGCGGCGCTCGGTGTCTACGGCGTCGCCTACTGGATCGTCAACGCCAACTTCCCCGGGCCGCTCTTTGCCGGAGCAGGCATTGTTCTCGTGCTCGGCATCCAGGGATTCGTTCTCGCGCTGATCGGTGAGTCGCTCGGGCGGGTGCAGCGGGACGTCGAAGGCAGGCCGCTCTACACGATCGAGGAGGAGCTTTGAAGCGCGTTCTGGTCACCGGTGGGGCAGGGTTCATCTCGTCGAACTTCATCCGCCACCTTCTCGAGGCGACCCCGTACGAGGTCGTCACGCTCGATGCGCTCACCTACGCGGGGAATCTCGAGAACCTCTCCGACGTGATGAGCCATCCGCGGCTCTCCTTCGTGCACGGAGACATCCGCGACGAGACCCTCGTGCGCCAGCTCGTCGAAGGCGTCGATGTGATCGTCAACGCCGCCGCCGAGTCGCACGTCGAGAAGTCGATCGAGCATGGCGCCTCCGAGTTCGTGACCACGAACGTCGAAGGCACGCAGATCCTGCTCGACGCGATTCGCGTCACCCCGGTCGAGCGCTTCATCCTGATCTCGTCGTCGGAGGTGTACGGCACCGCCGAGGCCGCCCCGATGCATGAGGAGCATCCGCTCAACCCACGCTCGCCGTATGCCGCGACGAAGGCCGGCGCCGACCGCCTCGCCTATTCCTACTGGACGACCTACGACCTCCCGATCGTGATCGTGCGCCCGTTCAACAACTACGGCCCGTGCCAGCATCCCGAGAAGGTCGTGCCGCGCTTCATCACACAGGCGCTCGGCGACGAGCCGTTGACGATCCACGGCGACGGGCACGCCTCACGCGACTGGCTCTACGTGACCGATGACGCCGAGGCGATCGAGGCCGTGATCGAGACGCCCATCGACCGCATCGCCGGGGAGGTCTTGAATGTCGCGACAGGCGTCGACATCTCGGTCTCCGACATCGCCGACATGGTGCTGCGCGTGCTGGACAAGCCGGCCGAGTTGAAGCTGCACGTGCCGGAGCGGCTCGGTCAGGTCGACCGGCACATCGGCTCGACCGACAAGGCCGAGCGGCTGCTCGGCTGGACGGCGCGGACGTCGTTCGAGGAGGGTCTCGAGCGCACCGTCGCGTGGTATCGCGAGAATGAGGCGTGGTGGAGAGCGATCCTCGCTCGGGAATCCCGCGCCTACTCGTCCTAGGGGCCGGTTCTGCACAGCTCGGACTGCTCGAGGCGGCACGCGCCCGCGATCTCTGGGTCGCCGTCGTCGACCGCGACCCGGCGGCGCCGGGCTTCAAGTTCGCCGACCGGCGCTGCATCCTCTCGACCGAGGATGAGCCGGCGATCGAGCGGCTCGTCGGCGCGCTCGGGATCGGCGGGATCATCTCGCCCGGCACCGACTGGCCCGTCGGCATCGCGGCGCGGATCAGCGAGCGGGCGGGCCTACCCCATCCGATCTCGCCGCAGACCGCCGTGCTCGCGACGAACAAGCTGCGCCAGCGCGAACGGCTCGGTGCGGCCGGTGTGCCGCAGCCGCGCTCCTGGGTGGTCGGCGGCGAGGACGATCTCCCCGACGTCTCCGGCCCCGTCGTCGTCAAGGCGCCCGACCGGCAGGGCCAGAAGGGGCTGACGCTCGTCCTCGACCCGGCAGAGCTGCCCCCGGCGATCGCGACCGCCCGCGCCGCCGCGCGCAACGGCCTCGCGCTCGTCGAGGAGCTCGTTCCCGGCCCCGAGGTGACGGTGGTCGGCTTCTCCGCAGGCGGCGTCTTCACCGGGCTCGCCGTCAACGATCGGATCGTCGCCGAGCCGCCTGCCTTCGGAGTCGCACTGGCGCACGTCTGGCCGGGGCACGACCGGGAAGCGTCTCTCGCGGTGGCCGAACGGGCGGTGACTGCGTTGGGGATCGAGAACGGCCCCTCCTACACACAGCTTCGCCTCGGCCCAGATGGGCCGCGGGTGATCGAGGTGGCAGCGCGTCTGGGCGGCGGCCACGACGCAGAGCTCGTCGAGGCGGCGACCGGGATCGACCTGAACGGGCTCGCGATCGAGGCGGCCTTCGGAACCGCGCCTGTGCCAACGTGGCACGAGCCGCCCGTCGGCGGCGCGGTCATGCGCTTCCTCGTTGCGCCCCCCGGGGTGCTGGAGTCGGTCGAGGTGCCGACCGGGCTCGAGGGGGTCGAGCGCGTGCGCATCTACCGGGAGCCGGGCTTCGTCTTCACGCCGCTGCGCCGCGGCGGAGACCGCGCCGGGGCGGTGCTCGCCGTCGGCGACTCGCGCGAGGAGGCCGTCGCGCGGGCGGACGCGGCCGCGAAGCGCGTACGCTTCGTCACCGCGGATGCCGGAGCTCTCGTCCAAGCGCACTGAGTTCCTTTCCTTCCAGCCCCCGGCGATCACCGAGGCGGAGATCGACGCTGTCTCGGCGACGCTGCGGTCGGGCTGGCTGACGACCGGCCCTCGCACCGCGGAGCTCGAGTCGCGCATGCGCTCCTACCTCGAGGCGAAGCACGTGCTCGCCGTCTCGTCGTGCACGGCTGCGCTCCATCTTTCGCTTGTCGCGCTTGGTGTCGGCCCCGGCGACGAGGTGATCACGACGTCGATCACCTGGCCTGCGACCGCGAATGTAATCGTGCACTGCGGGGCGACGCCGATCTTCGCCGACATTCGCGCGGACACGCTGAACATCGACGCCGGCCACGCTGGCTCACTCATCGGCGAGCGAACGAAGGCGATTCTCCCTGTCGACCTCTACGGCCAGCCCGCTGATCTCGACGAGCTTGCGGCGCTCGGCCTGCCGATCGTCGAGGACGCAGCTCACGCCGCCGAGTCCCGCTACCGCGGGCGCAAGATCGGCGCGATCGCCGACCTGACGTGCTTCTCGCTCTATGCGACTAAGAACATCGCCGCCGGCGAAGGCGGGTTGATCTCGACCAACCGCGACGACCTTGCGGAGGCGCTCGACGACCTGCGCGTGATGCGCCGCGGTCACGGTTCGCTCTACGACATCGCTGTTCCGGGCTACAAGGCGAATCTCAGCGACGTGCTTGCATCGATCGCGCTCGTCCAGCTCGACAAGGTCGAGCTGCACGGAGAGATCCGCCGCCGCCAGGTTGCGATCTACGACAAGGGAATCGCCGATCTCGACGGCATCGAGCCTGTCGCCCGCGACGCACGGGACGCGCATGCCAACCACCTTTACGTCGTGCGGGTGACGTTCGCTGGGCGCGACGAGGTACAGCGGGCGCTGACCGACGAGAACATCGGAACGTCGATCCACTTCCTGCCGGTGCATCAGCTGAGCGCGTATCGCGACCGGCTCGCACCGCACCAGCCGGAGCTTCCCGTCACCGAGCGCGCGGGCAGGGAAGTCCTGTCGCTCCCATTGTCGCCCGCGCACTCCGACGACGACATCCATGACGCGGTCGCCGCACTCCGCCGTGTCCACGAGCGTCTCTCCTGATGAAGCGCCGGTTTCGCGTTCTCGCGACCCTGATCGTCTCCTCGGCTGCGGTCGCCTACATCCTGCTGAAGATCGACATCGGCAAGACACTGCACATCCTCGGCGCGGCGAGCGTGCCGTGGGTCATCGCGTCGGCGTTCCTGACGCTCGTGACGGTGCCGCCGATGGCCTGGCGCTGGCAGCGGCTGCTTGCCGCACGCGACGTGCACGAACGCGTCTCATGGCTGACCCGCACGTACTTCGTCTCCTACGCCGTTGGCCAGGTGCTGCCGACCTCGGTCGGCGGGGATGCGTCGCGCATCTTCGAGACGGCGCGACGCCACCCGGGCCAGATCACGCCGATCACCGGTTCGGTGCTGCTCGAGCGCGCGCTCGGCGGCGCCGTGACACTGCTGCTCGCGGGCGTCGGCTTTCTGCTCGCGATCGGTCGCTACTCGATCGGCGCCTACCTCTGGTTCGAGGTGTTCTTCGTCTTCGCCACGATCGCCGCAGGAGTGATCTTCTTCTCGCGCAGCGTCCGGCGCCGGCTCGCATTCGCGATGCCGTACGCGCGCCGCCTGCGGCTCGAGACTCCTGCGCGTGCGGTCTACGACGGGATTCATGGCTATCGGGAGCATGCGGGGACGCTTTTTGTCGTTTCCGGGGTGACGGTGCTGATGCAGCTGACGCGGATCCTCGCGATCTACGCGTCGGGGCGCGCGGTCGGCATCCACCTCTCGGTACTGCCGTACATCGTGCTCGGCCCACTGCTCTTCCTCGTGATGCTGGTGCCGTTCACGGTCAACGGCCTTGGCGTGCGCGAGGCGTTCTTCGTCAGCTTCCTGACGCGGCTCGGGGTCGACCCGGATGCCGCGTTCGCGTGCGGCTTCCTGTTCTTCGTGATGACGATCATCCTCGCGCTGCCCGGGCTCGCGGTGATCCTGCGCGAGAACGTGTTCGGCCGGCACGCACCGGTGCCCGAGCGCAGTGGCTGATCTCTCCGTCGTCGTCGTGACGTGGAACGCGTTGCCGTGGCTCGAGCAGTGCCTCGAGTCGGTACGCGGGCACGAAGTGATCATCGTCGACCATGGTTCGACGGACGGCACCGTCGCCTTCGTGCGCGAGCGCTTCCCCGAGGTGCGCGTGATCGAGCAGGAGAACCGCGGCATGGGCGGCGGCAACAACACAGGCATGCGCGCAGCGGACGGGCGTTACTTCTTCCTGCTCAACTCCGATGCGTGGGTGGTCGGCGACGGGCTTGCGAAGCTCGTCGAGTTTGCAGACGCGCACCCCGAGGCGGCCGTGTTCGGGCCAAAGCTCCTGAACACCGACGGGACGCTGCAGCGCTCCGTGCGCGGCGAGCCGACCGTCTGGCGGCTCGCGACCGAGTACCTGTTCATCCGCAAGCTCGCCCCGCGCTCGCGGCGGCTGAACCCGCTCTATGCAGGCGGCTTCGCCCACGACGAGGTCGTCGAGGCGGATTGGCTCTTCGGGCCGGCGCTGCTGATCCGGAAGGAGGCGGCTGACACCGTTGGCCTCTTCGACGAGGACTTCTTCATGTTCAGCGAGGAGGTCGACTGGATGACGCGCTTCCGCCGGGCCGGGTGGAAGGTGCTGTTCTTCCCGGGTGCGGAGGTCGTGCACGTCGGCGGTGCCTCGCACGGCGGGAAGTTGTACGTCGAGAACCTGCGCGGGCATCTGCGCTGGTTCGACAAGCATCGCGGGGCGCGGGAGGCCGAGCGTGTTCGTCGGCTGCTCCTCCTCTCGCTGCGGCTGCGCGCCGCCGTGTTGCGACGCGAGCACTACCGGGAGGGAGTGCGCTTCCTCCAGTCGGGCGACGCGCGGTCCCTGCTCAAGAAGTGATCGTCTACCTGCGACTCGCGTTCGGGACGGCGTGCGTCCTCGCGCCCGGCTGGGCGGTCGCGCGGGCGTTCGGGCAGCGCTCGGCCTCGGCGATCCTCGCGTGGACGTTCGGGTGCGTGTTCGTCGCCTGGGCCGCGGTCTTCACGCTGCACCGCTCGATCCATCTGGCCCTGGCCATTCTGGCCGTGGTCTTCGTCGCGGCGCTTGCTGCACGAAGCCTGAGCCGGCTCAGACGCGGCACAGGCGCGGCTCGAACGGGGTCCCCCGTCTGGGTCTGGCTGCTCGGGATCGTTCTCGGGTGGCTCCTCTGGCACGTCGAGGGGGTCGTGACCGGCGACGGGCTCTTCCACGAGGCGCGCGTGCGGAAGCTCGCCGACCTGACGAACCTCCACCTGCGCAGCATCGACGAGTTCAAGGACGGCGGCCTGCACCCCGGCTACGCCTTCCCGCTCTGGCACGAGCTGCTCGCGCTCGTCTCCTCGATCTCGGGCGTCGATCCCGGGACACTGATGCGCCACGAGCCCTCGCTGCTCGTTCCGCTCGCGTGCGCCGTCGCCTGGGAATCGGGCGCCGCCGTCTTCGGCTCGCGGGCGGCCGGCACGAGCGTGCTGCTGCTCTCCCTCGCGGTCTTCTGCTTCGGGCCGGGCCACGGCGGCTCCTACACGAACCTCGCGCAGCCGGCCACGGCGGGGCGTCAACTCCTCTTGCCGTCGGCGATCGCGCTTTTCTTCACGTCGCAGCCGGCAGGGACCGCACTGATCTTCGGCGCCCTTGCGCTGGCGCACCCGACGTATGCCGTCTTCCTCTTGATCCCGCTCGCCGCCTACGCGGTGCTGAGCTTCGGCGAATGGCGCACGTGGGGAGCTCCGCTCGCCGCCGCGGTCGTGCCGACCGGGCTCGTGCTGCTCTGGCTGCGCCCGATCATCGACGAGACCGTCTCGCACGACCCGGGGCCGGGAGAGCGCCTCCGCGCGCTGCGGCACTACAGCGACCAGCTCGTCGTCACGAACGACCACCACTACCGACTTGCGCCGGAGGTGGTCGGTCGTAGCGGGGCGGTCGCGATCGCGGCGCTGCTCGTCCTGCCACTGCTCGGCGTCGCGCTCCGAGCGCGTCGCTGGGCGACGTTCGCGCTGGGCGGCAGCGTTGCGATCCTGCTGCTCGTCGAGGTGCCGTGGCTCTTCGTGCACCTCGCGAACGCGGTGTCGCTGTCGCAGGCACGACGCGTCGCGGGCTTCGCACCGCTCGTGTTCGTGCTCGCGGGGGCCTTCGCACTGCTCGCCCGCTCGGTGCTCGTCGTGCCCTTTGTGCTCGCCGGTGGGATCGTGTTGGAGATCCTCTGGCCGGGCGACTTCGGCGACGTGCTTCGGCACGGCGGCCCGCCGTTTGCGGCGTGGGTCGCGCTGGTCGGCGGACTTGCGGCGATCGTCTTCGGGCTGGTGATCAGACCACAACGCTTCGACTGGCGCGAGCGCTACGGTCTCGGCGCCGTGGCCACGGCGTGCTTCGTGCTCCCGATCTTCGCGCACGGGATCTGGCACTGGAGCCCGATCCTGCAGTCCGACCCGTACGCGATCTCGCCGCGGCTCGTGCACCGCCTGCGCACCGTCGTACCGAAAGGCTCGATCGTCCTCGCTCCGGTCGCGGCGAGCTACCGCGTGACCGCGCAGGCACCCGTCTACGTCGTTGCGCTCCCTGTGTCGCACGTGGCGAACACGATCGCGAACGACCCGTACGGCCGCCTCCGCGCGGTACGCCACTGGAGCCTGACCAACGATCCAGCAGTCGCCAGGCGCTACGGCGCCACCTGGGCGATCCGCAGCGGCCGTCTCTATCGTCTGCCGAGGTGAAGGTCCTCCTGATCACGATGTACTTCCCACCCGCCGGCGGCGGCGGAGTGCAGCGCCCGCTGAAGTTCGCAACCCACCTGCCCGAGTTCGGGATCGAGACGCATGTGCTCGCGCCGGACGATCCGAAGTGGATCCACCGGGACGAGGATCTGCCGCCGCCCACGCTCGCGTGGGTGCACCGCGCACGCTATTTCGGGCCGAAGGGCCGCAAGCCCGCCGAGGAGCTGCACGGGACGAAAGGGCTCGAGCGCGTGGGAGTGCAGGCGCGCCTCGCGGGACGGCGTCTGCTCGTGCCCGACGAGAACGTCAGCTGGAACCTGACTGCGATTCCCGCCGCGATCCGCATCGTCAAGCGCGAGGGCATCGACGCGGTGATTACGACCTCCCCTCCGTCGTCGGTGCACCTGGTCGGAGCGGCGGTGAAGCGCGCGACCGGCGTCAAGTGGGTCGCCGACCTGCGCGACTCCGTCGTTGCGCATCCACACCGCCACGCCGAGCGCATGCTCGTGCGCGCGAAGGAACAGGGCGAGCATGCGATCGCCAGGCTCGTGACGCGTTCCGCCGACGCGATCGTGACGGTGTCGGAAGCGATCTCCGACGAGATGCGTGAGCGCGGGCCAAGGGGCCGGATCGTCACGATCGCGAACGGCTCGGACTTCGACGATTTTGCGGGGCTCGGGCACACCACCTCGGAGCGCTTTCGCATCACGCACGCAGGGTCGTTCTTCGGCAAGCGGGATCCGCGGCCGTTCCTGACCGCGCTCGAGCGCTCGGGCCTCCAGGATGTCGTTGCGCGCTTCCTCGGCGACTTCCGCTCGACCGACCGCGAATGGGCCGAGGCCCAGGGCCTTGGCGACCGGCTCGAGCTGATCCCGTACGCACCGCGGCGCCGTTCACTCGAGCTGCAGCGCGACTCCGAAGTGCTGCTGCTCTTGATCCCCGATGCGGGCGGCCGCGGGAAAGGCGTGCTCAGCGGCAAGGTGTTCGAGTATCTCGCCGCCGAGCGGCCCATCCTGGCCGTCGTGCCACCGGACGGTGCGGCGGCTGAGCTGATCCGGGAGGCGAACGCAGGGATCGTCGTCGCCCCGGACGACGTCGACGGCATGGCGGCGGCGTTGCAGGAGCTGCACCGCCGCTGGCTTGCGGGAGCGCTCGAGGGTGCGCCACTGTCGGAGGAATGGCGCAGGAAAGTCTCGCGCCGCTCGCGGGTCGAGGATCTCGCTCAGCTCCTCGAGGGGCTCGCATGAGGCGGGCAACGAGCTTCCTCTTTCTCGCAACGCTCTTCTGCGGGACGTTCGAGAAGGTGCACTGGAACATCGCGGGCAGCGTTTCGCTCGCGGACGTCTTCGCGATCCTCTTCCTGTTCTCGTTCGCGATCACGACGCGACGGTGGCGCGTTCCGCGGACGACGATGATCTTGCTCGCGTTCTTCGCGTGCTTCCTCGTCGTCTATCTCGCCGGCTACTACGACCTCTCCGACTCGGATGCGCTCGCACAGTGGGCGAAGGGGCTGACGAAGTGGCTGATCCACTTCGCCTTCCTCGCGGCTGCGGTCGTGTGGCTCTCGCGGCGCGGCCAGCGCTACTTCTGGCGCACGCTCGGCTGGTTCAGCGCCGGGATCGTCGTCAACGCCGTCTACGGCGTCCTGCAGCTCCTCGATGCGCGTCGCGGCGGCAACCTCGACGCGTCGGTGCTGTCGCCGATCACCGGTGGCGCGAGCCAGATCAACGTCTACGGCGCGATCAACGGCGCGAGCGTCTATCGCCCGAACGCGCTGACGGGCGACCCGAACCATCTCGGGATCATGCTGATCGTGCCGTTGCTCGTCCTGACGCCGCTCTACCTTCGCCTCGAGAAGGGCAGTCGCTGGCGCAAGTGGCTGATGCCGACGATCGCTTTCCTGCTCTTCGTCGAGGCTGCGACACTTTCGCGCAGCGGGCTGCTCGGGCTCGGTGTCGGCGCGCTGATCCTCGCCGTGCCCTACCGCCGCTACCTGCGCACTCCGCACCTCCTGGTTCCGATCGGCGGCGCGATCCTCGTGCTCGTCGCGATCGTGCTCTCGCGCCGGAGCTTCTTCACGACCGTCCTGAAGTCGCGCGTGCAGACGAGCGGCGGCTCCGAGAACGTCCACCTCTCGGTCTACGGGTTCATCCCACACGTCTTGCACACCGAGCCGCTGTTCGGGCTCGGGCTGAACACCTTCTCGGTCTACTACGAGTTCGTGACCGGCAAGTCGAACTGGGGCCCGCACTCCTACTACGTCGCGCTGATCGTCGAGACGGGTGTCGTCGGCGCAGCCCTCTTCGCCGCGTTCATCGTCTGGGTGTTCCGCCGGCTCGGTGCCGCGCGTGCGCTTGGCCGCAGGCTTGCCGCAGCAAGTGACCCGCTCGCGGCGCGCGTGCGCCCGCTCGCGTGGGGGTGCACCGCGGCGCTCGCAGGCACGCTCGCGTCGAACGCGTTCTACCTGACGATGCAGTTCTATTACTTCTACGCGTTCATGGCGCTTGCGGTTGCGATTCCCGTCGTGTTCGCACAGCAGCGCGAATGAAGGTCGTCGTCTTGACGACGTCGTACCCGCGCAACGCCGATGACGTCGCCGGGAACTTCGTCGCGAGCGCGGTGGCGGGAGTGCGCGCGCTCGGAGTCGAGGTCGATGTCGTTTCGCCGGCGAGCTTCGCCCACTTCGGCATCGCCTACGGCGAGGGAATCGCCCAGAATCTGCGCGCGGCACCGTGGAAGCTCACGCTCGTGCCGGCGTTCCTCACCGCCTACGCGCGCGCCGCCCGTGCGGCCTCGCGCGACGCGGACCTCGTGCACGCCCACTGGATCCCGTCGGCGATCGCCGCGCGCGCGACGGGCAAGCCGTACGTCCTGCAGGTGTGGGGCACGGACGTCGAGCTCGGTCGGCGCGCGCCGGCGCTCGTGCGCCCGCTGCTGCGCGGCGCGCGCCTCGTGATCGCCGCGTCGACCTTTCTTGCCGACGAGGCGCGCGCGCTCGGCGCCGAGCGGGTCGAAGTCGTGCCGTCCGGCGTCGAGATCCCGGAGCACGTCGGCGAGCCTGCGCAGCCGCCGCACGTCCTCTTCGCCGGCCGGCTCAGCGAGGAGAAGGGGATCCTGGAGTTCCTCGAGGCGACCGAGGGGCTGCCGAGGGTGATCGTCGGCGACGGGCCGCTACGAGACCGGGTTCCCGAAGCACTCGGCTTCGTCCCCCCGGCGAAGCTCGGCGCGTACTACGAGCGTGCGTCGGTGGTGTGCGTCCCGTCGCGCCGCGAGGGCTACGGGATGACGGCACGTGAGGCGATGGCCTACGGCAGGCCTGTCGTTGCAACCGACGTCGGGGGGCTCTCCGACCTGGCGGGGGCGGGCGTCGAGACTGTCGGCCCGCGCGACGTCGGCGCTCTGCGCGCGGCGATCCTTGGACTTTTGGATGAACCCGCACGCCTAGCGGTCGCCAGGAAGTCGGCCCGTGCTCGCGCTGCGGCAGACTTCGGGCTACCTGCCGCAGCAGAGGTACTAGCGGCCGTGTATCGCCGCGTTCTCGACTAGGTCGCGTGTCGAAAGACGCAAAACTTAGCCCTCGGCGAGCTGCTGCCACTCGCGCTTGCGGCCGAACAGAGAGAGATATCCGAGAACGGTCCGCCTGGTGTTCATCTTGCTCTTTCCGGCGCGTCGAGTCGTGTCGAGCACCATCGGCAGCTCCGAGAGGGACATCTGCAGGTACATCATCTTCATCACGACCTCGATCATCGACTCGAAACCGTCGCGCTGGACGATCCGTTCTCCATAGGTCTCCTGCAAGCGACGTAACGACGTCCCGCGGTACAGCCTGAAGAAGGAGCTAACCGTCAGCAGTCCGTGCACGCCTAGGAATTCCTTGACGAACGTGTTCGCGATGTGGCTGAGCATCACGCGACTCGCGCGAGTGTGCAAGATGCCGCCGCCGTACATGTAGGGGCTTGCAAGCACGGCGTCATGGCCTTCTTCGACGCGCTTCAACATGTCGCCGATGAGTTCGGTGCGCGAAGTGTTGTCCCCCTCCATCGTGAGGACGAAGTCGTTCGGGCCGACTCGCGATGCAAGGTGCGCGAACGCGGTCCCGAAGGCATGCCCAGGCCCGCGGTTCACATCATGCGTCAGCACGGTCAGATCGATCTCGCTGCCGAGCTCGCGCGCAAGCCTCGGTGTCTCGTCCGTGCTGCCGTCATCGACCAAGACGACCGCGACGTCGAAGTCGGCCGCCTCCTCGGAGACGGCGCGGAGACCGGCAAACAGCCGTTCAAGGTTCGGAGCTTCGTTGTAGACCGGCACGACGACGTGGAGCCCACGACTCGACTTGGGCAGTTCAGTCACTGTTGCCCGCCGGGGCGATCAGCCGGCGCTCGGACTGCCAGCGAATCGTCTCTCGAAGGCCGATCTCGAGATCGACTTTCGGCTCGAAGCCCAGCAACTCCCGTGCGCGTGTGATGTCCGGCACGCGACGGATGACATCCTCGTACTTCCCGAATGATTCGTACGGAATCCGTTCGATCTGTGGCGGCCTATCGTCACCTTGAACGAGTCGCCAGATCAGCTTTGCGAGCTCTTCAATGGTGATCTCCTGTTCGGCTCCGATGTTGACCACGAGGTTGTCTGCGCGGGAGCTCTCGACAGCGGCGGCGATGCCGGCGACGTGGTCGGTGACGTAGGTGAACGAGCGTGTCTGGCTGCCATCGCCGTGGACCGGAAGCGCTTCACCGTCGAGCGCCTTCTCGATGAAGACTGACTGTGGGCCACCCCACCAGGTCAGATTCTGGTTCGGTCCGTAGCCGCCGAAGAACCGTAGGAGCACGACGTCGATCCCGAAGCGCTCATGGCATGCGAGCAGCAACTGTTCTTCGAACATCTTCGAGATTGCGTAGGCCCAGCGCTTGACCTGCGGGTTGCCGATCACCGAATCCATCTCCTCGGAGAACGGCACTTGTGGGTTCTTGCCGTACACATCCGAGGTCGATGCCGCGACGATCTTTGCACCGGTTTGCGCAGCGGTCTGGGCAACAATCTCCGAGCCCAAACCGTTGATCATCAGCGTCTCATACGCGTCGGCGTAGCGCGGGATCTTGTACGCCGCGAGGTGCACGATCACATCGCATCCTTCCGCGGCGCGGCGAATCGCCAATTCGTCGCGGATGTCCGAGACGCGGAAGTCGAACGACGGGTGCTCGCTGAAGGCCGCGAGATTGAGACGAGAACCCTGCGACAGATTGTCGAATCCAACCACCTCGTGGCCACGTCGAAGGAGCTCGTCAACGAGATTCGAACCGATGAACCCGGCGGCACCGGTGACCAGAATTCTCACCCGTGAGCCCATCTCATCTTCAACTGGGTGCCTCGCTCGCAAGCGTGCGGCGGGCTTGGTCGCCGAAGATCCCCACGGGTCGGAGACACTATCGGAGCGAGCAACACGCCGACGACCAAGCGATTCGCTTCGTACGGCGCGATCACGAGAACCCGGCGCTCTCGCCACGCCAGGGCCAGCGCCGCACGCGACGACATCGCGGTGCACCCGGAGCTACCCGCGTTACAATCCCCGACGCGGATGCCATTGTTCTCTCTTTCGCTTGGAAGTAGGTCTACATGACGCGGCTGCTGCGTGTTGGCGCGACGCTGGTCGTCCTCGCGCTCGCCTTCACCTACATCCTGCTGAAGATCGACGTCCACAGGACAGCGCACATCATCGGGAATGCGAGCCCGGGTTGGGTTGCGATCAGCATCATTATGATCCTCGCCGGGGTCTTTCCGATGGCGTGGCGCTGGCAGTTGTTACTCCGTGCGCGCGGGATCCGCGAGAGTCTCGGCTGGCTGACCCGGGCTTACTTTGTCTGTCTGGCCGTTGGGCAGGTTCTTCCGACCTCGATCGGAGGCGATGCATCCCGGATCTACGAAGCCAACCGCCGCCATCGCGGCCGGGTCGCATTGATCGCCGGCTCCGTTCTCGTCGAGCGCGCACTCGGGGGTGTGGTGACGCTGCTGCTCGCTGGCGTCGGGTTTCTCCTCGCGATCGGCCGATATTCGATCGGGGCCTACCTGTGGATCGAGTTGCTGCTCGCGTTTGGCGCGATCGTGCTCGGATTCGTCTTCTTCTCTCGCACAGCCCGCGCGCGACTCGTCGTGATCGTGCCCCTCACCAGAAGGTTGCGCATCGAGCGTTTCGCCAGAGCCGTCTATGAAGGTGTTCACGCCTACCGAAGCCATCGCGGTACGCTCGGCGTGGTGTCGCTCGCGACGCTGGTTGTGCAGTTCGGAGGCATCTTGTCGATCTACGCCGCTGGACGCGCAGTGGGAATCCATGTCTCTCTACTGGCATACGTCGTACTCGGTCCGCTGCTCTTCCTCGTGACGCTTGTTCCCTTTACGATCAATGGGCTCGGAGTGCGAGAGGCGTTCTTCGTCAACTTCTTCGTGCGGCTGCACGTCGCGCCCGATGCTGCGTTTGCTTGCGGTTTCCTGTTTTTTCTGACCTCGCTTACTCTCGCACTCCCCGGCCTCGGCGTCATCCTGCGAGACAGTCTCCGCCACCATCCGGTTCCCGACGCTGCGACCTGAGCCGTCCCCTTTCGCGGCCGCGGGCCGCTGATACGTTTCCGGCGTGGCGCGGCCACCCCTCCTGCCGTCACGCGCGACGAAAGTCTCCGCCTCCACGTTCGGGCTGAACGGCTAGACCGACGGCAATGCTCGCCGTTTCTGCAACCGCCGTTTTGTTCCTTATGTGGGCAGCTTTCGGACTGGCGGCGCTCGTATCAATCGGAGCTGATGTCCGTGACATGCGCGTTGCGCTGACCGCGCCGATCCTCGGGACAGCTCTGACGGTGATACCGCTGTTCGTCTTGAGCAACGCGGGCATCTCAATGGACGCCGGCGCGCGACCGGTGTTGATCGTCCTGCTCGTCGTCTCGGTCGCAATCCTCGGTGCTCGGCGACCACGACTTTCGCTCACGGTGGTTCCGGTGTTCGTATTGTGCGTTGTCGAGTTACTGCTCGTGGGTCGTCCGATGTTCCGGTTCGGCTTCGATTGGCTCGCGAATGCGAACGGCGACATGGCCTATTACGTGCTCTCTGCAACGCACCTGATGCGCCACGGACTCCAAAGTGCCGTGGATTTCCGTGCCCTGTCACACAACCGCGACTACGCGACCGAGGCGCAGGAGCTGAACTTGCGTGGGCTGAGACCAGGAACGCAGATCACCTTGGCCGGGTTGGCGTCGAGTGTTGGGCGTCCGCCTGTGACGGTCTACATGCCGATGTCGATCGCGATCCAGATGGGCACGGTG
>JBBQQI010000056.1:0-16879 GCA_038216085.1 Gaiellales bacterium | reverse complement strand
CGCTGAGGATCACAGCGAGATCTGGCGCAGGGCGTCACCGAATCGTGAACGACACGGTCACGTCGGCGGTGACGTCCTGCGTGCCCGGCTCGATTGGCGTCCCTGCGTCCTTCGCGACAGCGGCGCTCGCCTGGAACACCGGCTGCACCGCGGCGCCCTGCTCGACGACCGTCGTCACAGGCCCGACGCCGAACCCACCGGCGTCCGCAAGGGCAAGCGCCTTCGCGCGGGCGTCCCCGACGGCCTTCTTCAGCGCGTCGCGGTAGATCGCGTCACGATCCGACAGCGTCAGGGTCGGCCCGTCGACGGTGTTCGCGCCTGCACCGACGGCGGCGTCGACGAGCGCTCCCGCGCCCGCGATCTTCGCCTTGGCGGAGACGGTGTTCTGCGCGACATAGCCCGTCACCTTGTTCCGTGCATCGGTCTGCGGATAGAGCGATACCTGTTGGGTCTGGAGATCGCGGCCGGCTGCGTTCTTCAACGCTGCGACGACGGCGTTCATCGTGCGCGCGTTCTCGGCGAGCGCCGCCGCGGCAGTCGGCGCGTCGCTGCGCACTCCGGCCGACACGGTCGCTTCGTCGGGCACGGCGACGATCACGCCGTGGCCGAGCGTGGTCACTGTGTTGGCTTGCGTGCTGTCGCCGCGGGCGACGTCGGGACGGCCGACACCCGCAAGTGCGGCCAGGATCAGCAGCGTCAGGGCTGCGAGGGGAACGAACAAGAGGCGTCTCATACCGTGCATACGCCGCCGCTCTGGTTTCCTGTCACAGATGCGGTACAAGTTCGTCGACTGTCGCTGGTCGCTCGAAGATCCGGAGCTGGGCCGGCGGCTCTATCTCGAGGCCCACATCCCGGGCGCGTCGTTCCTCGACGTCGAGCACGACCTCTCGGCGCCCCCGGGACCGGGCGGCCGGCATCCGCTGCCGGACGCAGAGCACTTCGCGGCAGCGGCGGGGCGCGCCGGGATCACCGACGGGGTGTTCGTCGTCGCCTACGGAGCGCTCGGCGGTGCCGAGCGCCTCTGGTGGCTGTTGCGCCACTTCGGCCACGGCGACTGCGCCGTCGTCGATCTCGACGCGTGGCGGGGCCCGCTGCGCGGCGGGGACGAAGACAGCGAGCGAGCCCTGTTCGCGCCGAACGAACAGGGCGGAGACACGATCGGGCGGACGGCGCTCGCTGCGGGACACGAGCAGCTGGTCGTCGCCGATGCGCGGGTGCCGGCCCGCTGGCGGGGCGAGGAGAACGCGACCGACCGCGTTCCCGGTCGGATCCCCGGTGCGCTGAACGCGCCGTGGAACGAGGAACCGCCGCCGCTCCCGCCGGGCACGCTCGTCGCCTACTGCGGCTCCGGTGTGACGGCGTGCGTCCTCCTGCACCGGCTCCACCTGGCCGGGCGCGACGGGCTGCTCTACTCGGGCTCGTGGTCCGAGTGGGAGCAGCATCCGGAGCTGCCGGTCGAGCGGTCGTAGGTCGTGAACTAGGCAGCCGCGGCCGCGGTGCTGGTGCTGGTCGCGCTCGCATACGGCGCGAGATAGCGCTCCCAGCGGGCCGGGATCTTCGGCGTCGCGAGACGGATGAAGAGCACCGGCGCGGGTGGGCGCGGGCGCGACGACAGCTCCATGTGGATCTCATGCGGCAGGCGATTGCCCTTGCGCAGGTTGCACGGCGCGCACGAGGTGACGACGTTCTCCCAGCTCGAGTCGCCGCCGCGCGACCGGGGGATCACGTGGTCGAGCGTCAGCCGCCCACCCGCCGTGCCGCAGTAGACGCAGCGCCAGTCGTCACGGGCGAAAAGAGCCCGCCTGGAAATCTTCCGCTGCACGATCCGGGGCACCCGAACGTAGGTGACGAGCCGGATCACGTGGGGCCAGCGGTACGTGTTCGTGGCCGAGCGAAGTGGCCGGTCGAGTTGCTCCACGACCTCCGCCTTGCCCTTGAAGACGAGCACGTGGGCGCGGCGCAGCGAGCACACGTTGAGCGGCTCGTAACTCGCGTTGAGAACGAGAACCTGCTGCACCCTGGGCGGAATGTACCCAACGGAGCGGCCTTCCGGCCTGGCCGGTCTTCGACACTCTTCGATCTCCGGAGCTGGGCCGACCGGTTTAAGCGCCGTTCCCCGTGCCGGCAGGACGCTCGCGGACGAGCGAGCCGGCGGTGAGGCGGCCGCCGTCGCTCATGAGCTGCCGGGCAACGATTCGCTGAACGGTGCCGAGCGCGTGGTCGAGGTCGCTGCGAGCGCGACGCGGGTCGTCGAGTGCGAACGCCAGCTGCGCCGTGGTCAACCGCTGCACGACGTCGTCGTGCAGCTCGAATGCCTCCAGCTCACGCAGTCTGAGCTCGAGACGCTCTCGTTCGCCGATCTGTGCGAGAACAATGCCGACAAGCGCACGGATGGTGAACCCGACCGCGACCCCGACGAAGACCACCGAAGCGGCGCGTCGCCACTCGCTCGCCGGGTACGCCGGCGCGCCGACGAGGACGATCGGAACCGCCAACGCGGCGGCAGCAGCGGCGATCCCAAGCAGCAACTGCAGCCGCGTCCCGTACAACGCAAGCCAGATCACCGGGACCAACAGCAAGGGCGTATAGGAGGTGATGCCACCGTGCGCTTGCCGCAGCAGGGCAACGACTAGCATGAACAGGAGCGGCGGCAGTGTCTGCGCCGCCTGCGGCAGCAGCCGCCAGGGCAGAAGCAATGTGGCCGCCACCGACGCCGCCACGACCACGGCCGCGGCCACAAACGCGCCACCGTAACTCGGGTGCCCGAACGGATAGACCGCGAACGCAAAGAGCAGGCCTGCCGGGAAGAGCGCGCTACGGCGCACGAGACCGCGGTGCCGGAAGGGCCTACGCTCCCGCGCCGCTAGAAGATCCTCGCCACGCGAGAACATCAGCGGCACGCGGACCGAAGCCGCGCCATCACATCGACCGGCGGTAACCCCTTCAGCAACACGTCGACCGCGCCGCGCTCCCGCGCCGCCTCGGCAAGCTGCGGCGAAGCGAACCCGGAGTAGACGACCGTCCGCACCTGGGAAGCCCGTTCCCGCAACGATTCGAGCACCTGTAACCCGTCCATCTGGGGCATCGCGAGGTCGAGCACCAGCACATCCGGCGCCAACTCGTCCACGAGCAGCAACGCCTCTTCTCCATTGGCCCCCTCGCCCACGAACTCCAGATCGATTTCCAAGTCGATCAGCGTCCGCAAGAGCACCCGCACGGCATCGCTGTCGTCCACGACCGCGACCCGGCAACGACAGGACGGCGGCGATAACGGCTCAAGCGTCCAAGCGGCGGCCACCATCCTGAGCAGGAGCATGCCCTACTGTCGAAGAAAAGTCCAACTTCACCGAAACGGCCTCGGAGGGGCCACGGAGCGATGCGCCTGAGTGGCGCCGCGCAACCATGGCAGCGAAATTGCGACAGCGGCGCCCGCCTTAACAGGTGTCGAAGACCAGCTAGCTAACGGCCCATCGCTCTCTCGACGGCTTCGGTCTCCTCGGGCGAGAGGGCGACCGAGGCGCGGCCGCGGTCGAGCTCCTTCATGTAGATCCGCGCGTAGTCGCGGCCCTGGATCGCCGTCACGACGATGCCGCTGCGCGCCGAATCGAGCAGCGCGAGCGAGGCGGACTGGTGTCCGCCCGTGTCCTCGTAGGCGTCGTAGCGCACGATCGCGGTGTTCGTGACAGTGCCGTCGACACGGCGGTCGACCCGCGCGAGGCCTGCCGCGACCTCGTCCACCGACCGATGGAGGTCGTCGATGCGGCCCTGGAGAGACACGGCGAACTCGATGATGTCCTTGCGGCCGCCGCCGAGCAGGAGGCGCTGTGTCTCGCGGACACGCCTGACCTTGACCGCCGACCACCAGGCAAGACCGATCCCGGTCGCGCCGGCGCCGAGGCCGGCGAGCGCGACGGCGAAAGCTGCTGCAGCGGAGACGTGCACGGTCCGAGGCTAGCGCGGTTTACGAGTCGGACGGCTGGTTAGCCGAGCGAGAAGATGACCGGGTAGGTCGCCTTGTTGTTGTTGGTGTTGTGCTCGCCCGGGACCGAGGCGACGTCGACGCTGACCGAGGTCTTCTGGGCGAACGGCACCTGGCCGAGATCGGAGAACGTGATCGTCTTCGTCTGGCCGGGGTTGATCAGGTCAAGCGTCTTCGTCCGGACGATCGCGCCCTGTGGTTTCTGGATCGTCAGCGTCACCTTGATGCCGACCTCCTGCGAGTCGCCCGAGTCCGCGACCGAGACGACGAAGGCGAGCGAGGTGCCGGCGACAATCGTGTTCGTCGGATCGGTGACGAGCGTCGCGCCGCCCGGCAGCACCTTGACATCGACGATGTTCGTGCCGTGGATGCCGGTCGGGGTGCCACCCGCCGACTGGCCTCGCAGGCGCGTCAGCAGCAGAGCCATCGAGCGCTCGGTCGCCAGGTCGCGGTTGGAGACGAAGTGCGAGACAGGCACCGGCACACCGCTGACGTGCTGCCGGAGCAGCTCTGCCTTCACCGGTCCGACGAACAGATCGTCCCAGACGACGTCGCTTGCGAGCAGCCGATCCGCCTGCTCGCCGAGCACGACGGCCTCGCCTGCGGTCTTCGACGTCGGATTCGCGGCGAAGGTGGCAGCGAGGCCGTTCACGCCGCTGACCCTGAGCTGGAGGGCCTCGACCAGGTGCTGGTTCTCGTCGCGGAGCGGGCCCGGCGGGTTGAGGTGTTGGGCGCTCGAGACGTTCTGGCGCTCCTGCTCCGCGAACCCGCTCAGCTTCGTCGACAGGTCGGCCGCCTTCGCACCCGGTGTGATCAGAGCGTTCGCGACCGCCGTGCCGTCGTCCTGGGAGCTGCGCGCGATCGTGGCGACCTTGTCCATGTAGCTCTTGTAGGAGTCGTGCTTGGAGGTCGACGCGCACGACTGGAGCAGGAGCCCGAAGGTGACGAGAACGGCGACGAGGATCGCAACCAGAGCGAGGAGGCGAAGGGCCGGCGTCAGTCCGCGTGGCGGTCCGGCCGGCCGTGGCGGCCCCGAGCCGCGGCCGCCACGGCGGGGCAGCCGAACGCGCGAGGAGCCCTGCGCCTCGGTCGTCGGCGGCTCGTCCTCGAAGAAGTCGAACTGGATGTCGTCGTCGCGAGGGTCCATTACCGGTCGAATCTACCCGGTTGTTCGGCTGACAAAGGAAATGACCTGGGCGCCGCGTAACCACCGAGGGTGTCCTCGCCGGCGTTCGCACCCGACCTCATCCTCGGCAGGTACAGGCCCCTTCGCCCGCTCGGCTCGGGTGGCATGGGCCAGGTGTGGCTCGCTCGCGACGAGCGGAGCGGCCTAGACGTTTCCCTGAAGATCATCGCGCGAGAGGGGAAATCGGGCCACCGCGCCGAGCGTGAGGCCCGTGCGGCAGCCTCTCTGCGCCATCCACGGTGCCAGCGGATCATTTCCCTCGCCCGCGACCCGTCGCACGTCTACATCGCCTACGAATACATCCCCGGCCGCACCCTGCGGGAGGCGATGCGCAGCGGCGAGCTCGATGACTTCGCCGCGATCGAGGTGGCGGCCCAGATCTCCGAGGCGCTCGCCCATGCCCACGCGCGCGGGATCGTCCACCGGGACGTCAAGCCGTCGAACGTCCTCCTCGCACAGTCCGAGAGCACACAGTCCGCGCAGATCGACGTGCGCCTGCTCGACTTCGGCCTCGCCCAGATGGCCGAGTTCGACACCCTGACCGCGCTCGGCGACATCCCCGGCACGCTCGCCTATATCTCGCCCGAGCGCCTGCACGGGCTGACGGCGACCGAGGCAGCCGACGTGTGGGGCGTCGGCGTCCTGCTCTGGGAGGCGCTCGCGGGCGAGCATCCGTTCTGGGGCGGCGACATGGTCGAGACGTCGCGCCTGATCCAGCAGGGCCCGCGCGCGCTCGAGACGCTGCGGCCGGACCTGCCGACCCACGTGCTGGAGACGGTCGCGAGCGCGCTGCTCGTCAATCCACAGCGGCGGCCCTCGGCCGAGCGGCTCGCCCAGCAGCTGCGCTCGCTGCCCAAGCGGCGCAGGAAGAACAGCGGGTCAGGCTCGGGCTCGGACGCCAAGTCGGCCGCAGCCGCGCGCACGAACACCGCCCAGCTCCACGAGCGCGTGCTGCCGGGGGCCCTCGCCGGCATCGCCTCCGGCTGGGTCGCGACGAGGATCCCGTTCTACCCCGCGCACTGGCCGATCGCCCTCGCCGCGGGCGGCGCCACGCTCGGCGTCGCAGCTCCGAGAGCCGGCCTCCTCTTCGCGCTCGTCGTCGCGTTCTTCCCGCTCGCGAACATCTCGCTGGGACTCGCGGTCGTCTACGCCGTCCTCGCGGTGGGCTGGGCCGCCCTGAACTGGCAGGACGCACGCGCCGGGCTCCTGCTCGCGGTCGGACCGCTGCTCGCGCCGGTGGCCGCCCTGACGTTGATTCCGGTGATCGCCCAGGTGGCACGCGGCCGCGGGAGGCGCGCCGCGCAGGCGGCCGGCGCGGTGCTGATCGCTGCCGTCGTCGCGGGCCTTCGGCGTGCGCCCTTACCGCTCGACGGGTCGACGCCGCCGCTCGGGCTCGGAGTCGCAGCGTCGAATCGCCCGGCTGCGGTCGCAGGCGCTCTCTGGGCCCAGCTGAGCGCGCATCCCGTCCTGATCACGGAGGCGCTCGTGCTCGCGGCGGCCGCCGCGTCCGTCCCGCACGTGCGCCGGCGGGGCCCATGGCCAGCGGCCGCATTCGGCGCAGTCCTGCTCGCCGCCACCGCTCTGCTCGCGCCTGCGGCGGCCGTCTGGCCCCTGGTCCTCGCGGCCTGGGCGACAGCCACCGTCCTGGCGTTCGAACCAAGTCCCTAGGATTCGCGCCGGAGGGAACACCTCCGCCTCCTATGTCTGTCCTCCGCAGCATCGAATCGAAGCTCGAGTCGCTCTTCGAGGGCGTGTTCGGCCGCGCGTTCCGGACGAACGTCCAGCCGGTCGAGCTCGCCCGAAAGCTCGTCAAGGAGATGGACGAGCACCGCAACGTCTCGGTGTCGCGCGTCTACGTCCCGAACGAGTACACGATCTACCTCTCGCCGCCCGATCGCGAGCAGTTCTCGAGCTACGAGTCGCAACTGACAGACGAGCTCGCCGACTACCTCGCCGAGCACGCGCGCCGCGAGAACTTCGTGCTCCTCACCGCACCGAAGGTCGAACTCGAGACCGACGAGGATCTCGACGTCGGCGTCTTCGGGATCGCGGCGCGGATGGTGCAGGGCGCGGACGGGAAGGCCGGCGAGCCGGCAAGCCAGGGCGAGCCCGGCCACACGATGATCTACAAGCCCGCCGCAGTTCCCGTGCAGGCGACCGAAGCGGCGTCCCCGATCGACCTCGGGATCGAGCGCGAGATCGCGGTGCTCTCCTGGGACGGCGAGCGCAACACGCTCTCCAAGCGCCGGGTCGTCCTCGGGCGCTCGAAAGAAGCTGACCTGCAGGTCTCCGACCCGAACGTCTCCCGCCGCCACGCCGAGGTGCGCCAGGAGGGGGCGACGTACTGGCTCGTCGACCTCGACTCGACGAACGGCGTCGAGGTGCGCGGCAAGCGCGTCAAGCGGCTGAAGCTCGAAGACGGGACCCGCTTCACGATCGGCGGCACGGAGATCACGTTCTCGCGGGAGCGAAGCTCGTGACGCTCGCCTCGGCGCAGGTCGAGACCACCCTGCTCGTCCTGAAGCTCGCGTTCCTGATCCTCCTGTACCTCTTCATCTGGCGGATCGTGCGCTCGGCCGCGCGCGACCTGCGGCTGCCGCAGGAGTCGATGATCCTGGCGCCCGCACAGGCCGCGGCCGCCGGCCTGATCGCACAGCCGTCGGCACGCGAGCTCGGCCGTCTGGTCGTGCTCGCGAGCCCGGCGCTCGAGGTGGGCGGCAGCTACTCGCTCGACTCACATCCGCTGACGGTCGGGCGCGGGTCGAACAACGACGTGCCGCTGCCCGACGACGAGTACGCATCGACACGCCATGTCCGCTTCGAGCCGCGCCGTGACGGCGTCTACGTCGAGGACATCGGCTCGACGAACGGAACGTTCGTCAACGGCATCCGTCTGACGCGCGACCGCAAGCTGACCGCCGGCGACGTCGTCCGCGTCGGCGAGACCGATCTCAGGTTCGAGCCGTGAGCCCCCTGGGCGTCGCACAGCACGCTGGGCTCACCGACACGGGACGCAAGCGCCGGCACAACGAGGACGCATTCGTGATCGCTCCGCCGCTCTTCGGGATCGCCGACGGCATGGGCGGTGCGCAGGCGGGTGAGGTCGCGTCCGGCCTCGCTGCGGCGGCCATGCAGGAAAGCGGAGCAAATGGAGGCGGCGAGCGGCGCGTGGTCGAGCTGATTCAGGAGGCGAACCGCCGCGTGCACGAGCGCGCGAACACCGACGCCGCTGCGTCGGGCATGGGGACGACCATGACCGTCGCGCTCGTCGAGCCTGACGGTCACGTTGCGTTCGGCCATGTCGGCGACTCGCGCGCCTACCTGCTGCGCGGCGGCAAGCTCGAGCAGCTGACCGACGACCACTCTCTCGTTGCCGAGCTCGTTCGCCGCGGCGAGCTGTCGCCGGCGGAGGCCGAGGTGCACCCGCAGCGCTCGGTGATCACGCGCGCACTCGGCACCGACCCCGACGTCGACGTCGACACGTTCTCGGTCGATTCTCAGCCGGGCGACGTCTTCATGATCTGCAGCGACGGCCTTTCTTCGTTCGTCGAGGGCGACGCGCTCGAGCAGATCCTCGAGCGCAACCGCACCGACCTGCACGCTGCGACGAAGGCGCTGATCCAGGCTGCAAACCGCGGCGGCGGCGACGACAACATCACGGCTGTCCTCTTCCTGATCGACGAGACCGCCACCGAGCCGGCGTTGGTCCCGGACGACCAGACGCACGAGCACGCCCTCGCGCTGGACGAAGAAGACACGCTGCACCCGGAGGACGGCGTCCTCCCGCCGCCGCCCGCAGACGGCGTCCCGTCCGCGGTCGACACAATGGTCGTCCCGGCTGCGGACATTCGCGCGGCGCTCGACGAGCAGGAGGGAACGGGGGCACCGCAGGCAGGTTTCGGCAGGCGATTGCTGGCGCTACTCGTGATCGTGGCGCTGATCGTCGTCATCGTCGTGCTCGTCTGGTGGGGGCTCGCGCGCTGAGAAAGCTCTCGTTCCGCAACCGCGAGCTCTTCTACCTCGGCGTCGTCGGGATCCTGACCGGGCTCGGATTCGCGTCCGTCTACATCGCACGCCAGTCGCTCGTCAGCTGGGGCTCGCTGAGCTACGCGCTCTTCTTCATCGCGCTGTACATCGCAGCGCACCTCGTGGCCCGCTTCACGGTCCCGAACGCCGACCCGTACCTGCTGCCGATGGCCGGGCTCCTGACGGCGATCGGCGTCACGGAGATCTACCGCCTCGGCCCGAGCGACGCGTTCAAGCAGGGCCTCTGGATCGTGATCGGCGTCGGGCTGTTCGCACTCGTGCTCTTCGGCCTGCGCCGCGATTACCGAAAGCTCGAGCTAGTCAAGTACCTCTTCGGCATCGGGTCGCTCGTGCTGCTCTTCCTGCCGCGGCTGCCCGGGCTCGGCACGACGATCAACGGTGCGCGGCTGTGGGTGCACGTCGGCCCGCTCGCGTTCCAACCGGGCGAGCTCGCGAAGATCTTCCTGATCGTGTTTCTCGCCGCGTACCTGCGTGAGAAGCGCGAGACGCTCGCGCAGGCGCGCGCGAAGGATGTCGGCCCGCTGCTCGTGATCTGGGGCGGCACGATGCTGGTGCTCGTCTCCTCGAACGACCTCGGATCGGGCCTCCTCTACTTCGGGATCTTCCTCGCGATGCTCTACGTCGCGACGGCGCGCATGTCGTTCGTGTTCGTCGGGCTCGTGCTCTTCCTCGCCGGCGGCTACGGCGCCTACGAGAAGATCCCTCACGTCCACGAGCGCGTGACGATCTGGCTGCACCCGTGGACGACGCAGAAGGTCTTCTGCCCGTCGACCGGCGGCCTCTCGCTCCGCCAGGACTGCGAGAGCTACCAGCTCGTCCGCTCCCTCTACTCGATCGGCAACGGCGGCTTCCCCGGCACGGGCCTCGGAAAGGGCACCTTCACGACGACGAGCGGCGGCGACCTGATCCCGTTCGTCAACACCGACTTCATCTACTCGGCGCTCGCCCAGGAGCTCGGCCTCGTGGGCGCTGCTGCCCTGCTGCTCGTGTTCATGCTCTTCGTCGCGCGGGGGATGAAGATCGCGCTGCAGGCCGACGACGGCTTCTCCAAGCTGCTCGCGGCCGGCCTCACCTTCGGCTTCGCGCTGCAGACGTTCATCATCGTCGGCGGCGTGCTGCGGATCATCCCGCTGACGGGGATCACGCTGCCGTTCGTCTCCTACGGCGGCTCGTCGGTCGTCGCGAACTTCGCGCTGCTCGCCGGCCTGCTGCTGATCTCCGACCGCGCCAACTCGACATGACGGCCCATCGATGAACAAGCAGATCTCGCGCATCGCGCTCGTCGCGCTCCTGCTGCTTGCCTCGCTGATTGTCGCGACGACGTACTGGCAGGTGTGGGCGGCCCCCGGTCTGGCCGCGCGCCAGGACAACGCGATCCAGCGCGTCGCGCAGTTCCGCATCAAGCGCGGCCTGATCTACGCAGCCGACGGCAAGACGCTACTGGCCAAGAACGTCGCGAAGAAAGCTCCGGGCGGAGCGCTCTTCTTTCGCACCTACCCGACACACGGCTTCGCGTCGCAGGTGGTCGGCTATTCGACGCAGGGCCGCTCGCGCGCCGGCATCGAGCGCCAGGAGAACGCCTACCTGACGGCGGCCAACGCGAACCTCGGCACGATCTGGGACAAGCTCACCGACAAGCTGAAGGGCACGACCGTGCGCGGCAACAACCTCGTACTCAACCTGCGCGTGAATACGCAGAAGATCGCCGAGACGGCACTCCGCGGCAAGTGCGGCGCGGCCGTCGTGCTCAACCCGAAGACCGGCGCCGTCTACGTGATGGCCTCGTCGCCCTCCTACGACCCGAACAAGATCGAATCCGCGGCCGGCTACTCGAGCATCATCAAGTCTCCGAGCTCCTGCCCGGGGTCGACGTCCGCGCTGCTCGACCGCGCGACGTCCGGTCTCTATTCGCCGGGTTCCACGTTCAAGACGGTCACCACGGCGGCGGCGCTCGACGACAGGGTCTTCAAGAAGGACTCGCGCTTCGACGATCCGGGGTACTGCACCGAGTACGGGCAACGCGTGTCGAACGCGCTCAATCCCGACCAGACCGCTGAGAGCTACGGCAACGTCGACTTCCTCTCGGCGTACCAGCACTCGATCAACGCCGTCTTCTGCAACATCGGCAAGGCGCTCGGCGCGAAGCGCATCCTCGACAAGGCGAAGGACTTCGGGTTCTACTCGAAGCCGCCGATCGAGCTGCCGTCGAACGAGGTCGCTCCGAGCGCCCTCTACAACTTCACGAAGAAAGGGAAGCCGATCTACGACGACCCGAAGCTCGTCGACCCGGGCCGGCTCGCGTTCGGCCAGGAGCACCTGCTCGTGACACCGCTGCAGATGGCGCTCGTCGCGGCCGCCGTCGCGAACGGCGGCAAGATCATGCAGCCGCACCTCGTCAAGAAGGTGACAGCTCCGGGCGGCGGGACGGTTGTGAAGGTGAAGCCGCAGCTCTGGCGGACCGCGATGAAGCCTGAGACGGCGGCCACGCTGAACGAGTTCATGCAGGCGGTCGTGACCGGCGGCACCGGCCGGGCGGCGGCGATCCCGGGCATCAGGGTCGCCGGCAAGACCGGCACGGCAGAAACGGGTCTCAGCCACGTTTACACCGCCTGGTTCATCTTCTTCGCGCCCGCCGACAACCCACAGGTGGCCGGGGCCGTCGTCCTCGAACACCAGCTGAACGGCTTCGGCGGCTCCGTGTCGGCGCCGATCGCCAAGCAGCTGATGGAGGCGATCTTGCCCTCGGCGTCGAAGGGGTAAGGCGGATTCGTATGACCACGACCGACACGCTGATCAACCGGCCCTTCGACAAGCGCTACGTGATCAGGCGCAAGCTCGGCTCGGGCGGGATGGCGGACGTCTATCTCGCCGAGGACCAGGAGCTCGGGCGGCAAGTCGCGCTGAAACTGCTCGACGACCGCCACGCCTCAGACGAGCAGTTCGTCGAGCGCTTCCGCCGCGAGGCGCAGAGCGCCGCGGGCCTCAACCATCCGAACATCGTCTCGATCTTCGACCGCGGCCGCGCCGAGGGGACCTACTACATCGCGATGGAGTACCTAGACGGGCGCACGCTCAAGGAGCTCCTCGTCCGCAACGGCCCGACGCCGATCCCGATTGCGATCGACTACGCGCGGCAGATCCTCGGCGCGCTCTCGTTCGCGCACCGCAACGGGATCATCCACCGCGACATCAAGCCGCACAACATCGTCGTCGGCGGCGACGGACGCCTCAAGGTGACCGACTTCGGCATCGCACGCTCGGGCACGTCGCAGATGACCGAGGCGGGCTCGATCGTCGGCACCGCGCAGTACCTCTCGCCGGAGCAGGCGCGTGGTGCGCCGGTCGACCCGCGCTCGGATCTGTACTCGCTCGGGATCGTGCTCTACGAGATGCTCACCGGGACGGTGCCGTTCACCGGCGACACGCCGGTCGAGATCGCCATGAAGCACCTCTCGCAGGTGCCTGCGCCGCCGTCGGAGCTGCGGTCCGAGGTGCCGCACGACCTCGATGCCGTCGTGATGCGCGCGCTTGCGAAGGATCCCGACCAGCGCTACGCCTCGGCCGAGGAGATGGACGCCGACCTTGCACGCGTCGCGCGCGGTGTCGCGGTGTCGCGCGAGACCGAGGATGCGATGACGCAGGTGCTCGCGGGGGCGGGCGTGACCGCGGCGCAGACGATGATCACGCGGCCGCGCGCCGTCTCTCCTCCGGCGCCGCCGCCGTACAGGCCGCCGTCCTCCTACTACGAGGAGTCGCCACGGGGCCGCTCGTTCTGGCCGTGGCTGATCGCGCTCGGCCTGATCATCGCCGGCGGGATCGGCGGCTGGTTCCTCTACACGAAGATCCAGGATCAACTCAATGCCAACAAGCCCGTCGCCGTGCCCGACGTGCTGCTCCTCCAGCGCGACCTCGCCGTCCTGATGATCCAGCAGGCCGGCCTGACGCCGCGGGTCGTGACAGCGCCGAACGACACCGTGCACCGGGGGCAGGTCGCGCTCGAGAACCCGGGCGGCGGCTCGAAGGTCGGAAAGGGATCGACCGTCACCTTGACCGTCTCGAGCGGCTTGCCGAGGGTGCACGTGCCGACGGTCGTCGGCCAGAGCGTCACGGCAGCGGTGACGCAGCTCGCGGCGCTCGGGCTGGACCCGAAGATCGTCCACGTGTTCTCGGGCGAGCCTCCCGACACCGTCACCGGGCAGCAGCCGCACGCGGGGGACCTCGTCGTCAAGGGGACGACGGTGCACATCAACGTCTCGCGCGGCGCGAAACCCGTGCCGGTGCCGGACGTCACGAACCAGCCGTACCTGAATGCGAAGTCGGCGCTCGAGGGCCAGGGCTTCGTCGTGTCGCGCGTCGACATCCAGTCCGACCTCGCCGCGGGCGTCGTCGTGGCCTCCGACCCACCGCCCGGCTCGAGCGTCTCGAAGGGCTCGAAGATCACGCTGTCGGTCTCGAAGGGGCCGGCGACGACGCAGATCCCTGACGTGACGACGCAGAACCAGGCGGACGCGACCGCGATCCTCCAGGGCGCCGGCCTGAAGGTCGCAGTCATCTTCGACCCGGTCACCGACCCGAGCCAGGACGGCGTCGTGATCTCGGAGGATCCTGCGGCCGGAGCCGACGCGAAGCAGGGCGAGGTCGTGATCATCCACGTCGGTCAGCTCTCGGGCTCGCCGGGCGGCGACACGGGAACGACGACGACCACCGCCACGCCTCAGTGAGTCGTCGCATCGCCGTGATCCTGGGCGGCCGCTCGAGTGAGAACGCGATCTCGGTCGCCTCGGCGACGAGCGTGATCGCGGCGCTCGAGCGAAGCGGGGACGAGGTCGTGACGATCCAGATCGCCCGTTCCGGGCAATGGCAGCTCGGGAACACCCAGCAGGCCCTAGCGCCTGGGTCGAACGACGAAGTTCTGCCGGCGCGCCTGCCCGGCCGCGAGATCGCGACGACCCTCGCGGATGTCGACGTCGTCTTTCCGGTCCTGCACGGGCCGTTCGGCGAGGACGGAACCGTGCAGGGACTGCTCGAGCTGGCAGGTGTCCCGTACGTCGGCGCCGGCGTGCTCGGCTCTGCGCTCTGCATGGACAAGGACGTCTTCAAGTCGGTGCTGCGCGACCACGACATCCCGGTGACGGAGAACATCACCCTGCGTCTCGGCGACGAGCCGCACAACCCCTTCGGGTTTCCCGTGTTCGTGAAGCCGGCGCGGCTCGGCTCGAGCGTCGGCATCACGAAGGCCCACGACGACGACGAACTGCACCGCGGCGTCGCGCTTGCGTTCGAGCACGACGAGAAGATCCTCGTCGAGCGGTTCGTCGAGGGCACGGAGATCGAGGTGGGCGTGCTCGGGAGTCGCGAGCCGATCGCGTCGCTGCCCGGCGAGATCGTCGTCACCCAGAACGAGTGGTACGACTACGAGGCGAAGTACGACGAGGGCGAGATGGATCTCATCGTTCCCGCGCGTGTCACCGCCGACCAGCTTGCGCGCGCGCAGGAGCTGGCGGTGCGCTCGTTCATCGCGACCGATTGCGAAGGCATGGCGCGCGCCGACCTGTTCGTGCGCTCCGACGGTGAGGTGCTCGTCAACGAGCTGAACACGATTCCCGGCTTCACCTCGACGAGCGTGTACGCGCGGCTCTTCGAAGAGTCCGGCATCCCGTATGCCGAGCTCCTGCAGCGGCTCGCCGACCTCGCGGTCGAGCGGTTCGAGCGCCGCCGCAAGCTACGGTTTTAACCGAACTGCTTCTAGCTCGCCTTGACCTCGTTGATGTGCACGGAAGTGTTGCTGCCGAGATCGGTGATCCAGAGCACGTAGTAGCGGTGCTTGCCGGAACCGATCGTGAACGTCGTGCCGTCGGTCACGGTCGCCGAAGGTGAAACGTCGGTGAACGGGCCCGTGCTGGACTCACCGGCGCGAATCACAGCCGTGAACCCCGGTGTCCCTGTCGCGACACCGACCTGCTGCAGTTGCACGTCGCGCCCTGCGTCGAGAATCAGGCCGACTCCCTGCTTGCCGATCGCCGCGAAGCTCGAGTGGTAGGTCTCGGTCTCCCAGTAGGTCGAGGCGTTGTTGTCGGTCGCCCGCAGCGCCTCGCCGTTGTGCTCCTGCCCGGGGGGTGAGCCGAACGGGTCGTACGCGTCGACAGCACTCAGGTTCAGAACGGTCGAACCGCCGCCTCCCGTCGTGGGCGCGTTGGACGACTGGTGGCGCAGCAGGACGACGACGGCGACGACCGCACCGATCGCGATCAGCACGACAAGCAGCGCGACGAGCGGCCAGGGCGACAGCGAGCGGCGCGCGCCACGGGGCGCACGCGCGCGCTTCTGCTTCGGCAGCGAAGCCATCACCTGCGTGCCCTCGGACTCGTGGAGGCACGCGTCGAGCTCCTGGCAGAAGTCCACCATCGTCTGGAAGCGGTCCTCCGGGACCTTCGCCATCGCGCGGTGAATTGCCGCTTCGAGCCGGGGGGAGACGTCCGGCCGCTTGTCGCGGATCGACGGCGGCGGCTCGTTGATGTGACGCATCGCGACGGCGACGAAGTTCTCGCCCGGGAACGGCACCTCGTTCGTCAGCAGCTCGTAGAGGACGATGCCGAGCGAGTAGACATCGGTGTGCTCGTCGACCCGCTGGCCCTGCGCCTGTTCGGGCGCGATGTAGTCGGACGTGCCGAGCACCGTGCCCGTCTGCGTCATTCCGTGTTGAACGTCGAGCGAGCGGGCGATCCCGAAGTCGGTCACCTTCGCCTCGCCGTTGCCGTTCAGGAGCACGTTCTGCGGCTTGACGTCGCGATGGACGAGTCCCTGCTGGTGCGCGAAGGAAAGGCCGCGCGCGATCTGGATGCCGAGCTCGAGCGCCGTGGACACCGGCGCCGGACCACGACGCTTGATCAGCTGCTTCAGGTTCTCGCCGGCGACGTATTCGAAGACGATGAACTGCTTGCCCTCGTGCTCACCGCGGTCGATCACCGTGACGATGTTCGGATGCGAGAGGGCGGCGACGGCTCGCGCCTCGCGGCGAAACCGCTCGACGTAGTCCGCGTCGGCCAGGTAGTGGTCGTGCAGGATCTTCAGCGCGACCTTACGGTCGAGCAGGCGGTCGTGCGCCCGGAACACACTGGACATGCCTCCGGTGCCGACGAGCTCCTCGAGCTCGTAGCGATCTGACAGGACGTCGCCGACCATCGGCGGTCAGAGTACCCCTGTGCCGCGCGCCTCCTGCGCCCCTAGAGCGCGGCGGCGAGCGCGGCTTCCCAGACTTGGAGCGCCTCGTCGAGCTCCGCGTCCGGGATCACGAGCGGGACGAGCACCCGGATGCAGTTGCCGTAGACACCGGACTTCAGAAGCAGCAGCCCACGTGAGAGCGCCGCGGCGACGACGCGCGAGGCGAGCTCGCTCGCCGGCGCGTTGTCTTCCTCGACGAGCTCGATCGCGAGCATGGCGCCGAGACCACGGACGTCGCCGACCTGCGGCCAGCGTGCGCGCCAGGTCTCCATACGGGCACGGATCACCTCACCGATCGCTGCGGCGCGCTCGACGAGCCCCTCGTCCTCGATCACGTCGAGCACGGCCAGCGCAGCCGCCTGGGCGAGCGGGTTGCCGACGTAGGTGCCGCCGACCCGGCCCTCGTCCGGAGGGTCCATGATCTCCGCCTTGGCGAGCACACCCGT
>JBBQQI010000055.1:0-17187 GCA_038216085.1 Gaiellales bacterium | reverse complement strand
GGCCCCTGCAGCACGCGCTCGCCGGTCGACGGGAGTCGCTTGAGCAGCCGCGCCGAGTGCTTGTAGCCGCAATGCTCCGACCAGAGCAGCGAGAAGACTGCGAGCTCGAAGTTGTTCGGCGTTCGTTCGAGCTGCTCCCGGATACGGTCGAACTCTCCGTCGGTGAGACCGAGAGAACGGTGGAGCGGCTGGTCGGCGACAGCAGCCAGACGGCCACTGTACCCCGCCCCTAGGATGGCTCCCGTGCAGATCGTCGCAGAGCGGTCACTCGGCCTCGGCTGGCTCGAGGTCTCGCGCCGGATCCTCGACTCCGGCGCCGACAAGACCTACGACGGGCAGGTGACCAGGGAGCTTGCGCTCGTCACGTTGGCGGTCGCAGAGCCCGACCCGAATGACGAGCTGATCGCGTCGCTCGCCGACCCCGCCTGGCTCGACTGGATGAAGCGGAACTTCACGGAGCCGAACGACGTGCCCGAGCTCGGGGACGCTCGCTCCTACGCAAAGCGCCTGCGGGACTACGAGGGGCATGATCAGGTCGCGTGGGTGATCGAGCGGCTCCGCGCAGACCCGGCGACGCGCTCCGCGACGATCACCACCTTCCAGCCGCTCGTCGACACGAGCTACATCCCGTGTGTCTCGCTGCTCGATTTCTGGGGGGCACAAGGTGCGCTCGAGCTCGTCGTCTACGCGCACTCGCTTGACTTCGGCAAGAAGGCATACGGCAACCTCGTCGAGCTCGCGCGTCTCCAGCACGAGGTGGCGGCTGCCGTCGCGCTGCCGGTCGGCAGCCTCGTGATCCACGCCAAGTCGGCGCACGTCTACGAGCCGGAGCTCGAGGCGATGCGCCGCTTGACGCAGATCGCGGTCTGACCGCTGGACGGCGATGTGGTGTGTGCGGGAACGACTTTTGGCATGCCGTCGTTTTCAATCTCACAATGACGCCCTCGAGCTCGATGCCTAAGACATGAACCGCCGTTATCTGCCGATGCTCGTGCTGCTCGCGCTGATCTGGGGCAGCTCGTTCATGTTCATCAAGATCGCCGACCGGGAGCTGGATCCGGCGACGCTCGTGTTCGGGCGCCTGGCGGTGGCCGCTCTCACGCTCGGCGTGGTCGTGCTCGCCGTCACCGGGCGCCAGGAACTGATTGGGGGTCTGCGCGCGCACTGGGCGGTGCTCGCGGTCATCGGCCTGCTCAACACCGCGCTGCCGTTCTGGCTGCTCTCCTGGGGCGAGACGAGGATCGACTCGGGCCTCGCGTCGATCATCCAGGCGTCGGTGCCGATCTTCAACGCGCTCCTTGCATTCGGCTTCTTCCGCGACCAGCGCGTGACCGGGGCGCGTCTCGTCGGTGTCGCGGTCGGGTTCGTCGGCGTCGCACTGCTCGTGGGCGCACAGCCGCAGGCGAAGGTGCTCGGAGCGCTGGCGGTCGTCGGAATGGCGACGTGCTACGCGGCGGGCGGCCTGCTCGCACGCAGGTACCTGGCCGAGGCGCGGCCGCAGGTGGTCGCCTTCGGCACGACGACGTTTGCCGCGTTGGCCGTGCTGCCCGTCGGGGTGACTCTCGCGCCGCACCACCTTCCGCACAGGGAGACGTTCGCGTCGATCGCTGTCCTCGGTGTCGTTGCGACCGCGGGCGCCTACCTTCTCTTCTTCACGCTCATCCAGGGGGCCGGCCCCGCCTACGCGTCACTCGTCACCTACCTCGTGCCGCCGATTGCGCTTGCCTACGGCGCGCTGTTCCTCGGCGAGCGCTTCGGGGCGGCGGCGTTCGGCGGGCTGGCGTTGATCCTCGGCGGCGTCGGGCTCGGCACGCGGACGCGGCGCGCGCCCCGCGCGCCTGAAGCTGTGCGGGCCGCGATGGCCGCCGACTGAGATGGTCACGCTGCGGCGCGCGAACAGCGCCGACGCTGAGTGGCTTGCCGAGCTCTACGCCGACGAAGATGTCGAGCCCTTCCTCGGCGGGCTGCGCGCCCAGGGCACCGCCGCAGCGCTCGAGCAGATCACGCGTTCCGAACGCGAGCCGCGGAGTTTCGGCCGGCTGATCGTCGAGCTCGACGGCGAGCGAGCGGGCACGCTCGGCTTCCATGAAGTGAACGAGCGAAGCAGGATCGTCCGGCTCGAGGCACTCGCGACTCACCCCGACTTCCGCCGGCGCGGGATCGCCGACGAGGCGGCGCGACTCGCGCAGCGCTATCTCATCTTCGAGCTCGACTTCCACCGGCTCGAGCTCGCCTGCTACAGCTTCAACGACGCCGCGATCAGGCATGCAGAGCGTGCGGGGTTCATCCGTGAGGGCGTGAAGCGCAAGGCGTACATGCGACACGGTGACTGGCAGGACGCCGTTCTCTTTTCGTTGCTGCGGGAAGACATCGAGGGGCGCGATTAGGATACGCCAATGACATCCCGCTATCTCCACACGATGATCCGCATCACCGACGCCGGCCGCAGCCGCGCGTTCTACGAGGCGCTCGGCATGGAGTTTCGCCGCGAGTCACCCATCGTTCGCGACGGCGAAAAGGAGGCGACGCTCTACTTCCTCGGGTTCCCGGGCCAGGAGGAGGAGCTCGAGCTGACGCTGAACGAGGACGGCCGGACCTACGAGCTCGGCACCGCTTACGGCCATGTTGCGATCGGCGTCGATGATCTCGACGCGACGCTCGCGTCGCTGCACGAGCAGGGCATCGAGCCGGAGCGCACGCCGTACCAGGTGCGCGAGGGTGGTTCGTGGCTGTGCTTCGTCCAGGATCCGGACGGCTACCGGATCGAGCTGATCGAGCGCTCCGGCAGCTAGGTCGGGCGACGGCCCCAGACGCCGATGTGGACGAAACCGCAGGCGAGAAAATCCGGCTCCTCCGGTCGTTCGACCAGTGCCGTGGCCTCGGCGGGAGTGAGGGCTCCCGCTTCCACAGCGGGAGACCGGATCGCGGCCATACTGAGGCGGTAGAACTCAGCAACGTCCGAGCCGGACTCGATGATGTCCGCTTCGGCGTCAGCACCCACGTCTACCAGGTCGAGTTGATGGATCTGGCGCAGGAGGGATCTCCCGCGCGAGAGCGATCCGGCCGGGAATGCGCGATGCCAGGCGTCGGGATGCGTCGCCCAGACGGGGTCGGCGTCCGCGAGCCACATGCCGAAGTCTGGCTCTTCGAGGAGCAGCCACCCACCGGGTCGAAGCCATGAGACCATCCTGCGGAGGATTCCTAGGTCGTCAGGAATGTGCATGAGCAGCGCCCGTGTGTGGATGAGGTCGAAAGACTGCTCCGGAAAGCTGTCTTTGCGAATGTCGTGAGAAAGCACCTCGACATTCGGCGCGTCGATCGCATTGAGAAAGTCGACCTGGAGGTCGGTGGCGGTCACGCTTCCGTGGGCTACTCGTTCGGCGAGCCAGGTAGTGACCGATCCTCGCCCTCCGCCGATCTCGAGACACTTCGCGTCACGCGCGATCCCGAGTTGCTCGATGCGCCGAATCGTCAACGGGTCAAGCCGCTGCTGGAAGAGACCCAGGCGCCGTGCCTCGTCATCGGCGGAGTGTGGGAATGCGTAGTGGGGTGCGTTGTTCATTTGTCGGTTCCTTTCGACCGTGTTTTCGCCGCCTCTCGATCCTGACGGTTCAAGGTGGTTGTGACCAGCAGTCAGTGCTCGCTCGGCCGGCCGAGCTTGCGGGTCGTCCACTCGGAATGGAACGCCAACCGGACGGCTACCGGATCGAGATCATCGGCCGCAGCGGGAACTAATCGCTCGGCGAGCGTCACGGGTGCGGTCGAAGCTTGTCGAGCACCTTGTCCACGGTCCTCCGCTCTGCCAGTAGAGCGATGCCGACGAGGTCGAGGTCCGGCGCCGACACCGCGGCGACGGCGGCTCGGTTTGCTTCGTCGTGCAGAGTCGCGAAGAGCTCGCGCGTGAAGATCGAGAGTTGCTCGACCTCTCGTGCCATCGCTCGCTCGTAGGCGCGCCGGATCCCAATGCTGTCGGCCGCATAGACGACGATCGGCTGCCGGAACATGGGGAGGTAGCGATTGCCCGACCCGTCGACATAGGCCTAGCCCACGAGGTCGGGCGCGGTTGCTGCGAGGCCGCTGACGAGGAATGCATTCGTCTTCTGCCACACGGCGAGATCCTCGTGGAGGACGATCGCGAGCTTCGTGTCAAAGCGTTCTTCCGTCATTCGCTGATTCTCTGGAGGATGTTGGGCCGAGCGTTAGAGTCGAGATGATGCTCCTGTACGACAGCCCGGTCTCGGGCAACTGTTACAAGGTGCGGCTGCTGCTGGCACACCTCGGTCTGTCGTACGAGCGGCAGACGGTCGACGTGCTCGATCGCTCGAACCGCCCGGAGCTCCTCGGGAAGTTGAATCCAGCGCTGCGCGTCCCGACGCTCGTCCTCGACGACGGACGCTCGCTCGGTGAGTCCGGCGCGATCCTCTGGTACTTCGGGGAACACTCACGCTTCGTTCCGGACGATCGGTACCTGCGCGCGCGGGTGCTGCAGTGGATGTTCTTCGAGCAGTACGACCACGAACCGGCGATTGCGGTTGCGCGGTTCTGGCTCGCCTACTCCGGCCGGCCGGAAGCCTTCGCAGACCGACGCGCGGAGCGAACCGCTGCGGGCTATCGCGCACTCGACGCGATGGACAAACACCTCGGCGGGCGCGCGTGGTTCGTCGGCGATTCGATCAGCCTCGCCGACATCGCGCTCTATGCCTATACGCACGTCGCGCACGAAGGCGGCTTCGACCTCGGCCGCTACGACGCCATCCGCACCTGGCTCGACCGGGTCGCGGTGCAGCCGGGCCACATCGCCATCGACGCATAGCTGTAGTTCCGAGCGCGGTCAGGTGATCAGGACGGGCGCGCCGACGAGCGACCCCGAACGCAGCCGGACGAGGCTGCCCTTCGGCAATGTCCCCATCCAGCGGAAGAACCGTCCCGCGCCCGCGCGCACGGTCGCGACGGTTCGCCACGTCGCCCCGACACGCGACTCGATGACGCCGGTCGCTGCAGTCCCGGGCGCGCGCAGCTGCCCCCAGAATGCCGTGCGTGTGCCGCTGCGCGCCGTTTCGGCGAACGGAAGCTGGAACGCCGCGTAGGCGGGCTTGGCCTTGCCGCCGAGCGTGATCAGCCCACTCTGGAAGCGTGCGATGTCCGGCTCGTCGCGATAGAGAAAGTGGATCAGTAGGTCGACACGAGCCGTCTTGTAGGCCGCGTAGGCGCCTTCGCCGACGTACCGCGCCTGGAGCGCGAAGGAGACGCCGAGCACGCGATCGGGCGGATTGCTCTGGTAGCCGTACTCGCTCAGCCAGATCCGCGCCCGCGGGAAGTCCTTCACAACGAGCGAGACGAGGCGATTGATCGTCGACATCGTGATCGTCGTGCACTTCGCACAGCCGCCCCGGAGCGGCGATTCGCGCTTCGGATCGAGCGGATACGGATTGTGGGCGTACGCATCGAGCTTCGCGTGCGCGGCGCGCATTCCGCTGAGCCAGGCAACGGGTGAGACGCCGCCCGCCGAGCCGCGCGGCGCAGTGCCGCCGCCCGCGACCTGTGCGCCGGAGATCGCCGTGTGGATCGCCGCGTAGGCCGGGTTGAGCAAACGTGTCGTATAGACCGCGGCCGTCGTCGGGCGCAGCCACCGACTCTGGTTCGGCTCGTTCCAGATCAGCCAGCGCTTGACCCAGGAATAGCGCAGAGCGGCAGCGGTGGCAAAGCTCGCGAAGGTCGTGCCCGACGACGGTGCGTAGTTCGCAGGCCGGCCGCCGTTGGCCCACGACGGAGTGCCGTTCAATTGGAGGACGACCGTCATCCCGTGCGCATGCAGGCCCTCCAGCACCGGATCGACGGAGGACCAGTCGTAGGCGGTGTCCTCGGGATCGGTCGGCGCGGCGGGACGGCTCGTTGCGAGCCGGTTCCAGTTCAGGGTGAAGCGCACGACCTTGACGCCGAGCGAGTCGAGGCGCGCCAGTCGGGACTCGAGCGATCCGGGCCCGCTCTGCAGCCACGCGTCGTCGGTGATCCCGTACTTGACGCCGGCGGCCGCGTCGGCCCGAGCGGGCAGCAAGCCAGCGCAGAGGCCGAGCGCAGTCGAGGCGCAGAGCGCCAGACGAACCGAGCGCGTGACGCGGAGTGGACGTCCCATCGGTACACGTTCGACGTTCGAAGGCTCCCGCAAACATCCAGGAACCTGGATTCACACATTCGTGACAGAGACGTTTCCCACACGTTGCAGTTGCCTCGCTACGTTCGCTGCATGACGAAGACCGCAACACCCTGGGGGCAGGCGACCCTGATCGAGCGCCTCGCCGTGCCGCAGCGGGCCGGGGAAAAACGGTTCTCGTCGGTGGTCGAACTGCTGGAGGACGAGCGTGGCGAGCGGCTCGTTCGGTTCGCCTATTCGACGGGCGGTGCCGTCCGTCGCGGGCCCGTGACGCTTCGTGCCTGTGATCTCGAGCGGCTGAAAGTCGCGCTCGTGAAGACACCCACGCTCGCGGCCGCACTCGGACTCGACGTCGGAGGCGCCTAGACGACGGCCGCGAGCGACAACCGAGCCGCGTCGACCAGCGACCCGAGGATCGCCGCGCCGTCGACGGAGCCGAGCAGCGGATCGACGGCGTGCTCCGGATGGGGCATCAGCCCGAGGACGTTGCCGTCGGCGTTCAGCACGCCCGCGACGTCGCCGACCGCACCGTTCGGGTTCGCAGCGTGGGCGTAGCGAAGCGCGACCTGGCCGTTGGTCTCGAGGTGGTCGAGCAGGTCGTCGTCGGCGAACCAGCAGCCGTCGCCGTGCTTGACCGGGATCGTGAGCACCTGGCTGTCCTGACAGCGCGAGGTGAACGGTGTGTCGGCGCGACCGACGATCAGCGGCACGTCCCGGCAGACGAACGAGAGCGATGCGTTTGGACGGAGCGCCCCTGGGAGCAGGCCTGCTTCCGTCAGCACCTGGAAGCCGTTGCAGATGCCAAGCATGAGCCCGCCGCTCTCGGCGAAGGCGGTCACCGCTCGCATTACGGGCGAGAACCGGGCGATCGCCCCGCAGCGGAGGTAGTCGCCGTACGAAAACCCGCCGGGGAGGACGACGGCTGCCGTCTCGGGCGGGAGCGACTCCTCGGTGTGCCAGACGCGAGGTGCGCGTGCGCCGAGCCGCTCGAGCGCGAGCTGCGCGTCGCGGTCGTCGTTCGAGCCCGGGAAGACGATCACCGGGATCAGTGGGCGGCTCAGCATGCCCGCCGCCTCGACCTCGTCACGCGCTCTCCATGGCACCGTCGTGGGTGTCACCTTCGAGCTGCACGACGTAGGTCTCGATCAGCGGATTCGTCAAGAGCTGCTCACACATCCGCTCGAGCTGGGTGATCGCCTCGGCCCTGTCGTCGGTCGCGAGCTCGATGTCGACGAGCCTGCCGACGCGCGCCTCGCCAACCTCGAAGCCGAGGTGGCGCAGGGAGCTCTCGACCGCCTGCCCTTGCGGATCGAGGATCCCCGGCTTCGGCCGCACGAGCACGGTGGCTTTCATCCGAGCACCGTTCATCCGAGTACGTTCATCCGAGTACCACGCGCGGGTTGTCGAGGTAGTCGTCGAATCCGATCTCGGTGAGCTGTTCGAACGCCTCGACGTAGCGCGCACGTGTCCCGGTGACCACTTCGTCCGGCAACTCAGGTCCCGGGGCTGTCTTGTCCCAGCCGAGCGACTCGCAGTAGTCGCGCACGAACTGCTTGTCGAACGAGGGCGGTGTGCCACCCAGGCTGTAGCCGTCGGCCGGCCAGAACCGCGAAGAGTCAGGGGTGAACGCCTCGTCGCCGAGCACGAGCCGGTCGTCCTCGTCGATCCCGAACTCGAGCTTCGTGTCGGCGAGGATGATCCCGCGGTCGCGGGCATAGTCGGAGGCGAACGCATACAGCGCAAGCGCGGTGCGTTCGACCTCGTCGAACCGGGCTTGGCCGACCAGTGCCGCAGCCGCCGTACGGTCGATGTTCTCGTCGTGCCCCGTCTCGGCCTTGGTGGCCGGTGTAAAGATCGGCTGAGGCAACTGCTGCGACTCGGCGAGCCCCGGCGGCAGGTCGTGCCCGCACACGGCGCCGGTCGCGAGGTAATCCTTCCAGCCCGAGCCCGCGAGGTAGCCGCGCACGACGCATTCGATGGGGAGCATCTGCAGCCGTCTGCATTCGGTCGAGCGTCCGTCCTCGCGAAGTGCGAGCAGATGATTCGGAACGAGGTCACGCGTCCGCGCGAACCAGAACCCCGACAGCCCCGTCAGCACGCGTCCCTTGTCGGGGATCTCCGTCGGCAGGATCACGTCGATGGTCGAGATGCGATCGCTGGCGATGAGCAGCAGGCGATCGTCGTCGAGCGCGTACAGCTCGCGGACTTTTCCGCTGCCGACGTGGAGCGCGGACTCAGGCATGAATGGGTTCCTCCTTGGGAGCGAGACGCCGAAGACGGTCGAACGTGCTGTCGAGGTGGGCGATCGTGGCATCGAGATCGAAGACGTCGGTCAATGCCTGCTCGTCGAGCTGCGCTGCGATCTCGGCGTCCGCGCGAACGAGCTCCCGGAAGTCGCGTTCCTCGTCCCACGCGCGCATCGCGTTGCGCTGCACGAGGCGGTAGCCATCGGCACGCTCGAGCCCCGACTCGATCAGCGCGAGTAGCAGGCGGTGCGAGAAGAACAGGCCGTGCGAGGCCCAGAGGTTGCGCTCCATGCGCTCCGGATAGACGACGAGGCCGTCGACGATCCAACAGAACTTGTCGAGCATGTAATCGAGTGCGAGGAACGAGTCGGGGACGATCACGCGCTCCGCCGAGGAGTGCGAGATGTCCCGCTCGTGCCAGAGCGGCATGTTCTCGAAGCCGACGAGCGCGTTCGCACGAACGATGCGCGCGAGGCCCGAGATGCGCTCGGCGACCTTCGGATTGCGCTTGTGCGGCATCGCGGACGAGCCCTTCATCCCGGTCGCGAACGGCTCCTCGACCTCGCGCACCTCGGTGCGCGCGAGGTGACGGATCTCGGTCGCGAACCGGTCGAGCGAAGATGCGCAGATAGCGAGCGCACATAGCAGCTCGGCGTGCCGGTCGCGCGAGATCACCTGGGTGGACACCGGATCAGGGTCGAGCGACAGCCGTTCGCAGGCGATTCGTTCCACGTCGGGGTCGATCGCCCCGTATGTGCCGACCGTCCCCGAAAGCTGGCCGACGCGGCAGGTTTCGAGCGCGCGCACGAGACGCTCTCGGTCGCGTGCGAGCTCGAACGCCCAGCCCGCGAGCTTCCAGCCGAACGTCGTCGGCTCCGCGTGGATGCCGTGCGAGCGGCCGATGCAAACGGTGCGGCGATGTTGTTCGGCGAGCCGCGCAACGGACGCGATCGAACGATCGACGCCGCGCACGAGCAGCGCGCCGGCATCCCGGATCTGCAGCGCGAGCGCCGTGTCGACGACGTCGGAGGAGGTGAGCCCGTAGTGCACCCAGCGGCCTTCGGGCCCGAGCTGCTCACCGACGGCGTCGACGAACGCCGCGAGGTCGTGGTCGGTTATCTGCTCGATCTCCGCGACCCGCTCGGCTGTCGGCGGCACCGCGTTCGCACGGATCGCGGCGACATCGGCCACCGGCACCGCGCCGATCTCGGCCCACGCGTCGAGCGCGGCCAGTTCAACCTCGAGCCAGCGCGCAAGCTTCCCCTGCTCCGACCAGATCCGGCTCATCTCCGGACGGGAGTAGCGGGCGATCACCTCAGCCAGTGTAGAGCGCGCCCAGGAGGGCGCAGGCGTCAAGCGGGCTCGGAGGCGATTGCGAGGATCCGCGCTGCCAGCACCGCGCCGTTCCTCGCGTTGTCGACGCCGACGGTCGCAACCGGCACACCGGGCGGCATCTGGACGATCGAGAGGAGAGCGTCGAGCCCGTCGAGGACCGACTTCGACGACCGGAGCGGCACGCCGATCACCGGCAGCTCCGTCTGCGCGGCGACGACCCCTGGCAGCGCCGCGGCCAGCCCGGCACCGCAGATCAGCACCTTCAGCCCGCGGCCCGCTGCCGTCTTCGCGTAGTCCGCGACGGCATCCGGCATCCGGTGGGCCGAGCGCACCTCGAACTCCCAGGCGATCCCACGCGCGTCGAGCTCGTCCATCGCCTCCTGCATCCGGGCGCGGTCGGACTCGGAGCCGACGAGGATCCCGACGAGTGGCTCAGCCACTTCCGACCGCCGCGATGTCCCGCCGGAACTGCGCGCCCTCGAACGACACGAGCTCGACGGCTGCGTAGGCGTGCGCACGAGCCTCGGCAAGGGTGGGCCCGGTTCCGGTCACGGAAAGGATTCTGCCGCCATTCGTCACGACCCGGCCGTCGCGAACCGCCGTGCCGCCGTGGAAGACGAGTGCGCCGGTCTCCTCTGCGGCCTCGATGCCGGCGATCTCCGCGCCCGCGTAGTCGCTGCGGGCGGGATAGTCCGGCCCTGCGACGACCACCGTCACCGTCGCCTCGCCCGACAGGTCGACCGAGGCGTCGCGCAGGTCGCCATGTGCTGCGGCCGCCAGGGTTGCCAGCAGGTCGCTTCGAACCTGTGGCATCAGCGCCTGGGTTTCCGGGTCGCCGAACCGTGCGTTGAACTCGAGCACTTTCGGGCCATCGGAGGTCAGCATCAATCCCGCGAACAGGCAGCCGACGAACGGCGCCCCCCGGCGCGCCAGGTGCTCGATCACGGGCGCGTGTACCTGCTCGATCAGCTCGGCGGCGTTCGCGAGCCAGGGGAGCGGCGAGTATGCGCCCATGCCGCCGGTGTTCGGGCCGGTGTCGCCGTTGCCGACTCGCTTGAAGTCCTGCGCGGCGCCGAGCGGGACGACGCGCGCACCGTCCGAGAGTGCGAACAGCGAGACCTCGGGCCCCTCGAGCAGCTCTTCGATCACGAACTCGCCTCCGAGCTCTGTGAGCGCCGACAGGGCTGCGTCGACGTCCGCCCGTGTCCGGCAGACGAAGACGCCCTTGCCTGCCGCGAGCCCGTCGGCCTTGATCACGCACGGCGCGCGAGCCACCGAGAGCGTTTCAGCGGTCGCAACTCCGGCGCTTCGAAGCACGTCCTTCGCGAATGCCTTTGAGCCTTCGATTCGCGCCGCCGCCGCGCTCGGCCCGAAGACCGCAACCCCGTTCTGGCGCAGCAGGTCGGCGACGCCGGCAACGAGCGGCGCTTCGGGCCCGATCACGACCAGATCCGTCTCGAGCGTCAGCGCGAGGCTCAGCAGCCCATCGCCGTCGTCGGCGCGCACCGGATGGCACCGGCCAAGGCGCGCGATCCCGGGGTTGCCCGGCGCCGCATGAAGCTCGACGAAGCTCTCGCTCTGGGCGAGGCGCCACGCCAGTGCATGCTCACGTGCGCCCGAGCCGACGACCAGCACATTCACGCGGGCGAGTCTACTGTTGGCTCACCGACGCTCCAGCGCGCGATCGGGCAGCGGCCGGCCGAAGACGCTCTCAGTGCTCGTCGGTCTCTGATCGACGCTGCTCGGCGAGCCGGCGGAAGCGCACTTCGTCGGGATCGTTCTTGGCGCCGCGCAGGACGCCGATCGTGAGCGCGGTCGCCACCACGACCGGCACGAAGATCGACAGGGCGACGATCACCTCCGTCCAGCCGTTGGCGCTGTAGGCGAGCACGCTCAGGCGAGCACGCGTTCGCGCGCTGCACCGACGCCGACAAGCTCGATCGGCACGTCCAGCGAGTGCGACACGAACTCCACGTACTCGCGCGCCGCTCTCGGCAGGTCGTCGAGCGATGACGCGTCGTCCAGCGGCTGATGCCAACCGGGCAGCGTCTCCCACACAGGCTCCGCGTGGTGGAAGTCGGACTGATGCGCGGGGAAGTGCTCCGTCTCCGAGCCGTCACGCAGGCGGTAGCGCACGCAGACCGGCAGCTCGGCAAAGTCGGAGAGCACGTCCAGCTTCGTGAGCGCGAGCGACGTCATCCCGTTGATGCGTACCGCGTAGCGCAAGGCGACGAGGTCGAGCCACCCGCAACGGCGCTCGCGACCCGTGACCGTCCCGTACTCGCCGCCGAGCTCGCGCAGCCGTGACTGATTCGTACCGTCGATCTCCGACGGGAACGGTCCTTCGCCGACGCGCGTGACGTACGCCTTCGAGACGCCGAGCACGCGGTCGATCCGCGTCGGTCCGATCCCGATCCCGGTCGGGGCCCCCGACGCGATCGGGTTGGACGACGTGACGAAGGGGTAGGTGCCGTGGTCGAGGTCGAGCAAAGTCGCCTGTGCGCCCTCGAAGAGCACCTCCTTGCCTTCGCGCAGCGCTGTGTCCACCAGCAACGAGACGTCTCCGACGTACGGCGCAAGCTGCTCGGCGTAGGCCGCGTAGCGCGACCAGATCTCTTCGAGGGCGAACGGCTCGACCTCGTAGACGCGCTCGAGCCACACGTTCTTCTCGGCGAGTGCAACCTCGATCTTTTGTCGCAGGATCTTCGGGTCGAGCACGTCCTGCACGCGGATGCCGATCCGTGAAGCCTTGTCGGCATAGGCGGGGCCGATGCCGCGGCGTGTCGTGCCGATCTGCAGGTTGCCGAGGCGGCGCTCCGACGCCTGGTCGATCGCGACGTGCCAGGGCATGATCAGGTGCGCGTTGCCGGAGACGACGACGACCGACGGGTCGACGCCTCTCGAGCGCAGGTCGGTGAGCTCCTCGAGCAGCACCTGAGGATCGACGACACAGCCGGCGCCGATCACCGACGTCTTGCCGGAGATCACACCGCTCGGCGTCTGACGGATCTTGAACGTCTCGTCGCCGACCACGATCGTGTGCCCGGCGTTCGGCCCGCCCTGGTAGCGGCAGACGACGTCCGATTGCTGGGCGAGCAGGTCGACGATCTTGCCCTTGCCTTCGTCCCCCCACTGCGCCCCGACGATCACGGTCGATGGCACGAGGCCCAGTCTAGAGGGCCAGGCTGTCGGCTCCCGCGCTCCCAGCTGACGAGATCCGCGCCATCTCCAGACTCCTCCAGGTCTGGACACGGCCGTTCGGGAGGTGGTGCGCGGCTCAGCCGACGGCGGCGAGCTGCCGGGCGATGCGGCGCATGACGATCCGATGGCCGCGGCGGCAGGTCGTGAAGCCGACGTCGGCGTCGCGGCGGAGCGTGCCGTGCACGAGCAATGAGTCTGCGGCGAGCGACTCGCGCAATGACAGGCAGGCCGCACATGGCTCGTCGAAACTCGTCGCCTCCGGCCCGAGCCAGACATGCTGCCGTTCGATCACGCGATCTGGAGCTGTCGAGCGTCGGGGCGATTGAGTGTGGGTGGGCGCTCGACGCGTCGCAGCACGATCTGATGACCTGCGGCGCAGCGAGCGACCGCGGCCTCTGTCTCGAGCGCGACGGAACCGCGGACGCTCGCTCCCGCGAGCGCGTCTGCGAACAACGCGCCCGAGAGGCGGGCGGCTTCGAGGCACGGCTCGCAGAGGCACGAGAACGAGGTCGCCGACGGCGCGAGCCAGACGGTGGTTTCGGACCCGGCGGTCACGACGCCGCGGCCAGGTCGGCGAACTTCGCGTAGCGCTTCTGGAACGCGAGCTTCTCGATGCCCGTCGCGCCGTTTCTGTGCTTGGCGAGCAGCAGCTCCGCGATTCCGGCGGACTCGGTTTCTTCCGGGTTGTAGTACTCGTCGCGGTAGACGAACATCACGAGGTCTGCGTCCTGCTCGATCGAGCCGGACTCGCGCAGGTCGGAGAGGATCGGCCGCTTGTCGTGGCGGTGCTCGACGGCCCGCGAGAGCTGCGAGAGCGCGATGATCGGCACCTCGAGGTCACGGGCCAGGACCTTGAGCGAGCGGGAGATCTGCGACACCTCCTGGACGCGGTTCTCGACGGACGTGCCGCTCGTCATCAGCTGCAGGTAGTCGACGATCACGAGCCCGAGTTTCGGCTCCTTCATCTTCAGTCGCCGAAGCTTCGAGCGGATCTCCATCATCGTGATCGAGCCGGTGTCGTCGACGTAGATCGGCGCCTTCGCGAGCTTGTCGCAGGCGGCGGTCAGCCGAGGCCAGTCGTCGACTGCAAGCTTGCCAGTGCGGAGCCGCTGCGACTCGACCTTCCCCTCGGCGCACATGAAGCGCTGTGTCACTTCGGCCTTCGACATCTCGAGCGTGAACAGCGCAACCGGGATGTCGTGGCGCACGGCGACGTTCGACGCCATGCAAAGGGCGAGCGCCGACTTTCCCATCGACGGGCGCGCCGCGATGATGATCAGGTTGCCCGGCTGAAAGCCGGAGGTGAGGCGGTCGAGGTCGCGGAAGCCTGCGGGAGTTCCGGTGATGTCGCTGCCGGCTTCGTAGAGCTTCGTGATCGTCTCGAACGAGTCCTTAAGCAGGTCGTCGATGTGTGCGAACTCACTCGAGATGCGCGATTGCGAGAGGTTGAAGACGATCGATTCGGCGCGGTCGACGAGCTCGACCGTCTCGCCGGGCCGGTCGAAGCCGAGCCGCGCGATGTCGTTGCCGGCCCGGATCAGCCCGCGCAGCGTTGCCATCTCGCTGACGATGCGGGCGTAGTGGGCTGCGTTCGACGCTGCCGGGACGAGCGCCGCGAGCTCATGGACGCGCTCCGCGCCGCCTGCTCCGTCAAGGGTGGACGAGCGGTCGAGCTCGTCGACGACCGTGATCGCATCGACGGGCTCGCCCTTCGCGTAGAGCGCGAGGATCGCCTTGTAGACCTGGCCGTGGCTCTCGCGGTAGAAGTCCGCGGCGCTCAGGTTGGAAGACTCCGTGACCGCCCCGATCGCCAGGGGAGACAGCATCATCGCGCCGAGGACGGACTCTTCGGCATCGAGATTCTGCGGCGGAACCGGGGCGGTCGCGAAGACCTGGGCAGGCTGGGCCATACGGCTCGTAGTAGACCCGCCCTGCGCCCCGCGCGAAAGGGTGTGGACATCGTCCCGATCGGTGTTGAAGGAGCCGAGGATGCAGGGAGTATAGAACGTACGTTCGTCTCACGGTAGTGGACGAAACGGACGGTCTTTGCGACCTATTTCCGCCGAGATCCACAGGCTCCCACGAAGTGTGGAAAGCCGGTGGACAGTTATCCCCAGGCCGGTGGAGAGCCTGTGGAAAATCGAAGCTAGGAGACGGGCTCGATGTCCGGGGCGTCGGCCGCAGGCTCATCCAGGACGACAGGCTCACCCAGGCCGACAGGCTCGCCGTCACCCGGGACGATACTGGTCTCGAACTCCGGCTCCTCGGGCGCCTGTGGGCCCTCGCCCGCGGCCTCGGCAGCAGCAGCGGCAGCCGCCACGTCCTTGGCTTCCATCTCCGCAAGCTCTTCCTCGGGGGGCAGTTCCTCGCCCTCGGGCGCGACGATCAGCTTCACCTCGGCGGTGACGTCGGGGAACACCTCGAAGGCGACCGAATAGCGGCCGATCCGCTTGATCGCATCCATCTGCAGCTTGCGGCGGTCGACGCGGAGCTTCTCGGTCTCCCACAGGCGGTCGGCAACGTTCGTGGCGGTGACGGAGCCGAACAGGGCACCAGTCGGCCCGGCGTTGACGTCGAAGCGCAACTCGTTGCGCTCGAGCCGGTCGACGATCGCGCGAGCCTCGTCGACGGTCTTCGCCTCATGGCGCGCGCGCTGAGATTCTCGCTTCTCGAGCTCGCGCACGAGGCCCGGCGTCGCCACCTCTGCGAGCCCGCGCGGCAGCAGGAAGTTGCGCGCGTAGCCGCGGGTGACGTTGACCACCTCGCCACGGAGCCCGAGCTTGTCGACGTCTTGCCTGAGAACGACTTCCATCGCCATTTACTTGTCGCCGATGTAGGTGAGGAGGGCAAGCTCGCGCGCGCGCTTGACTGCGACGGCCACCTGGCGCTGATGGCGCCGGCAGGCTCCGCTGATGCGGCGGTTGCGGATCTTCCCCTTCTCCGACACGTAGCGGCGAAGCTCGTTGATGTTCTTGTAGTCGACCTCGTCGATCTTCGACTTGCAGAAGAAGCAGCTCTTGCGGCGCCCCGGTCCGACCGGCGCGTTGCGCTTTCCCCTGCCGCCGCTGCGTTCGCGGTCTGAATTACCTTTCGGTGCTGGCAACAGAACTCTCCTTAGAACGGGATGTCGTCGTCGGAGCCCTGGAAGTCGGCGTCGGAACCGCCCGACGCGCCCGCGGGCACGAACTGGTTGGCGCCGCCGCTGCTCTCGCCGCCGCCGTCACGGCTGCCGAGGAACTGGACGCTGTCGGCGATGATCTCGACGGCCTGGCGCTTGCTGCCGTCCTGTGCGTCCCACTCGCGCCACTCGAGGCGTCCGTCGACCGCGACCGGGCGGCCCTTGGAGAGGTACTGCGCGCAGCTCTCCCCTTGGTTGCCCCAGACGGTGATGTCGAAGTAGTTCGGCTTCTCCGTCCATTCGCCGCTCGTCGAATCCTTGCGGCGCGTGTTGACGGCGATGCGAAGACTGCAGACCGCCATGCCCGAGGGCGTGTGGCGCAGTTCGGGATCGCGGGTCAGATTGCCCACGAGCACGACGCGATTGATGTTGGCTGCCATGTGTTTGTCGCTCCTCTCCTACGGGTCGCCCCAGGCTACTCCGCGGTACCGTCGGTGTCATCGGCTGCCTCGGACGAGGCTGCTGCAGGCGCGGCCACGACCTCGAGCTCGGGCTCTGGCTCGGCCTCGACCTCGGGAGTGGCTTCGACCTCCGGGGCGGTCTCGGCCACTGCCGCAGCCTCCCGCGGGGCGGGCGCAGCCTCCTCGCGCTCGTGAGCGCGCTCCTGCGGAGCCGGAATCTGCGAGGGCGCCTTCAGGTGGCCGCCTCCCTTGACGCGGCGGTAGGCGCCGTGGCGCATCACGCCGTCGGTGATCTTGAGCACGCGCGTGATCTCGGTGAGGGTCGCCGGCGCCGCCTTGAAGAGCAGCAGGTGGTAGACGCCCTCGCCCTTGTGACGGATCTCGTAAGCGAGCTTCCGCCGGCCCCACGGCTCATGGCCGTCCCAGCTGCCGCCGTCCCGTTCGACCTGTTCGCGAAGGCGGGCGATGATCTCGTTGCCGCGTTCCTCCGGGAGGTCGGCGTCCAGCATCAACAGAATTTCGTACTCGTTCACGTTTGCGAAGGCTCCTTCGTCCCGAATTGTCCTTCCCATGGACTGAGTCGGCCGCGCCCCTTTTGCGCCGCTTCGGGATGGACGGCGCGACGAGCGTGGCGGGAAGTCGGGCCAGTGTAGCATCGGCCGGATGAGGCGATTG
>JBBQQI010000054.1:0-17265 GCA_038216085.1 Gaiellales bacterium | reverse complement strand
CGCGCGCGCTCAACGTCGTCGGCTTCGTCGCCTGCGCCGTCCTGATCGTCACGCTGCCGCTCTCCTCGGTCGTGGCCGGGGTCGTGATGTTCGCGATCGGGCTTGCCGGCCGCGCGCTGCTCCTCACGCGCCGGACAGCGACCAGCTGAAGCGCGTCTTCGTCCGGTCCGGCGCAAGACCGCCGGGTCGCAGACCGCCGTGCACGAGGAGCACGGGGAGATCCGAGGCGAGCAGCGCGTGCCGCGTCGAGCTGACCACGCGGCAGGGAGGCGACGATCGCCGCACCGCCCGCGCCGAGCACGCCGGCCGCTCCCGGCGCGACGAGCGCCGTCTCGACCGCCATACCCGCGAAGCGCTGCAGTGCCAGTGACGCTCCGGCCAGCGCGCGGCTTGCATCCCGGAGGCCTCGACGCCGAGCAGGCGCAGCGGTCGCCCGTGGGCGCGCGCGAGCCACGCCCCGAGCTCGAGCGCAGGCCACTCCTCCTGCGCTCCCCCGCGACCTGGTGTCTCATCGCAGCGATCCACGGAGCGTCGGGTGCGAAGCCGATCGCGAAATCGCCGCGTGGGCGGTCGGGCGGGAAGTAGTCGCCGTGGTGAGCCCAGTCGACGAAGTAAACGCCGCTGACGAAGAAGGAGAAATGCGCGTGTGCGCGCTTCGCGACGCTCCGCCAGTACGCCCAGAGCCGGGCGCCGCCCGAGCCGTCGAAGGACGAGATCACAAACTGCGGCGGGCGGGGCGACGGTCGGGCCGCCTGCACGTGGTGAGCGGCCCGCACAGCCGGGCGCGCGTGCGGCGGCGACGACGAGCCGAGCGCCGCGGCCAGGAACCACACGCCGACGACGGCGGCGGCTACGGCAATCAGGAGCATGCGCACTCCTCGATCGTCGAGGTCACTGCTTCAGGTTCGGTTCAGCGGCGGTTCAATGACCCGTTCGGGGGAGGCATGGCGTCGACGGGCCGATGAGAGTGGGTCGTCAACCCGGGCGTCTGCGGCGGCGCCGCCCTCCTCCCGCCGGAGTCGCCTTGCCGCAGGACGACGAATGACATCTATCGCCTCAGAGCGCCCGCCGCTTCGGCTGCCCTTCGCGACCAGCGGGCGGCTGCGCGGCCTGCTCGAACGCGAAGCGCAGCCGATTGCAGCGGTGTCCGTCTGGGTCGCGCTGCTCGCACTTTGGTTGCCGGGGCTGCTCGTGCCGGACAGCTGGCTCGCGCTCGTCGACGGACGCCTGATTGCCGAGCATGGCCTCCCCCACGCCGACACGCTGACCGCATGGATGTACGGCCGGCCGTGGACCGATCAGCAGTGGGGCGCCCAGTGGCTCCTCTACGAGGTCGTCAGCCACGGCGGCGTCGTGACTGCGCTCGGTTTGGCGATCGGGATTCTGGCGGCAGCGCTCGGGCTGGCCGGACTGGCGTCACGCACGCTCGGCGGCTCGTCGCGGAGCACGGCGCTGGCGCTGATGCTGCCCGTGATCGCCGCGCCGTGGATGGCCCAGCTCCGCACGCAGACGCTCGCGCTCATCCCGTTCGTGGCGGTCTACTCGCTCCTCGCCTTCGACGCCCGCCGCCCGAGCAGGCGCGTGCTGTTCGTGCTGCCCTTGCTCGCAGTGTGGGCGAACCTGCACGGATCGGTGATCCTCGCCGCCGGGCTCGTCGTGCTGCACGGGCTCTGGCTCGCGGTTCGCGGACGACGTCGGCTGCACGGCGCCCTGCTCGCGTGCGCCGCGCCGCTCTGCGTGTTCGCATCGCCGTACGGCCTGCAGCTCGCGGCCTACTACCGGCTGATGCTCGTCCACCCGCCGTTCGCGAACATGATCGTCGAGTGGCGGCCCGCGTCCTTAGGGTCGCTCAGCTTCGCCTTCTTCGCGTCAGCCTTCCTGCTCACGACGCTCGGAGGCAGCCACTTCCGGGCGCTGAATGCGTTCGAGCGCTGGGCGCTGCCGATCCTGCTCCTCGCCGCGCTGACAGCAATGCGCAACGCGATCTGGTTCGAGCTCGCGCTCGCCGTATCCCTGCCGCGGCTGATCGACGCAGCGTGGCCGTCGCAGGTCGAGGCGACGGCAACCATGCGGCGCGTCAACGTGATTGTCTCGTCGGCGGCGGTGACGGTGGCCGCGCTCGCACTCGGCCTCAGCCTCGCGGGTGCCTCAGGTGTCGTCGACCGTGAGTTCCCGCCGGCGGGCGCCACCGCCGTCGCGGCTGCTGCGGGGCCGGGCGGCGTCGTCCTCGCGGCCGACGAACAGGCCGACTGGCTCCTCTGGCAGCAGCCACAACTCGCGGGACGCGTCGCCTACGACGTTCGCTTCGAACTGTTCGACGCACACGAGATGAGCCAGATCATCCTGCTGCACGACGCAGTCCCCTCCGTCTGGGCACGGTGCGGCTCGACGGCGCGCGTCGTCACGTTCGCGAGCAGCGACAAGCTGCGGGAGGCCTTCCGCGAGCATGTCCTCGCACCAGGCTCCCACACGATCTTCGAAAATCCCGCGTTGACCGCCGTGGCGCAGCCGGAGGCGGCTCACAGGCGGTGCGTTCTCTAATCCGGGTCGAGCACTTCCTCGAGCAGGTCTGGGAGCTGGACAGCGGCGCCGCCGAACCAGGCCAGCGTGAGCGCCTTCTCCCCCAGTCGGCTCTGCAGCGTCGAGAGGGCATCCTCATGCAACGCCAGCTCGATGCCTTCAAGGCGGCCGCCGAACTCGTGCCGTAGAGTCTCGGCCCTGCCCAGCAGACGGGCCGCGCGCTCCGGGCTCGCACCGCACGAGGCAACGCCCAGGAGTTCGAGCGACCAGGCGACAGTGTCATCGCGCTCGCCGAGGTTACGGGAGACGCGGAGACTGTCCTCTAGTCGGGCCTGCGCGTCGGCGAAACGGCTTTCGTGAATTGCAACCGATCCGAGAGCGGCGAGAGTCCGGGCGAGCACGTACTGGTCGTTCGTCGAGGATGCGACACGCTCGAAATCCGCACGCGCGCGCCCGAGTTGCCCGTCGTCCAGCGCCGCATAGCCGAGGTTGAACGCTGCCATCGCGATCGTGTCGGAGTCGTTGGTCTTCGCGCCGCACACGGCGGCCTGCTCGAACTGGCTCAGCGCGCCGACCCGATCGCCCTCGGCGAGCAGCGCACGGCCGAGGGTGAGCATCGACCAGCCGGCGTAGCGGGGCTGATCGAGCTCGAGAGCGAGCTCTCGTCCTTCGGTCGCGAAGCGCCTCGTCGCGGGCCAGTCACCCTGGAGCGCGGCGAGCAGCGCGACGGCGCTGAGCGCCTTGGCCCTCGCTGGCGTTCGCGTCTCCTCGGTTGCGGCGAGCGCCGGCTCGAGCCAGCGCCGTCCTTCGGAGAGGCCACCCCGGTCGACCCAGTGCCGCCTCAGGGCACCGGCAAGACGGAGAGTCAGCTCGGAGTCTCCGCGGCGGGCCAGCCAGCCGAGCGCTGAGCGCAGGTTCGCGTGCTCGGCTTCGAGCACGACGCGTGCCTCAGTTTGGCGTTCCGATCCGAGGTCGGGCTCGATCCTTTCTGCCAACGCGAGGGCGCGCGCCGCGTGCCGGTTGCGCAGCTCCTCCGCAGACCCGCTTGCGTCGAGGCATTCGAGTGCATGAGCGCGGATCGTCTCGAGCATCCAGAATCGCGTGTCACGCACGCGCACAAGGCTCTTGTCGACGAGCGCCTGCAGCACGTCGATGTCGGCACCGAGAACGGCTTCGGCCGCCTCGAGGGTGCAACCGTCCTCGAAGACCGCGAGCCCTCGGTAGAGTTCGCGTTCCTCGGCGGAGAGCAGGTCGTGGCTCCACTCGATCGTCGCTCGCAGGGTCTGCTGGCGCGGATCGACGCCGCGGCCGGCCTTCAGGATGTCGAGACGCTGCGACAGGCGCTCGAGGAGCGCTTGCGGTGAGAGCACGGAGACGCGCGCGGCCGCCAGTTCGAGTGCAAGTGGCAGCTGCTCCAGTCGACCGCAGAGCTCCTCGACCTCCGGCGTTTCGGCGAACCGTTCATCCGCAGCGCGCGCCCGTGCGACGAACAGCGTCGTCGCCTCCGTGATCGCGAGCGCGGGCACATGGTAGGCCTGCTCGCCGGGAACGCGGAGCAGTTCGCGACTCGTGACGATGAGGCGCAGGTTCGGGCACGAGGCGAGCAACGATGCGAGCTCGGCAGCAGCTGCGACGACTTGCTCGAAGTTGTCGAGCACGAGCAACATCGATCGACCGCCGATCTCTCGTGCCAGCTCGCCCGTCGTGCCAATCGCCTGCGCCGCTTCTTGCAACACCAGACGCTCGTCGCTCAGCGCTGCGAGCGGGACCCAGAAGATGCCCTCGGGGAAGTCGTCTGCAGCCGCCGCGGCCGCCTGAAGCGCGAGCCTCGTCTTGCCAATCCCTCCCGGCCCGGTCAGCGTGACAAGCCTGGCGCCGTCGGGTCGGAGCAGCTCGGCCAGGTCATGCAGCTCCTGCGTGCGGCCGAGGAACGTGGTTGCCGGGATCGGCAGGTTCGTTCGGTAGAGCGTGCGAATCGGTGGAAAGTCCTCACTGCCGACCTGAAAGAGACGCTCAGCGGCCGAAAGATCCTTGAGCCGGTGCTCGCCGAGGTCGAGCAAGTGCGCACGGCCGACGAGGTTTGCGGTGGCCGCTGAGGCGACCACCTGCCCACCGTGGGCACATGCGGCAATGCGTGCGGCTCGGTGTACATCGATGCCGACGTAGCCTTCGTCGGTCAAGAGCGGCGTGCCGCTGTGCAGCCCGACGCGCACACGGATCGGGCCCGGGCGCAGTCCGTCGAGCATCGCCTCTGCAGCCGAAAGCGCCCCCGGCGCAGTTGGGAACGCGATGAAGAACGCGTCGCCCTGGGTGTCGACCTCCACGCCACCGTTGGTGTGAGCTGCCTCCCGGATCACCTGCCTGTGGGCTGCGAGCGCGCCGGCGTACGCCTCGGCGCCCAGCTGATGCAGGAGCTTCGTCGATCCCTCGACATCGGTGAAAAGGAACGTGACCGTTCCGCTCGGCAGCCCGTCAGTCATCTATCAATCATGAGGCAAAGGCTTGCAAGGCGAGGCGGGTCGCGCCATCCTGTTCCCATGCCGGAGCGCCCATCTGGCACGGTCACGTTTCTCTTCACCGACGTCGAGGGATCGACGTCGCTGCTCGCGCGCCTGGAAGCGAGCGATTATGCGGCTCTGCTCGCGGCGCACACCGCGATCCTCAGAGCCTCGTGGACGGCGCGGGAGGGCGTCGAGATCGACACACAGGGCGACTCGTTCTTCGTTGCGTTCGCGAGCGCTCGTGATGCCGTCGCCGCGGCGCGTGAGGCACAAGCCGAGTTGGCAACGGGGCCGATTCGCGTCCGGATGGGGATTCATACGGGAGAGCCGTTGCTCACCGGTGCCGGGTACGCGGGGATGGACGTGCACCGCGCGGCCCGCATCGCCGCAGCTGGGCACGGCGGCCAGGTACTCCTCTCGCAGGCCACGCGCGACCTGATCGACGACGACGACGTCGTCGATCTCGGCGCGCACCGGCTGAAGGATCTGCTGAAGCCCGAGCGCATCTATCAGCTCGGCTCGCAGCAATTCCCATCGTTGAAGAGCCTGAACAGGTCGAACCTGCCGGAGGCCGCACATCCACTCGTCGGTCGGCTGATCGAGCAGGGCGAGCTTGCAGCGCTCATTCGGCAGGGGCGGCTCGTGACGATCACCGGGGCGGGCGGAACCGGCAAGACGCGGCTCGCATTGGAGCTCGCCGGGGAGCTCGCCGAGGAGTTCACCGACGGCGTCTGCTTCGTCTCGCTGGCGTCTGTCACCGACCCAGGGCTCGTCGTGCCGGTCATGTCGCAGGCGCTCGGCCTCCTGGAAGCGGATCAGGCAGACGGTCGGGACGCGCTCGTTGTGCTCGACAACTTCGAGCACCTGTCGGTGGCGGCAGCCGGCGTTGCCGACTTCCTGAGCCACTCGCCTGGGCCTACCCTGCTCGTGACGAGCCGGGCTCCGCTGCATCTCTCGATGGAAGTCGAGTACCCACTCGACCCGCTCCCGCAGGCCGCAGCAGTCGAACTGTTCCTCGACCGGGCCCGCGGGCTGCAGCGTGACGCAGAGCCCTCGGCGATCGTCGAGGAGATCTGCAGGCGCCTCGACGGGCTTCCTCTCGCCCTCGAGCTGGCAGCCGCGCGCCTGAAGCTGCTCGATCCCTCCTCCCTCCTGGCCCGCCTGGACTCGCGACTGCCTCTGCTGACGCACGGGCCGACGGACGTGCCGGAGCGCCAGAGAACCCTCGAGGCAACGATCGCCTGGAGCTACGACCTGCTGGCCGCGGAGGCGAAGGACGTCTTCTCACGCCTGTCGGTCTTCGTGGGGACGTTCGACCTGGACGCAGCGGAGAGCGTGGTCGTGGCAGACCTCGAGGCGCTCACGACCCTGGTCGACGCGAGCCTGATCAAATCGCGCGGTGACAGCCGCTTCCTGATGCTCGAGACGATTCGGGAGTTCGCACGCAATCGGCTCTCACATGACGACGCACGGAACCTGGCCGAGCGACATGCGGCGCACTACGTCGAGCTGGCAGAGCGTGCCGCGCAGCACCTGACCGGTCCGGACGCAGCCGACTGGCTCGCGCGGCTGCAATCGGACCACGGCAATCTCCGTGCGGCTCTCGACTGGTGCGTTCTCGAATCACCGGAGCTCGTGCCTCGCTTGACGATCGCGCTCTGGCGGTTCTGGCTCACGCGGGGCTACTACGGTGAGGGCCAGACGTCGATCGAACGGGCGCTGCGGTTGAGCCCGACATCCGCAGAGCATCCGGAGCTGCTGTACCAGTTGGGTGCGATCGTGATCTCGCGCGGTGATACGGCCCGCGGCCGTGACGTCTTCGGCGAGGCGCTCCAGCGATTTCGTGACGAAGGGATCCGCCGCGGCGAAGCCCGCAGCTTGAGTGCGCTCGGCCACGTCGCGACCGATGCCGGGGAATGGCAGGAGGCGATCCTGCTCTATGAGGAATCCGCGAGCCTCTGTCGCGAGATCGGCGACCGGTTGGGCCTCGGCGGCGTGCTGGGAGACCTTGCGACCGTCCATCTTCGGTCGGGCGCGCCGGATCGCACCCTGCCGTTCGCGATGGAAAGCCTCGAGATCCAGCGCGAGTTCGGCAACCGTCAAGGTGAGGCGCTCGCCCTCGCGACCGCCGGCTATGCCCAGCTCGCTCGCGGCGACCTGTCGGGCGCGCAACGGATCCTGATCGAGAGCACCGGGATCGCGCACCAACTCGGCTATCTCCACGGCCTGATGTTCAGCTTGAACGGCCTGGCGGCGGTCGCGGTCGCGAACGGCGACGCGAGCCGGGCTGCGGAGCTGTTCGACGGCGCGGAGGCATTGCGCGTCTCGATCGGCATCGAGCACGATCTGGACGGGATGCTCGTCGCCGAGGCGAGAGCATCTGTTGCCACCGAGCCGAGCGGCGACGAGGCCGTCGACCTCGACCGGATCGTTGCGCTGGCGCTCGCGCCCTAGCCCCCCACCTCGTGCTCCTCGAAGTACTGCGTCACCTGCTGGCCGTGGAAGTCCTGCAGCATCCCGTCGACGTCGCCGTCCTTGACGAGCACGTACGCGGAGGTGGGATTCCTTCGGGCATCGAAGAACAGGCGCACGAATTCGCCGTGGTGGGTGCAGCAGATGTCCCGGACGTCTTTTTCCGTCCTCCGGCCGGGGTTCGGAGTGTCTGCGGGCATTCGGATGAAGTTGTGTGGCACGACGACCTCCTGAGGTTTCGGACGAGGCAGACCAACTTTTTGCCGGTTCTTGCGTCTTCCTTCATACATCACTCTGGGGAGAGGATCGATGATGGTGGTTCGGGCGGGGACGGCGCGACCGGCAGGCGGGCTAGCTCAGCAGCGACCAGACGGCCCAGGAACCGATGGTCCAGAACGCGAGGCAGATCAGCACCGCGATCCCGAGCGGCCTGATCGGGCGATGGGTGAAGCGACCGTGACCGTCGGAATGGGGCGGATACAAGCTGGATTCGTCCTGTCCCTCGTTGCCCTCACGCAGGTCGTTTGGGCTTCAGGAGTCCTGTACGGGGTGTACCGGCTCCTCAGCTAGCTTCTTTCCCGGGTCGGACGGAACGAATCACGACACCGGCTGGATTACCCGGCGCACGCCGTCTACCATCGGCGGCGATGGAGGCAACCATTCGCGAGGGGCAGGCGCCGGCAGTCGTCGTGGCACTTCAGGCCGGCGAACGGTTGACCTCGGAAGCCGGCGCGATGATGTTCATCTCCGGCGATATCTCGATGGAGGTCGAGATGCCCGGCGGACTGATGGGCGGCCTCAAGCGCAAGGTCCTCGCGGGCGAGAGTTTGTTCGTGACGCGCTACGTGGCGAACGGGCCCGGCGCCGTTGGGATCACCGGGCCGTTCCCGGGATCGATCCGGCAGCACGAGCTCGACGGCGAGATCATCTGCGAGAAGCACGCCTACCTCGGCCACTTCGGCGACGTCGAGATCGAGAGCGCGCTTGCCCAGCGGCTCGGGATGGGCGTCCGCGGCGGCGGCGAAGGGTTCTTCCTCCAGCGGCTCAAGGGAAAGGGCACCGTCTGGCTCCACGGGGGCGGCGACTTTCTCGACTTCGACCTCGTTCCCGGCCAGCGGCTGATCGTGGACACCGGCTGCATGGTTATGGTCGAGCCGACGGTGAAGTATGAGGTGAAGCTGCAGGGCGGCGTCGCCAAGAGCCTCTTTGGGGGCGAAGGGCTCTTTCTCGTCCACATGACCGGCCCAGGACACGCGACCCTTCAGACCCTTCCTTTCTCTCGCACCGCCCGCCGCGTTTTGGCCGCGGCCGGGGGCGGCCGCGACGAGGCCGGGGTCGGAGGCATTCTCGGAAGCATCCTCGAATAGGAGACGGTGAACATGGGATTTCTCGACAAGGCGAAGGCGGCCGCTGAGCAGGCGGCATCGAAGGCGAAGGAGGGCGTCGAGGACGTCCAGGCCAAGCGCGAGCTCAGCCAGGCCTACAACGAGCTCGGCAAGACCACCTTCGAGCTGATCGAATCCGGCGAGGTCTCGCACGCGGGCCTCACGACGATCGCCGACAAGATTCGTTCCCTGAACGACAAGATGGCAGCCGACGGGGCCGCACCGGATGCGGCCGCGAATGCAGAGCCGTACGACTCGAGCCAACCGCCGGCGATGCCGACGTAGGGGTTCGATCGCTCGGGTCGGACGGAGCGAGCCGACCGCTCGTAGAGCGCAGGGTGTACGGTTCAATCACATACCGAAGGCCGCGTTCCTGATCGAGCGGCCTGCCCGTCTCGGGCGAACCGACACACGTCGGAAACCAACACGGAGGCTCGCATGATGGTTGCAAGACTCGTCCACCGGCCGTGGTTGCACGCGGCGACCGTGGCGCTCTTCGTTGCTCTGAACGCCGTCGGCTACCGATTCGCTGGAGGCCTCGACTTCGTCCTGGGATGGGGCGGGGGGATCGCCGCGGTGATCGCAACGTTCTTCCTGATTTGGAAGTCACAGGGCTACTGGGTCTGGATGATCGTGAATGCGGCGCTCTGGACTTACCTGTTCTTCCACGTCGGCCTGCCGATGCTCGCGTACCTGCAGATCTCGTTCCTGATCTTCGCCGGCTACGGGGCGGTGCAGTGGGCTCTCGTCCGCTACCGAATCGGCTTCAACCCGCGTGTCCGGACGGACGTCATCGGCTCGGTGATCGCAGCGACGGTGCTCGCGGTGTCCCTGGTCGTCTACTGGGACCAGCCGGGCTACCGGGGCACGACCTGGTGGTGGCTCGAGCTCGGATCGGTCGTGCTCGCGATCGCCGCGATGTGGATGGACGCGTTCCGCTACCGCCTGAATTGGTGGGCGTGGACGGTCTCGAACTGCTTTTCGGCACCGCTCTTCTTTCACGGCCGGCTCTGGGGCCCGTTCTGGACGATCTTCATCTACCAGGCGCTGAACGTCTACGGCTGGTTCGAGTGGACGCGCTCAGAGCGGGATCTGCGCGCGCCGCGGCCCGAGCTCGAGCTCGAGGACGACCGCGTGATCGCGGGCCTGCAGGTGCCGGCATGAAACGCGGTTTGGTCTTCGGGAAGTTCATGCCGCTCCATCGGGGCCACCAGCATCTGATCGACACGGCGCTTTCGCAGTGCGACGACCTGACGATCGTCGTCTACAACAGCGATCCGCCCGGGGATTACCCGGCGATGCCGATCGCGTTGCGACTCGGTTGGCTGCGGGCGCTTTACCCGCAGGTCGAGAACATCGTCGCGGTCGACGACATCGAGAAGCACAACCCCGATCACGATTCGCCGCAGTACGCGGCGGCGTACGCAGAGCAGCTTCGATTTCTCGGCCCGTTCGACCGGGTGTTCTCGTCGGAGTCGAACTACGACCTGTTCGCGCGTGAGCTCGGCGCGACACCTGCTGTCGTCGACGAGGCCCGAGGGACGGTGCCGACCTCGGGGACGGCGATCCGGTCCGACCTGTACGACCACCGCGGCTGGCTGGATCCGCTCGTCTACTCATCTCTGATCCGCAAGGTGGTGATGGTTGGCACCGAGTCGACGGGTAAGTCCACACTCGCGCGTGCGTCGGCCGACCGCCACCGAACGCTCTGGACGCATGAGTTTGGCCGCGAGTTGTGGGAGGCGCAGAACCTGACCGGCAGCTTCGCAGACCACTTGAAGATGGCCCGCCGTCAGCACGAGCGAGAACAAGCGGTGGCGCGGCACTCACGCCGTTTCCTGTTCTGCGACACGAACGCCTGGACGACGCGGCAGTGGTCGCTGCGCAGCTACGGCACTGCCGACGCACGTCTCTTCGACCTGGTCGACAGGACGACGCGGGAGTATCTGTGGGTCGTCTGCGACAACGACTTCGGGTGGGTGCAGGACGGCACACGGGAACTGGCGGGACCTGAAGCTGCTGCCTTCCAGGAGCAGCAGCTGGAGGACCTCGTCCGGCGCGGCATCTCCTACACGGTCGTCTCGGGCTCGCTCGAGAACCGGCTCGAGCACGTCGAAGCGCTGCTCCTGGGATCCAGGAGTGCCGAAACGGATCCGAGTTCAGGAAGACGTAACACTCACACCTCTCTGCAGGTCTACCGTCACACTTGATGGACCAGGCTGCCGATAAGACCGTTCTGATCGTGGATGACGAGCCAATCGTCAGAGATGTCGTCGCGCGGTATCTGAACCGCGACGGATTTCGCACGCTCGAGGCAGGCGACGGCGACAGCGCGCGCGCTCTGATCGTGGAGCGTTCTCCGAGCCTTGTCGTGCTCGACGTCATGCTGCCGGGTACGGACGGCCTGACGCTTTGCCGTTGGATCCGGGACCAGGGCGACGTGCCCGTGATCATGCTGACCGCGCGCGGGGAAGAGGCCGACCGGATCGTCGCGCTCGATCTCGGCGCGGACGACTACGTCACCAAGCCGTTTTCCCCCGGCGAGCTCGCTGCGCGCGTTCGCTCGGTGCTGCGACGGACGAGCCCGGCGCACGCCGGCGCCAAACGGCTCGAGTTCGACGGTCTCGCGATCGACCCCGCCACGCGCGAGGTGCTCCGCGACGCGCTCCCGCTCCGTCTGACTGCGAAGGAATTCGACTTGCTTTTCTTTCTTGCCTCGAACCCGCGGCAGGTCTTCTCACGCGACCAGTTGATGCGCTGCGTGTGGGGATACGAAGCTGCGCTCGACACCGGCACGGTGACGGTGCACATCAGGCGGCTGCGGTCGAAGATCGAGACCGACGCTGCGCGGCCGACCCACCTGGAGACGGTGTGGGGCGTCGGGTACCGGTTCAGCCCGTGACGTCTCTCGCGCTCGTCGTCGCCGTATCGACGCTCGCCGTCGGATTCGCGGGCACCTTCGCCCTGCGGTTGCTGCCAACGGTGCGGCTCCAGCTGGCCGGGTTCGCACTGCTCGCTGTCCTCCTGCCGTTGGCGGCTGTCCTGTTGTCGGGCTTCGTGATGTTCCACATGGGAGCCGACACCAAGATCCTCGCCACGGCCGCCGTCGCGGCGGCCGCCGCGGTCGCGGCCTCGCTCACGCTCGGTGCGTCGCTCGGAAAGAAGATCAGACAGCTGCAGACGGCCTCCGCCGAGCTGGCCGCCGGCGACCTCGCGATTCGCGCCCCCGAACGTGGCCCGCGCGAGCTCGCCGACCTCGGCCGCTCCTTCAACGAGATGGCCGCGAACATCGAGAGCCTCTTCGACGCACGTCGAGAGCTCGTCGCCGCCGCGAGCCACGACCTGCGCACCCCGATCGCGTCGATCAATGCCATGCTCGAGGCGATCGACGACGGCCTGGCGCAACCGGAGGAATATCTCCGCCCGCTCCGCGAGCAGACCCAGCGCCTGAGCGGCCTGGTTGAGGATCTTTTCGACGTCGCGGCGATCGACGCAGGCTCGCTCAACCACGAGTTGCAGGTCGTATCGCTCGAGCCGCTCGTGACATCCTGTCTTCGCGGGCTCACCGCGCAGGCGCGAGCCCGCAACGTGCGTCTCGAGCAGCACCTGGAGGCAGGATCAGCCGACGCGCGCTGTGCGCCGCAGCAGATCGAGCGTGTCCTGCTCAACCTGCTGACGAACGCGTTGCATCACACACCGGCCGACGGGACGATCGCCGTGATCCTCGGCCGTGAGGCCGACACCGTCCGAGTCACCGTCGAGGACAGCGGCGTCGGCCTCTCCACCGAAGCCGCCCGCCGGATGTTCGACCGCTTCTGGCGCGCCGACCCGAGCCGAAACGGCTCCACCGGAGGCAGCGGCCTCGGCCTCACGATCGCACGCGGGATCATCGAGGCCCAAGGCGGCCGCATCTGGGCCGGACCGAGCCCATCCGGCGGAGCAAGCGTCACCTTCACGCTGCCCGCACCCGCATCCGCATCCGCGCCAGCACGCTGAACGCCCGCCTCGACGCGCCCGCTCATCCCCGCATGCGCACCCCCTCGCGTCCGAACTCGATCGCGGTTGCCTGCCCGCAGTCACTCAACCCTCGCCGTTCGGTTGCTTGCCTCCGGCTCGAGCGGCTGAGCCGTCGCGAGGACGAACGCGAATGTTTGTCCCCCTGAGCAGAAGGCCGATGATTCCGACCTCGGTCTCGCTGGCGTCCTTGCGCAGGAGCTCGTCGATCTGGACGCCGGCCAGGAAGATGATCGATGCGGTGTAGAGGTAGCCGCCGAGAACCAGGAAGACGGTCAGGGCGCCGCTCGCAGAGGTGAAGTTCGCGACGGAGCTGACGTACCAGCCAAAGAGCAGCGCCTCAGCGATCCAGGCTGCGACAACGACGGCTGAGCCGACACTCGACCAGCGCGCCCGCCGACGCGTTGCGGGGCCGAAGTGCACGAGCAGGCCGACGCCGACGCCCAGCGCAACGACCGCAAACGGCCAGCGCAGCACCAGCAGCAGCGTGTGGGGTACGCCGTCGACCGCAATCCGCGGCGCAACCGTGACCACGAGCACCGACACGACGAAAGCGACCGCGACGACGAGCGCGAGTGCGATCGAGATTCCCCAGCGGCGCAGGAACGGCCGTTGCTCGTCGGCCTCGTAAATCAGGTTCATGCCGCTCATGCAGGCACGGACGAGTCCTGAGCCGTACCAGAGCAGCGCCGCGCCGGCGAGGACGGGCAACACCAGTCCGTCGTCGCCGAGGATCCGCTCGACCGCTGTGTTGATCGCTGTCGCAGCAGTCGGCGTCACCTGGCTGTCGATGCCGCCCTTCAGCGTGTTCTGCCAGACGTCGGCGAGCCCCAGCATCTTGAGCAGGGAGATGCCGAAGAGTGCGAGTGGGACGAGCGCCTTCAGGGCCTGGAAGGAGATCGCGCTGGCGCTGTTCAGGATCTGGTGCCGGGAGAACAGATCGAGCCAGAGGCGCACCACCGTCGCCGCAGGCCGTCTTACCACCGCCGCAGGCCGTCTCCGGATCGGCGAGTTCTGGGCCTCAACCCTCGCGGCCGCGAGGATCCGCTCTCGCAGATTCGCCGGCGGGTCCACCGGATGCTCGACGGACTGATGGTGCGGCTCCATCTCATCGCTCGACGACGATGTCGGGTGCAGGGTCGTCGGCCTTCGCTGCCGCCTCGCGGGCGGCACCGTCACCGTCGAGCGCTTCCAAGCTGAGAAGACCAAACATCGAACACTCCTTCAGCGGCGGCTTGAAAGGTCGAGCAACCGCTGCCGTCCGCAGAGTGCGTTCATCCAGAGCGCCGATTCGGTTCGATTCCCCAGGGCGGCAGGGGGCGCCGCCCCGGGGAACGAGTCGGCCGTCAGCCGATCGCGACCGTCGAGCAGATCGAGATGAAGCCGATCGCCCGCAGACCGCCGAGGCTCGAGTTAGCGGGGCCCTTGCCGGCGCTCGTCAGGAGCCCGGCTGCGACATCCTTCGCGACCTGCGCAGCCGAGGTCAGCTCGACGCGCTTGCCGGCGCTGATCGCCGCGTCGCTCCAGACCACGGGGTGGAGGTCCCAAACCGGCGTGTGGTCGGCAGCGCCGGGTAGCGACTGCGTGATGTTCAGCGGGTCACCGCCGCCGAGTAGCGCGGACTGCAGACCCTGCCGGTCCGTCCCCGACTGTGCTCCGTTGATCACCGGAATGATCGCGGAGCGCGCCGACGTCGCTGCGTCGGAGCCGAGGCCCGGTGCCGCGTTGAGGTTCGGTGCATACGTGCTGCCTTCGAGTGCGGCAACGAGCTCGGCGGATGCATCGGTGCGCACGTAGAGAACGCTCGACCCGTTGAACCACCCGCGGAGCAGCTTGAGGGTGACGCGGTGCCGAGCCGTGTCGATGCTGACGACGGAGTCGCTCTTGCCCGACGCGTTCATCACCTGCGGAGCATCGAGGACTACGCCGGCGCCGGTTGTGATCAGCGGGCTGTAGCGCGCGTCACCGACGGCGCCCGGCACGACCTTGGTCGGCGGGAAGCCGGTAGCTGACGGCACCACGACGTGTGTGGGCGCGAAGTTGACCGTCCCCGGGAACGTCACCGTGCCGTTCTTGAGACGCGCCTTCTCGACGGCCTTTGTCCCGAGGGCGTTGTGCAGCCTCGGTGCGTAGTTGACGCCGCGACGAACAGCATCCGCGCGGCTCGAGGAGTCGATCACGACGTACCAGGTCGGTGCGCCCTTCGCCGTCAGACCCTTCAAGAGCGGCAAGGTGACCGTCTCGGCCCTTGCATCGAGGCTGATGACGCTTCGCAACAACGGGTGCGACATGGCGGCCGGATGCGCGTCTGCGCGCGAGGCATTCGCCGCGACCGCCGCCGCGAGGCATGAAGCCGCAACCAGCAAGAGGGCAACGTTCCGCCCGGTGAGCATCTTCATCGGTCAGGTCTCCTTCGCTGAAATGAACTGGACGAGACCGTTGTATGAGCGGCTGCTTGCCGAGGTATTGCGCTTGGCTGAACAGACTGTGAATTCGGCTAGCGATGCTCGCTGATCAGCAGGCGCCCCATGCTCTGGGCTCGTTTGGCCGCCTCGAGGCAGCTCCGGACACCACCGCCGACGACGAGACACGCTGTCTCGTCCACGATGGTTTGGGAGCCTTTCCTTCCGGGGTAGAGAGCGACCTGTCCGTCTACCGGCGGCAGACCGCAAACCACGGTCACCTCCAACCGAGCACGGCGGATCCACGATCCGTGACCCTGATCACTGCCCGACCCCAGCAAATCGGGCGCCGAAATGGATTCTCGCGGCCTGGCGGCCGCACGGGTCCAGACCCCGAAGGAGACGGATGGCGCTGGCTGGGAGGAGTGATGGTGAACTCATGGCCGTGATCGCCTGTGGCGATGAGCACGCGCTCGGCGAGCTGTACGACCGCCTTGCGCCAACGGCCTACGGGGTTGCGTTGCGAGTCCTTCGTGACCGTGAACTTGCCGAGGACGCCGTTCAGGAAGCATTTCTCTCGGTCTGGCGCTCCGCCGCCAGCTTCGATAACAGCCGTGGTAGTGCGCGCACCTGGGTGCTGACGCTCGTCCATCGCCGCGCTGTTGACCTCGTCAAGCGAACCCAGCGACAGCGCAATCTCGGCGCTGAGCAAGAAACCGAGTTGCTCGGCCCGTCCGCTGCCGACATCGGCGATCTCAACGGCGAGCGACGAGCCGTTCAGGCGGCGCTTGCGGCACTTCCCGACAAGCAGCGCACCGCACTCGATCTTGCCTACTACGGCGGCCATACCCAGCAGGAGATTGCGACCCGCCTCGACGTGCCGCTCGGGACGGTCAAGAGCCAGACGTTCGAGGGGCTCAGACGTCTGGGGCAGCTTTTAGGAGTGGCAAGCCCGCGTTCGGCATGAAGGGGTTGAGCGGCGTCGACCACCCGCGCGTCCTGATCGCGGTGGGTTTCGGTGCCCGACGTTGCGCGACCAGTCCGCGTCGTATTCGCTGAGCGGCACGATCACGGGGCGGCAGACGTCGACACGTTCCTCGCGACCGCACAGTTGCTGGAGAACACCGGAGTCATGGCCTACGACGGTGCGATCCGGTACATCGACAAGGGCGACTACCTGCAGGCGGGAGCGCAGATCGCAACCGTCGAGGCGCGCCACGCCTCGTACCTGATCCTCGTCAACGGCACGTCTCCTTTCCCCGCCGCTTTCGACATGGGCAAGAAGCCCTCGGAGATCTACAACGCAGCAAAGGGCTTCATCGCCGGCTGCCCGCCCGAGGTCGTCGCCCTGATCGGCCGGCTTCCCTAAGCAGGTGAGTGTGGGGCGCCGGCGAGCCGGCCCCCCACAGCGGCTCGAGCCGCAGAGCTTCTACGTCGAGCCCACTGCCCCTAGCGCGCCGCCGCTCCTCGCAGGCTCTTCCTGCCGCAAGCGGTAGGCGAGCCAGCCGAAGAGGCCTAGCAGGAGGATCGCGTTCAGCGGGTGAAATGCCCCAGCCCAGCGGCCGAGCCCGGGCAGGATCATCTGCACGAACGCGAGGAACGGGACGACAATCGAGACGATGCGGATCCGCTTGTCCGGATACCAGGCGAGCAGTGCCACGATCAGGAAGAGCAGCGCTCCCGGCATGGTCAGGAAAAAGCCGAGCGCCCGATGTGGGTCGAGCGTCTTCGAGTTCGCGATGCAGGCTGCGCCCGCCTTGTCGCAGTCGTCGGAGTGCGCGATGTTCTTGAGGCCGAAGATGCCTTCGCCGGCCAGGAACACCTGCACGATGATCAGAACCACATAGAGCGCGGAGAACCATTTCAGGACAGACCTTGCACCGCCGCGGACGCCGCCCATGTTGCTCAAGCCCCTTTCTCGTCGGACATGTCGTGCGAACGTACTAAACGTCGGGCACGACTTACAAGGCC
>JBBQQI010000053.1:0-17416 GCA_038216085.1 Gaiellales bacterium | reverse complement strand
GCTCGTTCGTCTCGACGCGGTCTCGAAAAGCTTCGGTGACAACCTGGTGCTCGACGCGATCGATGTCGAGGTTCAAAGCGGCGAGGTGCTCGTCGTCATCGGCCCGAGCGGCAGCGGCAAGAGCACGCTCCTTCGGTGTGTGAATCTGCTCGAGCCACTCGACGCGGGCCGGATCTTCTTCGAAGGACAGGAGATCACCCGACCGGGCGTGAACCTCTCGGCCGTCCGCCAGAGAATCGGCATGGTCTTCCAACAGTTCAATCTCTTCCCGCACTTGAAGGTGATCGACAACCTCACCCTCGCGAGTCGGAAGATCAGGAGGGAAGGTCGGCCCGAGACGGAGAAGCGCGCGATGAAGCTGCTCGCGCGCGTCGGGCTGGAGGAAAAGGCGCAGCAGCATCCGCACCAGCTCTCTGGTGGCCAACAACAGCGAGTCGCCATCGCGCGCGCGCTCATGATGCAGCCGCACGTCATGCTCTTCGACGAGGTGACCTCCGCGCTCGACCCCGAGCTCGTCGGCGAAGTGCTCGTCGTGATGCGCGACCTCGGCCGCTCCGGCATGACGATGCTCGTCGTGACGCACGAGATGCAGTTCGCACGCGACGTCGGCGATCGGCTCATCTTCATGGACGAGGGCCGCATCGTGGAACAAGGAGTCCCGGCCGATGTGCTCGACCGACCGGCAGAGGAGCGCACCCGCAGGTTCCTTCGGCGCTCACTCCAGCTTGCCGATTCGCTCGAAGACCTGACAATCACCGAAGAAGGAGATGTCGCATGAAGAAGTTGGCGTTGGCGACGGTGCTCACGGCCTTCGTGGCCGCGACGATCGCGGCCTGGGGCCTCGCCGCACGGACCGGCACCGCCCAGAGTGGAACTGCGGTTCAGGCGGCTACGTTTCCCAAGCTGCCCGCGAACATCACGAGCAGGCATCGATTTCTGATCGGCGTCAAGTGCGATTTCCCGCCGTTCGGATTCATCGACGTCAAGGGGCACAACGACGGCTACGACGTCCAGGTCGCGCGCCGCTTCGCCGAGCTCGCGTTCGGAAAGATCAACCGTGTCAGCCTCACCTGCGTCACGACACCGAGCAGGATCCCAACGCTGATCTCGAGTCGGGTCGACATGATCATCTCCACGCTCACGTGGACACAGGCGCGGGCCGATCAGATCGACTTCTCGATCCCGTACTACTCGGCGACCGGTCGGCTGCTGGTGCCGAACGACTCCAGCATCAGCACCGTGGCCGACCTGAAGGGAAAGACGATCTCCACGACCCGCGGGTCGATCTACGGCACCTGGGTTCGCAACTGCTTCAAGGATTCGAAGCTGCTCGAGGTGGACTCGCCGGCAGCGGCGACTCTCGCGGTCAAGAACGGCCAGGCCGACACGTTCATGTTCGATGACGCGTTCCTCCTTGGTGTCGCGACCACCGACCGCGACCTGAAGCTCACCCCCGCAAAGTTCCTGAACATCCCGTGGGGCATCGGCATCCGTAAGGGGGACACCGCGATCGCGAACTGGGTGAATGCGGCAATCCGGTTCATGAAATCTCGCGACGAGTTCGTCAAGATCCTCAAAGCGAACGCGCCCGCACGACTTGTCGGGAACTTTCTCGACAACGTTCCGCGCCCGAAGTCGAGCTTCGCCTACCCAGTCGGCAAGGACCTGCCGTCGATCTGCCCGTGATCTAGGGAAGAGGGGCGGCTCCGGCCGCCCCTCCTTCACTTCTCACAATGCTCGCTTCCTTCGACTGGTCGTACATTGCGGAGCATCTGCCAGAGCTGTGGCAAGGGCTTCTGCGAACGCTCGAGGCGGCCGCGATCGGCATCGCCGGCTCCTTCGTCGTCGGCTCGCTGCTCGGGGCGGCGCGCGCGCACCGCATCCCGGTCGTCAGCCAGCTCGCAGCCGTTTACGTCGAGATCATCCGCAATACCCCGATCCTCGCGCAGATCTTCCTGATCTTCTATGGGCTGCCGCGCTTCGGGATCCTGCTGTCGCCGTTCGAAGCAGCATGGATCGCCGTCACCGTCTGGGGAGGCGCATTCAACACCGAGAACTTCCGCGCCGGATTCGAGGCCGTCCCGACGCGCTACCGCGAAGCGGCGCTCGCGCTGGGCTTCAGCCGCGTTGCAACATTCGTGAACGTGACCTTGCCGATCGGCGGGCGCATCTCGATCCCCTCGACTATCAACACCTACGTCGCGGTGCTGAAGAACACCGCGTTGATGACGGCGATCGGCTATCAGGAGCTGACGAACACGGCGTACTCGCTTGCATCGTTCAGCTTCAAGGACGTCGAGATGTACTCGGTGCTCGCCGTCACCTATCTGGCGCTCGTCTGGCTGCTCTCGGCCGGCGTTCGTGTGATCGAGGGACGCCTGGCTGTCCCGGAGACCGCCTGATGTCCGCGGCAGCGTTGCACCTTCCCGCGTGGGTCGGCCCTGTCGCCGACTACATGTTTCACACCGGGCTGCTGCTGACGCTGAAGCTCGCCGGGCTCGCGGTCGTGGGTAGTGCGGTCGTGGGGATCGTCCTCGGCACGTTGCTGACCCTTCCATCGCTCGCCGTGCGCTCGGCGGTGCGGCTCTACATCGAGGTCTGGCGCGGGCTCCCGATCATCGTGACAATCTTCCTGATCTACTTCGCGCTGCCCTCCGCGCAGATCCGGTTGACCGCGTTCAGCGCAGCGTGGATCGGTCTCACGTTGTGGGGCAGCGCCCAGGTAGCAGAGGCAACGCGCGGCGCGATCCAGTCCGTGCCGCGTGAGCAGCACGAGGCAGCAGCAGCGCTTGGCTTCGGCTGGGTCGGGACGATGACGAATGTGATCTTCCCGCAGGCGTTGCGCCGTCTGCTGCCGCCACTCGTCAGCCTCCTCGTCAACGTGATTCAGAACACAACGCTTGCGGCACTGATCGGCGTCGCCGAGGTGCTCCAGACGGGACAGCGGTCAGTCGAAAGGCTGCAGCTGACTCCGCCTTCCGACTCGCACGCATTCGAGATCTACGGAGCGGTGATGGTGGTCTTCTTCGTCATCTCGTTTCCCCTGACGCGGCTCGCAGCGCTGCTCGAGCGACGGCTCGTGTAGATGGTTGCTCGGCAATTCGAGCGCCTGCGGGGATGCCACCAGCCGCGGGCGCTCTCGAGCGTCGATTGATCATCTAGGCAGCGACGGCTTCGAGCGCTTCGGCTTCGACGGCGTCGGCCTTCGGCCGGCGCCTGATCCCGAACGCCGCGATCGAGCCGAGGGCGACGATCGCCGCACCGACGTAGACGGCGGGCGTCATCCCGTCGACGAACGTCGTCCCGCTGCGGTAGCCGCCGTAGTGGGCGAAGAGGGAGGCGAGCACCGCGACGCCGAAGACGCCGCCGAGCTCGCGCACCGCGTTGTTGGCGCCCGAGGCCTGCCCTTCCTCCTCCGGCGAGACCGACGAGAGGACGACGTTCGCGACCGGCGCGAAGAAGAGCGCCATGCCCGCGCCCGAGAGCGCGAACGGGATCACCAGCGAGCTGTAGGGCGTCGTCGGCGTCGAGACGTACGCGATCCAGGCGAGCCCGGCCGCCTGCAGCGCGAGGCCGGTGCCCATCAGCTTGTGGCCGCCGATCTTGTCCGAGAGCGCACCGGCGATCGGCGCGATGACGATCGGCATCGCCGTCCACGGCAGGATGCGCAGGCCGGACTGGAGCGGCGAGTAGCCCTGCACCGTCTGGAAGAACTGTGCGAGCAGGAAGATCGAGCCGAACATCCCGAAGAACATGAAGAGGCTCGAGATGTTTGCGAGCGCGAACGTCCGGTTGCGGAAGAACCGCATCGGCAGCATCGGAGCATCGGTGCGCAGCTCCCACCAGACGAAGGCGCCGAGCAGCGCTAGGCCGAGGGCGAGCGAGCCGACGATCTCAGTCGAGGCCCAACCGACCGAGTTGCCGCGCACAAGGCCCCAGACGATCCCGAACAGGCCTGCGCTTACAAGCCCGAGTCCCGGGAAGTCGAGGCGCGTCGCCGGGCCGTGGGTCTCCTGCAGGCGCGTCAGTGCGAGCGGAGCAAGCAGGAGCCCGATCGGGACGTTCAGCCAGAAGATCCAGTGCCACGAGATGCCTGAGACGACGGCGCCGCCGACGAGCGGGCCGATGGCGACGGCGAGGCCGCTGATGCCGCCCCATGCGCCGAGTGCGAGCCCGCGCCGCTCTGCCGGCACTGCGGCCGAGAGGATCGTCAACGTCAGCGGCATCACGATCGCACCGCCGAGCCCCTGGATGGCGCGCGCGGCGTCGAGTGCGGCGATCGACGGCGCGAGCGCCGCAGCCGCGGATGCGAGCGTGAAGATCGAGATGCCGATCACGAACAGCCGACGGCGGCCGAAGCGGTCGCCGAGCGCCGCCCCGGTGAGGAGCAGCACCGCGAAGGTCAACGTGTACGCGTTCACGGTCCACTCGAGGCCGCTCAGACCCGAGTGCAGGTCCTTGCGGATCACGGGCAGCGCGGTCGTCACGACGAGGTTGTCGAGGGTGACCATGAAGAGCGCGAGCGACGTGATCGCGAAGGTCCACCACATGTTCACTTTGTGACTCATCACTTACCTCCTAGAAAAAAAGGGGATCACTCGGGCTTGCAGCCTTCGACCAGGCGTGCGCCCCACGGCTCTGCGGGCGCCTGCATCGAGGCCAGGACGTTCAGGAGCATGCCGCCGGCGAAGAAGCGCGAGACCTCTTCGGTCCCGGCTCCGGAGACGCGCTCGACATAGGTGACGAGGTCGCCGAAGCCGCCACGCACAACAGCGCAGATCTCCGGATCCTCGCAGGCAGCGTACGCCTGCATCTGCGCGCGCAAATAGGTGCGGTCGGACTCGAGGAGCTCCCCGTAGGCACGACCGATCGCGTCGAGAGCCTCCTCGCCGCGCTTGCCCTCGGCCGCCCGCTGCATCAGCTCGAGCGTCTGGCGGAAACAGCGCGCGACGCCCGCGACGTAGAGATCCTTCTTCGTCCCGAAGAGGCGGAAGATGTAGGGCTGCGAGATGCCGGCTCGGCGGGCGATCTCCTCGGTCGAGGCTCCGTGGAGCCCCTTGTCGGCGAAGACGGCGAGCGCGGCGTCGAGGATCTCCTCGCGCCGCTCCTCTGCAGACTTCCTTTCGGTCGGAGCAGCCACGCCCGGTAGGTTAGTGGTCACTCACTAACTTGTCAAGCGCCTCGGCGACCCGATCGAGATCACCGTCGGTGAGGCGCGTGTGGAACGGCAGCGCGAGCGCCCGCTCGAAGACCCGTGCGGCGCCTGGAAAGTCGCCCTGGTCGCGGTAGGCGCCGAGCTTGTGGAGCGCGTAGGTGCCGATCTGCGCCTCGATGCCCTGCGCCCGCAGCGCAGCGAGCACGCGGTCGCGGTCGTCGACCTGGAGCACGTAGGCCTGCCAACCGTGCACATCGCCGTCCTCCGCGCGCGGGAGCAGCACCGGTAGGTCGCGCAGACGCGCGCTGTAGCCCTCGGCGACGCGCGTCCGCTCGGCGAGCAGCTCGTCGAGGCGGCGGATCTGGGGCAGTCCGACGGCGCAGAGGATGTCCGAGATGCGGTAGTTGAGGCCCGGCGACGGCAGGTCCGGCGGCACGAGCGAGCGCCAGCCGTGGTTGCGGAACGCGGCGACCTCCTCGGCGATCCGCGCGTCGTTCGTCGTCACCGCGCCGCCCTCACCCGTCGTCACAATCTTGCGCGGATGGAAGCTCAAGCAGCCGAGGAGGCCCAGCCCGCCGCACGCGCGCCCGCGTCGCTTCGCGCCGAGCGCGCCTGCTGCATCCTCGAGCAGGAGCAGCTCACCCGGGAGCTCCTCGATCGGCGCCGGCCGCCCGAACAGGTGCACCGCGAGCACGGCTTTCGCGCGCGGCCCGACCTCGATCTTCGCGGGGTCGATGTTCATCGTCTCCGGATCGACGTCGACGAGCACTGGCGTCAGGCCCGCGAGCGTGACGACGTTGCCGGTCGCGGGGAACGTGTACGCGGGAACAAGGATCTCGTCGCCCGGCTCGAGGCCGAGCGCCAGCACCGCCAGGTGCAGGGCCGCGGTGCCGGAGGTGACGGCGAGCGCGTGCTCGACCTCGCACGCCCGCGCGAGCTCGGCCTCGAACTCGCCCACCTTCGGGCCCATCGTGAGCATGCCGCTCTCGAGGACGCTCGCGACCTCGTCCAGCTCAGGTTGGCCGACGTCCGGCCAACCTAGGCGGATGCGAGTGTCTTCTCTCTGTACCACGCGATCGTTTTCTCGAGTCCGTCGTCGAGCTCGACGTGCGGCTCCCAGCCGAGCACTTCGCGGGCCTTCTTGACGTTGGGGATGCGCAGCTCGACGTCTGCGTAGTGGAGCGGCTGGAAAACGATGTCGCCCGCCGCACCGCTGAGCCTCTTGATCCGCTGGGCGAGATCGAATATCGTCACCGCCGCACGTGGGTTGCCGATGTTGAATGTCTGCCCGACGGCGGCCGGGTGCTCGAGGCAGAGCAGCACGCCGGCGACCATGTCGGTGACGTACGTCCAGGCGCGGATCTGTGAGCCGTCTCCGTGAATCGTCAGGTCGCGGTCCTCAAGTGCGGCCTCGATGAACGCGCGAATCGCACCGCCGCCGATCTGCCCCGGGCCGAAGATGTTGAACGGATGCACCGTGACGGTCGGCAGCCCGAGCTCGTCGTGGTAGGCGTGGGCCATGTGCTCGCCGGCGAGCTTCGACACCGCGTAGGTCCAGCGCGCCTCGCCGACCGAGCCGATCGTCGAGACCTGACCCTCCTCGACGTTCAGCGCGTGCGTCCCGAAGACCTCGCTCGTCGAGAAGTCGACGAAGCGCTCGAGCGACGGAAGCGTCTTGATCGCAGCCTCGAGGGCGTTGTAGGTGCCGATCACGTTGACGCGCATCGTCCGCACCGGGCTCGCGAGGACGGTGTCGACGCCGGCGATCGCGGCGCAGTGCACGAAGTGGGTCGCTCCCTGCGCGGCGTCGTTCAGCGCCTCCGCGTCGAGGATGTCGCCCTGGATCAGTTCGAAGTTCGGATGGTCGGCCAGGTCGAGGCCTGAGAGCGAGTCGCGGTGGAGGTTGTCGAACGCGATGATCGTGTTGCGATCGACGAGCCGGCGCGCGAGTGTCGTCCCGATGAAGCCGGCGCCGCCGGTGATGAAGATGCGTTTCCCCTCCAGAGCCACGCGTCGAGTCTAGCCGCGACAACGGGACCGTCCTTGGCCCTGGCGGACGCGCTGCCCGATGCAGATCGCACGCAAGTAGCATCGCGCCGTGGCGAAGACCGTCCTCTTCATCGGTGCGGGTCGTCACCAGCGCCGGGCGATCCTCCAGGCGAAGGAGCGGGGCCTGCGGGTGGCGGCGGTCGATCGCAACCCCGAGGCGCCGGGCCTGCAGGAAGCGGACATCGCGAGGGTGGTCGACTTCGCGGACGTCGATGCAGTACTGAAGGCGACGGCGCGGCTGAGGTTCGACGGCGTTTTGACGGTCAGCGCCGACCGCGCGGTGCCGGTCGTGGCAGCGGTCGCGGAGGCGCGTGGGCTGCCGGGGATCGGCGTCGAGACCGCCCACCTGATGACGCACAAGGTCGCGATGCGCAGGCGGCTTGCCGACGCCGGCGTGCCGCAGCCGCGGTTTGCGGCCGTGCGCTCCCTGTCCGAGCGGCGCCGCGCCGCCGACGAGGTCGGCTTCCCGGCGGTGCTGAAGCCGGCGGACTCCGGCGGGCAGCGCGGCGTCTTCCGCGTCGAGTCGCTGGACGAGATCGACGAGCACCTGCACGAGGCGCTCGCGGCATCACCGAGCGGCGAGGCGATCCTCGAGGAGTACGTCGAGGGGATGGAGATGAACGGCATCGTGCTCGCGCGAAACGGCGAGGCAATCCCGCTGACGCTGTCGGACCGGATGCGACCGCCGGGCCTCGGGTTCGGCGTCGGCTGGATCCACGTCTATCCCGCGTCGATCTACGGCCGGCAACTCGAGGAATCGGAGCGGATCGCAGGGCACACAGTGCACGCGCTCGGCCTGAAGACCGGCGTCGCGTTTCCACAGCTGATCGCCGCGCCCGACGGCCGCGTGATCGTCGTCGAGTGCGCGGCGCGCATCCCCGGCGGACAGATGGCCGATCTCGTGCGCTTCGCCGTCGGCGTCGACCTCGTCGACGTGCAGCTCAAGATGGCGCTCGGAGAAGATCTCCCCGACGAGCTCGTTCACGCGCGCTTCACGCAGCCACTCGCGATCCGTTTCCTGACCGCGCAGCCCGGTCCGCTGCCGGCCGGGAAGGTGACACGCGTCGGCTCGCTCGACAAGGTGCTCGCATTTCCGGGCGTCGTGCAGGCCGACGTCTATCTGCAGGTCGGCGAGACGATTCGCCCGGTGCGGGTCGACGGCGACCGGCGCGGCTACGTGATCGCGACGGCAGACACGAACCTCGAGGCGCTCGACCGCGCCGAGGCCGCGGCCCGGCTGCTCGACGTGGAGGTCGAGTGAGCGACCGTCGGACTGCGCTTGTACGTGCCGGCTACGACGCGATGGCCGACACGTGGGAGGAGTGGTCGTCGAGAGTCGTCGACGATCCGCGACATGAGTGGCTCCAGAAGCTCGCAGACCGTCTGCCGGTGGGCGCCCGGGTGGTGGAGCTCGGCTGCGGCAACGGCACGGCCGAGACGCAGGAACTGGCGCGGCGGTTCGAGCTGACCGGCGTCGACCTCTCGGCAGAGCAGCTGCGGCGGACGCGCGAACGCGTGCCGGAGGCGGAGCTCGTCCAGGCCGACCTCACGTCGGTCGAGTTCGACGCAGGCTCGCTCGACGCTGTCTGCGCGTTCTACGTTCTCAACCACGTGCCGCGGGAGCTCCTGCCGGGCGTGTTCGAGCGCGTCCACGGGTGGTTGCGGCCGGGCGGCCTGTTTCTCGCCACGCTGGGTGCGAGCGAGGTCGAGAACTGGGAAGGCGAGTGGCTCGGCGTGCCGATGTACTTCTCGGGTCACGCTCCGGAGCGCAATCGCGAGCTGCTGGCGGCGTTCGAGCTGCTCGCCGACGAGGTGGTAACGATCACGGAGCCCGAAGGGGCGGTGTCGTTCCACTGGGTGCTCGCGCGTCGATGACCTGCGACTTCTCTCTCGGCCACTACCGCGACCTGCTGCAGGCGGCGCGGGCCGGGGGCTACCGGTGGGCCGGCTTCGATCGCGCACCGGAGGCCGGCGACCTGATCCTGCGGCACGACGTCGACCTGTCACTCGACGGTGCGCTCGCCGTGGCCGAGGTCGAGGCCGGCGAGGGCGCGTGGTCGACGTGGTTCTTGATGACGCGCTCCAACTTCTACAACCTGGACTCGGCCGAGGGTGAGCGCGCGATCGCGCGGCTGCGCGAGCTCGGGCACCGCGTCGCACACCACGCGATCTGGCCGCGCGTCGACCTGGATTCGCGCTTCGACCCCGTGGTGGCCTGGCACAACCCGGATCCCGAGTACATGCAGGCGCCGGTCGACGGAGCGGTGAACGTGATGCAGCCGCCGTTCTTCGAACCGGCGCACTATCGCTCGGACTCGAACCAGCGCTGGCGGCACGGCTGTCCGCACGAGGAGCTCGCCGCGGGTGCGTTCGAGTGGCTGCAGCTGCTCATCCATCCCGAGATCTGGGCGTTCGACGGAGCAACGATGCGCGAGTCGATGGAATCGCTGCTCGACGCCGACCGCGCCGCCCGCTTCGGGTATCTGCAGCACGACCGCATCGACCTCTCGTAGACATGGATGAGATTCCGCTCACCGGCGGAGACATGAACCTCGTCGTCCGTGTCGGGGACACGGTGCGGCGGCCTCCGCAACCCGCCGGTGTCCGTGCGTTGCTGCAGTGGTACGAACGCGTCGGCTTCGACGGCGTCCCGCGCTTCCTCGGAGTCGACGCGCAGGGCCGGGAGATCCTCAGCTACGTCGAGGGCGAGCCGGCGTTCGCGCCGGTGCCGTCAGGAGACGAGGTCGTGAGCGCGCTCGGCCGGTTGCTCCGAGCCGCTCACGACGCACAGGACGGATTCGAACGGCCGTCGATGCGGGCTGGCACTGGGGCTACCGAGAGGACGGCGCCGAGGTGATCGGTCACACCGATCTCTACTGGACGAACGTGATCCTCCGGGACGGCGTCCCTGCCGCCCTGATCGACTGGGAGCTCGCCCGCCCGACGACCCGTGTGCTCGAGATCGCGCTTGCCGCGACGTACTGGGCCTCGCTCCGGATCGACGAACAGTGCGAGGCGTGGGGAATCCTGCTGCCGCTCGAGCGGCGGGGCGAGCTGCTGCGCCTGCTCTGCGACGCCTATGGGCTCGACGGCGCGCAGCGGGGGAGCCTGTTCGACGAGCTGATCACCTACCGACGGCTCCGCATCGAGAACGGCGACTTTCGCGGCACGACGCGAGTCGAGACGATCCGCGCCAATCTCCGCTGGACGGAGATCCACGCGCCAGAACTCGCTACGTTCCTCGCGTGAAGCCGATCACCGTCATGGTCAGCGCCTCCGGCGCGCCCGGCACTGCGGCGCTGCTGAAGGCGCTGCGCGGAAACGGCGAGCGCGAGGTGCGCCTCGTCGGCACCGACATGAGCGAGCGCGCGGTCGGTCGCCACCTGTGCGACGCGTTCCACGTCGTTCCCGGCGGCGCAGACCCAAGCTTCCCGGCGGCGATGCGCGAGATCGCCGAGCGAGAGAACGTCGATGCGGTCCTGCCGCAGTCGTCGTTCGACCTTGAGGGGCTCGCCGAGCACGTGAGCTCGTTCCCGATGCCCGTGCTCGTCTCGAGCCCCGACGCGATCCGCCGCTCGAACGACAAGGCGGAGACCTACGAGCTCTTGCACCGCCTCGGAGTCAAGGCGCCGGAATTCCGCCGGGTCAACGGCGCGCAGCAGGTCGAGGCGGCGGCTCTCGAGCTCGGTTATCCGGATCGGCCCGTCTGCTTCAAGCCGGTGTTCTCGTCGGGCTCGCGCGGTTTCCGCATCCTCGACCCGACCGTCGACCGCGCGCACCAGCTCCTCAACGAACGCCCGGGATCGGTCGCGATGCGACTCGACGAAGCCGTCGAGCTGCTGCCCGCCGAGGGTGGGCCCGACCTGCTCGTGATGGAACTCGCGAACGGCGGCGAGGTGACGATCGACGGAATCGGCAACGGCCGAGAGATCGTGCTCGGCCATCCGAAGACGCGCGAGGCGATGCGCGCCGGCCTCGCGATGTACTTCGTGACGCTCGACGACCCGGAGCTGATGCGCATCGGCGACAAGATCGTCGCCGAGCTCGGCATCGAGCACTTCTTCAACATCCAGCTCGTCGGCGACTACGTGATCGAGATCAACCCACGCATCTCGACGGTCGTCTACCAGGAAAACCTGAACATCCCGTACCTCGGCGTCAAGCGGGCGCTCGGCGAGATCTCGGAGGACGAGCTGCGGACGTACGCCTCGCGCATCCGCCCGGGCCGAACCGCCCTGCGCTATTTCGACCAGCTCGAATTCGACTAGACCGGTGGCAGCCACCGTCACGAGACTGTCACGGGGTGGGGGCAAATCCCTGCACCTGCCGGAGTTCCCGCAGGTGGCAGCCTACGTGCCACGGGTGTGACGAACGTTCCACAGTTGCGCGTCACGCACGCGCCGGTGAACATCGCCGGGATTCCGTGGGAGAACGTGCAGGCGCTGCGGCGCAAGGGGGTCGACGCGCGGCTCGTCGTCTTCGAGCGCGGCACGCTGCACCCCGAGGCGGACGTCTCGCTCGACCGGCATGGGCCGTTGCCGCTGAAGCTCGCGCAGCAGTTCGCCGCCTTCGCGCGGCTCGCGCCGCAAACCGACATCTTCCACTTCTACTTCGGGCTGACACTGATCCCGAAGTCGCTGCAGTTCCCGCTGCTCCGCGCATTTCGCAAGAAGTCCGTCTTCCACTACCTCGGCTCGGACATCCGCGGCAAGACGCCCGAGGAGCTCGCCTTCGGCAAGCGCGCGGGCGCGGAGATCGTCGGCTCCTACGACGCGATCCGCTGGGTCCCCGAGGCGCACGTGATCCCGCCCGGGCTCGACCTGCGGCCGTTCACGCCCGTACCGCCGTCCGACAACCGACGCCCACTCGTCGTCCACGCACCGTCGAACCGCGAGAAGAAAGGCACGCGCTTCGTGATCGAGGCCTGTAGTCAGCTGCCGGTCGACCTCGACATCGTCGAAGGCATCCCGCACGAGGAGGCACGCGAGCGGTACGCGCGCGCGGACATCGTCGTCGACCAGCTGAACGCGGGCTGGCACGGCGTCTTCGCGCTCGAGTCGATGGCGCTCGGCAAGCCCGTCGTCAGCTACCTAAAGCCGGACGTCGTCGAGCGCAGCGCCGAGGGCTTCGGGATCCGTGTGCCCGTCGTGCCCGCGACCAAGGAGACGCTCGTCGAGGCGCTGCTCCCGCTCGTCGAGCAACCGGCGCTCCGCCGGGAGATCGGCGCGCAAAGCCGGGCCTATGTGGAGCAGGTGCACGACATCGACCGGGTGGCCGACCGCCTGCTCGACGTCTACCGTTCCCTGTAGTTGAGCCTCGCGTTCCAGATCCGGCGCCTGGCGCGTCACTCGGCGATCTACGGGCTCGGCGGGATCCTCTCGCGCCTGCTCGCCGTCCTGCTCCTGCCGCTCTACACGTCCTATCTCGGCACGACGGGCTTCGGGAAGATCGAGCAGGTCACCGCGCTGTCGACGGTGCTCGTGATCGTCCTCTCGGCCGGGATCTCGAGCGCGTTCTTCCGCTTCTACTTCGACTCGAAGGATCCGGAGCGGCGCGTACTCATCGTCCGCACCACCTTCTGGTTCACGATGACGATGGCGACCGTCGGGCTGATCCTCGGCTGCGCGTTCGCCTCGCCGATCGCACACGCTCTGCATCTCGGCAACGACCCGTGGCTCGTCCGCGCCGGCGCCGTCGGCCTCTGGGCGCAGATGAACTACTCACAGCTCACGAACCTCTTCCGGGTCGAGGAGCGCGCGGCCCAGTTCGTATTGGCGAGCGTCGCGAACATCCTGATCACGGTCGGGGTCACGGTCCTGCTCGTCGTCGGTTTGCACGAGGGCGCAACGGGCGCGGTCGTCGGCAACTTCGTGGGAACGCTCGCCGTCTACCTCGTGCTGCTCGTCTACCGGCGCTACCAGCTCGGCCTGCAGTTCGACCGGCAGCTTTTCCGCGAGATGAACCGCTTCGGCATGCCGCTCATACCGTCGGCGCTCGCACTGTGGGCGATCAACTTCATCGATCGGCTGTTCGTCGGCCACTACAAGGGCATCTCCGAGGTCGGGGTCTACTCGCTCGCGGTGCGCGCGTCGAGCGTGATCGTGTTCCTGATGATCGCGTTCCGGCTCGCGTGGCCCGCGTTTGCCTACTCGATCGACGACGAGAGCGCGGCGAAGCGCACCTACGCCTTCGTGCTCACCTACCTGCTCTTCGCGTGCTGCTGGATCTCGATCGCGCTCGGCGCGCTTGCGCCGTGGATCGTCAAGATCCTCGCGCCGTCGACGCCAGGCTTCTACCGCGCCGACCAGGCGGTCGGGTTGCTCTCGTTCGCCTCGACGGCTTATGCCGGGTACACAGTGCTCGCAATCGGCATCGGCCGCGCGCGCCGCACCCAGTTCAACTGGATCGTCAGCGGTGCGGCGGCGATCCTGAACATCGCGCTCAACGTCGTGCTGATCCCGCGCTACGGGATGATGGGCGCTGCCATCTCGACGAGTGCCGCATACGTTGCGCTCTTCGCCGGGATGACGATCAACGCGCAGCAGGTGTACCCGGTCGCCTACCAGTGGCGCCGTGTGCTGACGCTCAGCTTGGTTGCGATCGCGCTGGCGACGCTCGGCTACGAGCTGCACTCGCTGCCGGTCGCGATCCTACTCACGCTCGCCTATCCGCTGCTGCTGCTGCCGCTCGGCTTCTACCTGCCGGCGGAGCGAGCGCGCCTCAGGCGGCTCGTGCCGCTACGCGGCTAGGCAGCAGCGTCGCCGCCGCGGCCGCGGCGCACGATCAATCCGATCGCGCCGGCAGCAGCGAGCAGGAGCGCCAGGCCGCCGAGCACGAGAAGCGGCAGCGGAATGCCGCCGCCACCGCCCGAGTCCGCAACCGGCCCGCTGGCGTTCGTCTCGAGCGGGCCCTTCCCGGACTTCCCCGTCGTGACAGTCTTGCCTTGACTGTCGACCAGCACGTTTGTTGCCGACGAACCGGGGCCTTTGCCGACCTGCGCCGGAACGCGCTTGCCGTGCGTCCGCGCAATCGCCGCCTGCATCGCCGAACGAATGTCGTCGGTCAGGCTCGAATACACCCGCGCGTCGCCGTGGACGTTCTTCAGGGCGTCTCGGTAGCACGAGATCGGATACGTCGAAGCGATCCGCCCGTCGTGGTACCAGTCGTTGTAGATCTTGTTGCGGCACGGCACCGCCGCGCTCGCCGCGGCGGGAATCGTGGTCGCGGCAAGCACAACCACGAAGAGGAGCAGGAGCCGCTTCATCGGACTCATTTTCCCCAACGACTCCAAAGATCCACCTGTGGAGGCGTAAGGCTTCCGTAAAGCCTCAACCGCGCCAAAAACAGGCGTCGTGGCAGGAGTCGGCTACTGGGATCCGCGCGAGAAGCGCACCGTTCCGGTCGAGCACGGTGAGCGTGCCGTGCGCGAGCGACGCAGTGATCACCCGGCCGTAGCCGTACTGGACGTTGTACGAGCCGACCGGGATCGGGGTCATGCGCCGCACTCTTCCGTCGAGGCCGGCCACCCGCAGGATGCCCGCAGCTCCACTCGTCACGTACGCGGCCGAAGCCCCGAAGGTCACGTGCTGCGGCGCGGCGTCCGCGTGCAGTTGCAAGCCGCCGAGCGCGAGCCGGGACGCATCGCCCGAGGTCACCCAGAGTCGTCCGTCCGGCGCGACGCCGACGTCGTGCGCCCCGAACCCGGGCGCGAACGACGAGACATGGCGAAGTGGCGCCGCGTCGATCACGGCGACGTGCTCCGACGCGGAGCCCAGGCCGACCCACAGGCGCTTGCCTCCGTCTCCGATCGTGATGTGCCTCGCCCAGCCCGGCAACCCGACGCGCCCGAGCAAGCGGCCGCGCTGCACGTCGAGGACGGCGACGCCGCTTCGCCCGGAGTCCGTCACGAACGCGTGCACCCCATCCGGGTGAGCTGCGATGTAGCGCGGCTCCTCGAGCCCGTGGACGACGTGGCGAACGCCGCGACCGTCGATGATCGAGATCGCGCCGACAGCCGTGTGGCAGACCACCGCACGACGGCCGACGAGCTCGATCGACCGAGGATCGGGCATCGTCTCGATCCGGCGCGTCACGCGAAAGGAGCCGAGATCGACGACCGCGACCTGCGCACCGGCGTCGCACGTGACGAGCGCCGACGGAACGTTCGCGAGCAGCGACCGCCGCAGCATGAACGGTGTCGCGGCGGCCAGCGCGACGAACTCACGGCGATTCACCACAGGAGTACGAGAGGTGAGTAGCGTGAGGTCCGTGAGCCACCCGGAGCTCTCAGCCGAGCAGGCCTACGTCGACCACGCGTACGACCACCTCGAGCGGATGCGCCAGGCCGTCGCAGGTGCGAGCGATCGGGTCGACGGTGAGGTCGCACAGGCCGCGATGGGCGCCTGGGCTGCCAAGCGCCTGCGCACCTTCGAGGACGCTGAGCAGGGCCTCTGCTTCGGACGGCTCGACTTCGAGTCGTTTCCCCGTCCGCTCTACATCGGGCGCCGCTGGGTGCACGACGAGGAGCGCCGGCAGCTCGTGATCAACTGGCAGGCACCGGCCGCGCGACCGTTCTACACGGCGACGCCGTTCGATCCACACGGCGTCTCGCTGCGCCGCCGCTTCCGCACCGACGGACGCCGGCTGATCGACATTGCCGACGAGTCGCTCGACGGCTCGATCGTCGACGGCGCTGCCGTTGGCGATTTCCTGCTCGAGGAGCTCGAGCGCAGCCGCGAGAGCCACATGCGCGACATCGTCGCGACGATCCAGGCCGACCAGTACCGCCTGATCACCGCCGAGCCGGCGCCGCCGCTCGTGATCCAGGGCGGCCCGGGCACGGGCAAGACGGCCGTCGGCCTCCATCGTGCGTCGTACCTGCTCTACACCCATCGCGACACGATCGCGCGCCATGGCGTCCTCGTCGTCGGGCCGAACCGCACGTTCATGGAGTACGTCTCGCACGTGCTGCCGGCGCTCGGCGAGAACGCGGTCGAGCAGCGCGCCGTCGCCCAGCTCGTCGACGGCATCGACCCCGAGTTGCGCGACCCCCTGCCGGTCGCCGTGCTGAAGGCCGACACGCGCCTGGTCGACGTGATCGCGCGCGCGGCCGCAGTGAAGCTCGTCTCCAACCCGGAAGAGCTCGTGCTTCGCCTCGAGGGAACGTTCATCTCCGTCCGCCGGCGTGAGGTGCGTGAGCTGCTCGAGGCCGCCCGTGGCGAGCTCGGCACGACCGCGGCCGCGCGCGAGCGCTTCCGGATGAGCCTGCTTCGCCGCTTCTACGAGGAGTACGGAAGACTCCTCGGCGGCGCTGCGATCCGCAACTTCGACGAGGTCGAACAGGCGCTCCGCGCCAAGGGCTACCTCGACGGCGTGCTGAAGGCCGCGTGGCCGATCGTCGCGCCCGACAAGCTCGTGCGCTCGCTGCTCACCTCGCGTGCGGTGCTCGCCGCGGCGGCCGACGGCATCCTCGACGAGTCAGAGCAGAAGCTCCTCTCGCGCCGCGGCCAGGGGTGGTCGGACGCCGACGTGCCTCTGCTCGACGAGGCACGGGCCTTGCTCGACGCCGCACCGCATGCGTACGGTCACGTGATCGTCGACGAGGCACAGGACCTGACGCCGATGCAGCTGCGGATGATCGCGCGCCGCGCGCGCGGCGGATCGCTGACGATCCTCGGGGACGTCGCGCAGGCGACCGGCGCGATCGTCTACCGCAGCTGGGACGACGTGCTCCCGCACCTCCCTCGCGGTGACGAGGCCGTCGTCGAGGAGCTACGGCACGCCTACCGTGTGCCTCGCGAGATCATGGAGGTCGCCCTGCCGCTCCTCGAGACGATCGCACCCGACGTCGCACCGCCGATCTCCTATCGGACCGGCTCCGATCCGCCGGCGTTCCACCGAGTCGAGGAGTCGCAGCTGCTCGCGGCGGCCTACGGGGAGGCGACCCGGCTCGCCCGCGCGGACGGACTGCTCGCGCTGATCGTCCCTGACGAGCTGATCGGAGACGTGCAGCGCGGCGATCTCTGGGATGGCGTCCCGATCCTGGCGCCGCGGCAGGCCAAGGGCCTCGAGTTCGATCACGTGATCGTCGTCGAGCCGGCGCTGATCGCGGCCCACGAGCAGGGATTGCGCGAGCTCTATGTTGCGCTGACGCGTCCGACGAAGACGCTCGTCGTCGTGCACGCCCGGCCGCTGCCGGCGCAGCTCGGCACA
>JBBQQI010000052.1:0-17470 GCA_038216085.1 Gaiellales bacterium | reverse complement strand
TACTGCGCTGCGAGCTGTGCCGACGCAACCGCGTTGCAATACGCGACGGCTGCGGCGAGCACGAGCCCGATCAGCAGCCCGCTCCCCGCGACCGCCGCGGCCGGTCCGAATGCAGAGAAGACGCCGGCGCCGATCATCGACCCGCCCCCGATCACGCCGGCGTCTCTCGTTCCGCGCTTGCGCGCGCGCGCGCCGCCGGTCGTCACATTGCTGCCGCGACGCGTCTCGCCGCCGCCGCGAGCTCGTCGTCGGAGACGTTCGGCAGCACGTCCTCCCAGAGCGGCAGCATCATCCCCGACGCCTCGACCATTCCGAGCGGCCGCGGGATCAGCCAGACGTGGAAGTGCGCGCCGCCGTCGCCCCAGCGATACAGGTGCACGCGGCCGATGTCCCCGAGTGAGAGGATTGCGCGCTCGACGCGCCCGACGACACGCCCAAAGTCCGCCGCCAGGTGCTCGGGCATGTCGGCGAAGGAGTCGAAGTGCTCTCGGCTCGCGAGCCAGACGGCGCCCGGCAGGCTGCCGCCGACCGGCGGGTGCAGTGTCCAGTTCTCGTCCGACCACACCGCGGTCGTCGTCGTGCTGCCGCAGATCGCGCACGGCGGCCCGCCGGGCTCGCCGCGGCGCGGGGGCTCCGGAATCTGGCGCGCGGCCGGCTCGCGGACAACGAGAGGCTCTGCGTAGGGAAGGGTCATGCTCGCTCCTTTCGTGAGCGGGAAGGACGGGGCGGCGTGGCCGCGACACCGTTCAGGACGAGGCCGACGACGCGTGCCGTCGCTCGGTCGACGGGCCACGCGTGGCGGCCGCGCAGGTGCACGTACGGCCAGGCGACGGCGTTGAAGAGGACATCCGCCGTCTCGACGACGTTCTCGGTCGCGAGGAGCGAACCGTCGGCGACGCCGTCCCTGATGAACGTGATGAAGGGGTGGAGGTAGTCGGGCGGCTCGCCGGGGCGAGGCTGCTGGTGAAACGCCTCGTCGGTCGCCAGCAGCAGCGGTAGATGCCGGTCGAGCAGCTCGCACAGTGCGACGAGTCCTCGCTCGAGCCGCTCGCGGCCCGTCCCGCCGGAGGTGAGGACGGGGTACATGGTCGCGCGGAAGTCGGCGTCCAGCTCGCCCGCGAGCGCGCCGATCAAGGTCTCGATCGTCAAGCCCTGCCGCCAGAGCGTCGAGCGTGCGCGGCCCGCCACCTCTGCGACGCGCTCGAGCGTCAGCCCGTCCCAGCCGCGCTCGCGCAGGACAGCGATCGTCGCCGCCCGCAGCGGGGCATCGACTTGGGGAGCACCGACGAGCGGGGTATGCACCGGTAGCGATTCGCTCATGCAACTTCAGTGTTGCAGATGCGAATCGCCGTTGCAACGTCTTGCCTACTTGACGGTGAACTTCCCGACCATGAACGACGCATGCGGGGCGCAGTAGAATGTCCAGCTGCCCTTCGTGAGCTTGACGGTCACGGTCTTCGTGCCGGTGAAGCCGACGGCTGTCAGCGTCTTCGCGGAGCCGCCCGTCTTCACGAGGACGAAGTTGTGGATCGAGGAGCGATCGCTGACCGTGATCGCGTACGTGCCGGCCGGCAGCGACTTGAACGACTTGCCGCCGTTCGTCAACTTGATCGTGAAGCCGGGGCCAACCGTGCCCTTGAGCGTGGTGACGGTGCTGTGGCTGAACGCAGTTGCAGTGAAGAAGAGTGCGATCAGGCTCGCGGCTGTTGCCGCGAGAAATGTGCGATACATGCTGCGGTTCCTCTCGGTCGTTGTTCGCATTTCGCAAGGGTACGCCCGAGGATGCCCGCCGGTTTGGCTCTTCTCGGAATCCTCACAAGTGCGCGGCACCCTGGCCGGGTGAGAGCGATGGGGGTCATCGCCGCCGTGCTCGTTGCAGCGCTCACGATCGCGGTGGGCGGTGGATCTGCAGCACCGCGGGCGGCACAGGCGGGCATCTACACGGGCTACGGCTTCGAGGCGTGCACCGCACCCTCTGTTTCCGCGCTGAAGGCGTGGTCGGCGTCGCCCTACCGGGCCGTCGGCATCTACCTCGGCGGCGTCAACCGGGCGTGCGCAGACGGAAACCTCTCGGCCGCCTGGGTCTCGACGACGCTCTCGCTCGGCTGGAGCCTGCTACCGCTCTACGTCGGCCTGCAGGCGCCGTGCGTTTCGCAGACGAAGCTGGAGCGCATCTCGACCGTCGCTGCGACCGCGGCGAACCAGGGCCGCGCCGCGGCAGACGACGCGGTTGCGAAGGCCGGCGGGTTCGGCCTCCCTGCGGGCAGCCCGATCTACTTCGACCTGGAGGGCTATCCCGTGAACAACGCCGCCTGCACGAAGTCGGTGCAGTCGTTCGTCACGGCCTGGGACAACGAAGTGCACGCGCTCGGCTACGTCTCCGGCGTCTACGGCAGCGCCGCCTCGACGATTCGCGACATCGCAACCCTCGGTGCGGCGAAGCCTGACAACGCCTGGATCGCGAACTGGAACGGCGTCGAAGGAGTGTTCGGCGATCCGTACGTCAGCGACAGCCTCTGGCCGAACCACCAGCGGGTGCACCAGTACAAGGGCGGCCACAAGGAGACGTACGCCGGCGTGACGATCAACATCGATTCCGACTACGTCGACGGCGCCGTCGTCGGTGGATCCGTCGCGCCGCCGCCACCCCCGCCGCCGGTCGAGCAACCCGGGGGATCGGTTGGCTCCGGTGACGGCAAGGCGACGGCGACCTGGCCGGCGAGCGCGTTCACCTCGTCGTCGGTCGTGACGCTGACGCCGACCACGCAACCACCCGCGCCGAACGGCTACGGCGTACAGTTGACCGCAACCGACTCGCAGACCTCGACGCCGATCGCACGCTTCGGCGCTCCAGTGATCGTGCACCTCCTGATGACGACCGGCGGGCTCGCGCCGTCGTGGTCGACCGACGGCACGGCGTGGAAACCGCTGCGCCACCTCACCTCGGCCGCGCTGCCGACAGGCGTCGACACCGGCTACACGCTCGATCCCGACGGGACGGTCGAGATCCAGACGCTCGTGCCGGGCTTCTTCGGATTGCTGCCCGACACAGTGCCGCCCACACAGCCGGCCTCGTTCAACGGCCGTTTCTCGCACGGCGCCCTCGTGCTGTCGTGGGCCCCCGCGAACGACAACAGCGGCACGATCGGCCAGTATCAGCTGCTGCTCGACGGCACGCCCGTCTCGAGCCTGGCCGCGAAGACGCGACGGGTCACGGTGCGCTCGTTCCACGCGACGGCGCAGACGGTGTACAGGGTGCGCGCAGTCGACGGAGGGGGGATCCTCGGCAAGCCGTCGCCGCCGCTCGTCGTGGTGCCGACGAAGCGCCCCACCGACACACCGCATGCGCTGCCGCGCTGGGCGTGGGGGCTGCTCGCCTATCAGCACGGGAGCGGCTCGCGCCCGAAGGCCGCGCCGCACAAGCTGCCCGCCTGGTACTGGCACTGGGCCGCATGGCGGCTGGCGCCGTTTCACATCAAGCGCATGGGCTGACGACGGAGGGCCCCTTGCGGGGCCCTCCGAAGTCCCTGCGAGCTCGGTGCACTTTCGTCCACCTCGCCGACCGGCCCGCTTCGCGCTGACGCGCGTCCTGAGTCGCTCGGCGGGGCTTCGACCTACTTGCGCTCCGCTCTCGCTGGGATCCGCAGAGTACGTCGGAACGGGTCTCTTTGACAAGACCCCGTTCGTGCGAAATCAGTGCACTTTGCGGGCTGCTTCGTCGACCGGTGCGTAGTCGCGTGTTGCGAGTGCCTTGACGATCCGGTTGATGCGCAGCGTGCGCGTTCGGCCTTCGGTTCCTTCGAGCCACGCGAGCCAGCGGTCGTGCCGTGTGCGGCTGAGCCGCTGTGACTGCGCCTTGGCGGCCGGGTTTCGCTTCAGCGCCTCGCGCAGGTCGGGCGGCGTCGGCGTGGGGCGCTGAACGGTGTAGGCGCGGTCCCATTCGCCGCTTGCCTTGGCCGCCTCGACGGCGGCGAGGCCCATCGGTGCGAGCTCACCCGCGGCGATCAGGCGCAGGCAGATCTCCTTGTTGACGAGCGACCATTTGCTCTTCGGCCGCCTGGGCGTCCAGCGCTGCATGTAGCGCTCCTCGTCGATGCTGCGAACCAGGCCGTCGATCCAGCCGTAGCGCAGCGCCACCTCGACGGCATCGGCCCACGCGATCGACGGCTTGCCGGTCGCCTTCTTGTAGTAGACGAGCCACACCTCGGCCTCGGTCGCGTGGTGCTCAGCGAGCCAGGCATCCCATTCGTCCCTGTCGCTGGCGCCGATCTCGGCCACGCCGTCCTCAGGCGAACGCGGACTCGCCGGTGAGCGCGCGGCCGATCAGTAGCTTCTGGATCTGGCTCGTCCCCTCGTAAAGCGTCGTCACGCGCGCGTCGCGCAGGTACTTGCCGACGGGGTACTCGTCGACGTAGCCGTACCCACCGTGCGCCTGCACCGCCGCGTTCGCCGCGCGCACTGCGGTCTCGCTCGCGAAGTACTTCGCAAACGACGCTTCGACGGTGTGCCGTTCGCCGCGGTCGGCGGTGGCCGCCGCGCGCCAGACGAGCAGGCGCGCCGCCTCGGTCTCGACCGCAATGTCGGCGAGCAGCTCCTGCACGAGCTGGAAGCTCGCGACGGGGCGGCCAAATTGCTTTCGCTCCTTCGTATACGAGATCGACGCGTCGAGGCAACCTTGCGCGATTCCGACGCAGCCCGCGCCGAGGGAGATGCGCCCGTGGTCGAGCGCCGACATCGCGACCTTGAACCCGGCGCCGAGCTCGCCGAGGCGGTTCTCATCCGGGACGCGGACGCCGTCGAGGAAGAGCTCGGCGGTGTCCTGGGCGCGCAGGCCGAGCTTGCCCTTGATCGGGCGCGCCTCGAAGCCGGCCGCGTTCGTCGGCACGACGAAGCAGGTGATCCCTCGCGGGCCCGGCTCGCCCGTGCGCGCGAAGACGAGCGCGTGCGCGGCCCAGCTGCCGAGCGTGATGAAGATCTTCTGGCCGCTCAGCACCCAGTCGCCGCCGTCGCGCTCGGCGCGCGTCTCGAGGCCGCCGGGGTCGGAGCCGGCGCCCGGCTCGGTCAACGCGTAGCAACCGAGCTCCTCGCCGGTGGCGAGGGCGGGGAGGAGCCGCGCCTTCTGCTCGTCGGTGCCGAAGCGCGCGATCGACTTGCCGTAGAGGCCGTTCGAGACCGAGACGATGCCGCGGACGTTCGAGTCGGCGCGGCCGATCTCCTCGACGACGAGCGCATAGGAGACCATCGGGAGCCCCATGCCGCCGTGCTCCTCAGGCAGCGCGGCCGTCAGGAACCCGAGCGCGGCGAGCTTGCCGACGATCGAGCGGTCGATCGTCTCGATGCGGTCCCACTCGGCGGCGTGGGGCGCGATCTCGGCGTCGCAGAAGGCGCGGGCTGTCTGCCGGATCAGCTGCTGCTCGTCGGAGAGCGTGAAATCCACGGCGGCGATCCTCGCAGAAACAAAAATCCCGCCGAGCCGGTGGCGCTTTCGTCCACCTTTGCCAACCGACCGATTCAGGCTTGCGCCCTTCACAGCTGCTCAGCGAGGCTTCCTACTCGCGCTCCGTACCCTGCGGGATCCGCAATGTATGACGGGCGCCTCTGTCGCGCAAGGGCACCGCTGAGCGGAAAGTCGCTCTTTGCTCAGAGATCGTTCGTTCTGAAGAATTAGGGTGCGTGTCGGTGTGGCAGCCAATCGAAACGGCTCGGACGGTCGTCCGTCCGGCGACCGACGACGACATCGCCCTGCTCGTCGAGTGGTGGCTCGACCCCGAGACGAACCGCTACTGGGACGGCGAGACCTTCACGCGAGCGGAGATGCACGAGCGGCTGCGCCGCGAGCGCGTCGATGCCTGGGTGATCGAAGCGGGTGGCGAGCCGGTCGGCTACGTCCAGTCCTGGTGGGAGGACGACGAGCCGCTGCGCGGCGGCCTCGACGGCTTCCTCGTGCCCGGCGCCCGCGGGCGTGGGCTGATGCCGGACGCTGCGAGCGCTCTCGCGCGCGAACTGCTCGCAGCCGGGTGGCAACACGTGACCGTCGACCCGTACGCATGGAACGAGCAAGCCCTGCGCGGGTGGGCGAACGCCGGCTTCGTCGAAGTCGAACGCCACGAGGCCGACGACGATCACTCGGCCCCGTGGGTTCTGATGCGCTTCGAAAGCGTCCCTGGCTAGGTGGTGACGATCCCAGAAAGGCGTCGCGCCGGCCGGCAACGCCGTCTGGCCGGCGCCGGTCAGGTTTCCGCCCGAGGCCGAGAACGCGCCGACGGCCGCCGCCGGCGGCGAGCTGTCGATCAGCGATGTGTTGACCCGCGTTCCGACGAGGTTCGTTCCCGTGCCATTGAAGAAGACGTTCCCCGGCTGGGAGCCGTCGGGCAGCGGAATCGTCGAGCCTGCGAGTGGCCGCAGATGACCGCCCGGATTCAACGTGAAGCCCGTGTAGTTGACCGCCCCGTCGCCGGCGTTTGCCACATAGACCAGATCGTCGTGCACGGCAATGCTCACCGGACGGCTGCCGCCGGAGGAGACTGCTCCGCCGCCCAACGTCTTCAGGCTGCCGTCGTCCTCGATGCGCAGCACCGGATCTCGTTGCTGCCGGCGTCGGCAGCGAGCAGGTACTGGCCGTCGCTCGTCACCTGGAGCGCGCCTTGAGACCCGATGCCGTGGCCGGTCCCGGCACTGTCCGTCGCGAACGGCGAGCCCGGGGTCGGTGTGAGTGTGCCGTCAGCATGCCGATCGATCAGAACGAGGCTGCGGCGAAACGTCTTACCTTGGGACCTCCTGGTTGGCCGGGGCTCATGCCCCAGCGGTCAGCAGGGTGCAGCGGCGAGGTGACGCGTATCTGTCGCGGGGCCGAACATCCTCGTAAGCCGTCGTGGCGGATCGTGCCCCGCGCCGCTAGGCTTGGGAGATGAACGCGACCCGGTTCACGACGACGCTGACGCGCTGCCGCGCGCGGGCGACTGTCGCCGGGCCGCGCGCGGCTTAATCCGCTCCCGGATCGTCCTCTACCGAGCCGTCACCTGACTCGGGATCCGGAACAGGCGACTCGTCGATCTTGTCGTTCCTGTCGTCTTCACGGGGGTGATTACTCTTGTCGTCTTCCATGAACGTCGTTCTGCCCGACAATTCAGAGCTTGAACTTCCCGCCGGCGCCACCGGCCTCGACGCCGCGCGCGCGATCGGGTCGAAGCTCGCCGAGCAGGCGGTGTTGATCCGCGCAAACGGCGTAACGCAGGATCTCCGCACGCCGCTGATCGAAGGCGCGCACATCCAGATCCTCACCGTGCGCGACACTGCCGACCCCGATGCGCTCTACGTGCTGCGCCACTCTGCTGCGCATCTTCTCGCCGAGGCTGTTCGCCGCCTCTATCCCGGCGTAAAGGTGGCGATCGGGCCGCCAATCGAGAACGGCTTCTACTACGACTTCGATTTCCCGGAGCCGATCACCGAGGGCGACCTCGCCGCGATCGAGGAGGAGGTGCGGCGCGAGTTGAAGGAGGGCCGCACCTGGGAGCGCCGCGAGATCTCGCGCGCCGAGGCGCACCAGCGCTTCCTCGAGGAGAACGAGCCGTACAAGGTCGAGCTCGTCGACACCGCCGAAGGGGAGATCACGCTCTATGAGCAAGGCGACTTCACCGACCTCTGCAAGGGGCCGCACCTTCAGACCTCGAAGCCGATCAAGGCGTTCAAGCTGACCGGGCTCGCCGGCGCCTACTGGCGCGGTGACGAGCACAACAAGCAGCTGACCCGCATCTACGGCACCGCGTTCTACTCACAGGCCGACCTCGACGCCCACCTCGAGCGGCTCGAGCAGGCGCGCGCCCGCGACCATCGCAAGCTCGGGGTGCAGCTCGACCTCTTCCATCTCGACGAGATCTCGCCGGGCTCGCCGTTCTGGCACCCGAAAGGGATGGTGATCTGGAACGAGCTCGAGGCCCTGCGCCGACGCGAGAACGCGCGCCGCGGCTACCAGGAGGTGAAGACGCCGCTGATCTTCGACAAGGCGCTCTGGGAGCGTTCCGGCCACTGGGAGAAGTTCCGCGAGAACATGTTCCTGATCCCGGAGGGCGACCAGACCTTTGCGATCAAGCCGATGAACTGCCCCGGGCATATGGTGCTGTTCGCGAACACCCTGCGTAGCTACCGCGAACTGCCGCTCCGCTACGCCGAGGCCGCGCCACTCCACCGCAACGAGCGCGCCGGCACGCTGCACGGGCTGACTCGCGTACGGCACGTCACCCAGGATGATGCGCACATCTTCTGCACCCGCGAGCAGATCGAGGACGAGATCTTCGGCTGCCTCGACTTCGTGAAGGCGATGTACGACTTGTTCGGCCTCGAGTCGAGCTTCGAGCTGTCGACGCGGCCGGACAACAAGCTCGGCACCGACGACGAGTGGGACTTCACCGAGGGGGCCCTCCGCTCCGCGCTCGATCGGCGTGGCCTCGGATACTCGGTCAGCCCCGGCGACGGGGCCTTCTACGGGCCGAAGATCGACCTGCACATGACCGACTCGCTCGGCCGCGACTGGCAGATGGGAACGGTCCAACTCGACAGCCAGACTCCGGAGCGCCTGGGTTGCCGCTACGTCGGGGCCGACAACGCCGAGCACACTCCGTACGTGATCCATCGGGCGATCCTCGGCTCGGTCGAGCGGTTCATTGGGATCCTCACCGAGCACTACGGCGGTGCGTTCCCCTTCTGGCTCGCGCCGGTGCAGGTGCGCGTGATCCCGGTCGGGGAGGGAAACCGCGAGGCGGCCCACGGGCTCGCCGCGGCGCTCGGCGACTACCGGGTCGAGGTCGACCAGTCGGGCGACACCGTCGGCAAGCGGATCCGCAACGCCGAGCTCGAGAAGATCCCGTTCGTGGTCGTCTACGGGGAAAAGGAAAGCGACGAATCGCTCGCCCTCCGGGCCCACGGCGGGGAGCAGAGCACCCTCTCCCTGGCCGAATTCCGGGCACGCCTTTCAGCGCTTGTTCAGCGCGCCTCTGACGACGCGGCGCCGGAGGGGGCAGTGCGCTAGCACGACCCCGGAGAGCGACGTGGCGTCAGGGGCGTGATTCGCGGTGCAGCCGGGCTTGCCCGGCGGTGTCGCGAGGCTGAATATGTGCTGAGACTTGGTACTATGGAACCCTGGCAAGCAGGGGCGGAACCGTCTCTCACCTCCTAGCTCACGCTTCGGGGGTTCAACCGACTGCTCGACCGAGCTGGTTGATCGAGACCCTCCGCCGCTGCATGCCAGCGGTTTTCGATTTCTATGAGGAGGTCAACACGAGCTTGGTGAAGAGCATTTGAGGCCGCGGGGCAGGCGTTCATTCGAGCCGCCGCGCCGTCCAGAGCCCCAGACACGGATCAACGACGCGATTCGCGTCCCGCGTGTGAGGCTGATCGACGAGAACGGCGAGCAGATGGGGCTCAAGACAACTGACGAGGCGCGTGAGTACGCGTACTCGAAGAACCTCGACCTGGTCGAGGTTGCGGCCCAGGCGGATCCCCCGGTGTGCCGGGTGATGGACTTCGGCAAGTACCGGTACGAGCTGGAGCAGAAGGCGAAGCTCGCCCGCAAGCACCAGACGCAGATCAACGTCAAGGAGATCAAGCTCAGACCCAAGATCGGGATTCACGATTACGACACCAAGAAAGGCCACGTCGTGCGGTTCTTGAACCAGCGCGCGAAGGTCAAGGTCACGATCATGTTCCGGGGCCGCGAGCGCGAGCATCCGGATCGCGGGCGCGATCTGCTCATGCGCCTCGCAGATGACGTGAAGAAGATCGGCCTGATCGAGACACAGCCTCTCCTCGAGGGGCGGAACATGACGATGGTGCTCGGCCCAACCAAGAACGCAGGAGCGAAGAGAGATGCCGAAACAGAAGACACACTCAACCGCGAAGAAGAAGTTCACGGTGACGGGCACCGGGAAGTTGCAACGGCGCAGCCAGATGTCCGGGAAGCTGATGAACAAGTCGCAGAAGCAGAAGCGCCAGTTCAGTAAGGACAAGCCGGTCGACAAGGCCAACGAGAAGGCCGTCAACCGGATGCTGGGGAGGAACTAGGCAATGGCGCGCGTCAAGCGTTCCGTCCACGCGCGCAAGAAGCGCCGCAAGGTTCTCGAGCAGGCCAAGGGTTACTGGGGCCTCAAGAGCACGAACTACACGTACGCCAAGGAGCAGGTCGAGCGCTCCCTCGCCTACGCCTACCGCGACCGCAAGGTCCGGAAGCGCGAGTTCCGCAAGCTCTGGATCATGCGGATCAACGCGGGCGCGCGGGCGAACGGGCTCTCGTACAACCAGTTCATCTCCGGCCTGAAGGCGGCTGAGATCGAGCTCGACCGGAAGGTGCTCGCGGATCTGGCGGCGACCGACCCGGCGAAGTTCGGCGAGCTCGTCCAGCAGGTCAAGACGGCGCTAGCGCAATAGCGCCGAAGCGGCAGGCGGAGATCTTCCGCCGGCAGGCCGTCTTCTGCGACGGCCGCTCGCCGCTCTATGCGGCGCTCTGTCGCCGGCTCGAGGACGATCCGCGGGTCGGCGACCTGGCACCCGACCTCGGCTGGGACTTCCCGCTGCGCCTGCTCGGCGCGCTCCACTACCTCGTGCTCGCGAGCCAGGCGTCCTGGGACGACATCGGGACCGTGCTCGTCACCCACAAAGAGTTCCTCTCGCGCTTCACCGCCGAGCAGGACGTGCAGACGAACGAGGTTCAGCGCGCCTGGGCGCTCCTGCCGGGGTTCTTGACGCTCGCCGACGGACGGCCGCTCGACCTGCTCGAACTGGGGCCGTCGGCGGGGCTGAACCTCGTCTGGGACCGCTACCGGTACGTGTACTCGACGGGAGCGTGGGGAGACGGATCGCTGGAGCTCGCAGGCGACGACCGCACGCCGCCGCCGGCAGAGCTGCTTCTGCGTCGCGTGTCGGTCGCGCGGAGGCGCGGCATCGACCTGAACCCGGTCGACGCGACGAGCGAGCACGGCTCGCGGCTGCTGCAGTCGTTTGTCTGGGCCGACCAGACCGAGCGCCTCGCGCGTTTGCGCCGCGCGATCGACGTACTGCGCGACGATCCGCCCGAGTTGATGCGCGGCGACTACGTCGAGTCGCTCCCGGCGCTCCTTGCCGACCGTCGCGAGGGTGCGCAACTGGTCATCTTCCAGACGGCGTCGACCATGTACCTCGACCCTTCGGGGATGGCGAAGGTGCGCGCGGCTTTCGAAGCTGCCTCACACGACGAGCCGCTCGTCTTCCTCGGCACGGGCCGGGCGCCGGCCAACGACGGGTTCGCGCTCGACCTGGAGCGCTACCCCGGAGGTCACCTCGAGCGGCTTGGCGTCTTCGACTTCCACGGAGAATGGCTGGCCTGGGGCAAATGATCACCTCGAAGGACAACGAACGCCTGAAGCTCGTGCGAAAGCTGCACGACAAGAGCTGGCGCGAGAAGCTCGGCCTCTTCTTCGTGGAAGGGGAGGACGCGGTGGCGGCAGCAACAGCCGAGCCGGTCGACCTGCTGCGCGCCGGCGAGGACGTCGACCCCGCGCTGCTCGCCGAAGTTGCGAGCGCGCCGCATCCGCCGCGCGTGATCGGCGTCTACCGGCGCGCCGACCTGCCGGCGTGGGAGGAGCGAGACGCGACGCTCGCGCTCTGGCAGCTGTCCGACCCCGGGAACGTCGGCACGCTGATCCGCACCGCCGACGCCTTCGGCGCGGCGGTCGTGCTGTCGGACGGCTGCGCCGACCCCACCTCGCCGAAGGCGTTGCGCGCGAGCGCGGGTTCGATCTGGCGCGTGCCGCTTGGCCCGTGGGCTCGTGTCAGCTCCGCACAAACGCGGGTTGCGCTCGAGGCGCACGCCGATGTGCCGCTCGGCACGGTCGACCTCTCTGGACGTGTCGCGTTACTGCTCGGCGCCGAGCGCGCGGGCCTGCCGGCGGAGGTCGAACGGGACGTCGACGCGTGGATCCCGATCAGGGGCGCGGAGTCGCTGAACGTCGCGGTTTCGGGCGCGATCGCGCTCTACGAATGGCGCCGGCAGACCCAGATCGAATCTTCGCCGCCGCGCCAGGGCGAGCGGTCGAACCACCCGTAGACGGCGTCGACGCCGAAGCCCTCTTCGGCGAGCAGCACGCGCCACTCCGGGACCGACAACCAGGCGAGTGACATCTCGGCCTCGCCGCCGCTGCCGCGCACGCGCAGGATCAGGGTGCGTGTCTCTTCGTTCCAGTCCGCGCGCTCCCAGATCCCCGGCTCACGCTCGAGCCAGCGGCCGTGGGTGTCCGCGATGTCGGCCGCGTCCGGGGCGAAGACGTCGAAGATCAGCCGGCCGCCGGGGGCGAGCAGCCGTGTCGCCGCGCGCAAGACAGCGCGGCGGTCGCCGTCGGTCTCCATGTGCAGCATCGAGCGGAACGGGATCAGGATCAGCGGGAACGTGCCCTCGACCGATGGGTCGCGCATGTCGCCGAGCCGGAGCTCAACGTCGACGCCCGCGAGCTCGGCGCGCTCGCGGGCGACCGCGAGCATCCCCGCGGAGAGATCGACCCCGACCACCTCGATCCCCGACGCGGCGAGCGGGACGGCGATGCGCCCGGTTCCGACCCCGAGCTCGAGCACCGGGCCGCGCGAACGCTTCGCCTCGTCGAGGTAGAACGGCACGTCTTCGACGACGCTGCGCGACCACGGGTCGTAGAGGCGCGCGATCTTGTCGTACGCGGACACGGCGCTATGCTTCCAGCTATGCACGCTCTCGCGACGACCCTGTTTATGCGGCCCCGGTGCTCGGGCCGCGGCGTGTCGTAGCGCCTTCGTCTTCAGCATCGGGGCTCTCTCGAATCCCCCGACCCGAAGACCGAAGGAGGAACCTTGGATAGTGTCGCCGCCGTGGACTGGGCTGCGTATGAGCAAGAAGCGATCGCTGCGTACGAGCACGCCGGAACGCTCGACGAGCATTCCGTCGTCAACGTGCGCTACCTCGGGCGCAAGGCGCCCTTGCCTCAGGCGCTGCGGGCCGTTCGCGACCGCGCCGGCGGCCTCGAGCTCAACTCACTGAAAGCTCGGCTCGAAGCGGCGCAGCACGCCGCCGCCATGCGGATCGCGCAAGCGAGCTTGCCAGATCTGAGCGGTCTCGACGTCACAATCCCCGGCCTGCCGGTCGAGCGCGGCCGCCTGCATCTGCTGACGCAGATCCGCCGCGAGATCGAGGACGTGTTCCTCGGCATGGGGTACGAGGTGTGGGACGGCAACGAGGTCGCAACCGTCTGGGAGAACTTCGACGCGCTGACGACGACGCCGGGCCACCCGTCACGCTCGATCAACGACACCTTCTACATCGACGACGACACCGTGCTGCGCACGCACACCTCGCCCGACCAGATCCGCGCAATGCTCTCACGCAAGCCGCCGCTCTACATGGTCTCGCCGGGCCGCTGCTACCGCCGCGATACGCCCGACGCAACGCACTCGCCGATCTTCCTGCAGGTCGAGTGCCTCGCGGTCGATCGCGGCATCACGCTCGCTGACCTGCAGGGCACGGTGCTGCAGTTCTTCTGCGCCCTCTTTGGCGAAGACCGCGAGGTGCGCATGCGCACGAGTCACTTCCCGTTCACGGAGCCGTCGGTCGAGTTCGACGTCACCTGCTTCATCTGCAGCGGCCGGGGTTGTGCGACCTGCAAGCACTCGGGCTGGATCGAGATGGGCGGCGCCGGCTGGGTCGACCCCGACGTGTTCCGCAACGTCGAGCTCGATCCCGACGAGTGGCAGGGCTTCGCGTTCGGATTCGGCATCGAACGCATCGCCATGCTCCGGCACGGCCTGCCCGACCTGCGCGCGTTCTGGGAGAACGACCTGCGCGTGCTGGGACAGTTCTGATGAAGGTGCCCTTCTGATGAAGGTGCCCGTCTCCTGGCTGCGCGAGTACGTCGCGTTCGACTGGCCGCTCGATGAGCTCGCGCGCAAGCTCGTCTTCACGAGCTGCGAGGTCGACCGCGTCGTCCGCCGCGGAGTGCCAGACACCGACGGCAACCTGCGGCACTTCCTTGTCGGGCGCGTGCTCGAAGCGGGCAAGCATCCGAACGCCGACAAGTTGCAACTGACGAAGGTCGACGTCGGCGAAGCGGAGCCCCGCTCGATCGTCTGCGGCGCGTGGAACTTCGGCGCAGGGGCAACGGTCGCGGTCGTCGTGCCCGGCGGCGTCATGCCCGGCGGCGAGTTCACGATCGAGAAGCGCAAGCTTCGTGGCGAGGTCTCGGACGGGATGATCCTCTCCGAGCGCGAGCTTGAGCTCGGGCAGGATGGCGGCGGGATCATGCTGCTCGCGGGCGACCTCGAGCCGGGCACGCCGCTCGCCGACGTGCTTCCCGTCGGTGACGACATCCTCGAGATCGAGACGCTCTACAACCGCCCCGACCTGACCTCGATCTACGGGATCGCGCGCGAGGTTTCGGTTCTGACCGGCTCCGAGCTGAAGCCGATGCCGGGCACCGATCCTGCGCGCGACGGTGACGAGGTTGTCGACATCCGCGTCGAGGAGCTCGAGAGCTGCTCGCGCTACATCGGGCGGCTGTTCCGCGACGTTCAGCTCGGCGGGTCGCCGGCCTGGCTGAAGGCTCGGCTCGTCGGCGCCGGCATGCGCCCGATCTCGAACGTCGTCGACATCACGAACTACGTGATGCTCGGTCTCGGCAATCCTCTGCACGCCTTCGACCACGACAAGCTCGCCGAAGGACGAATCGTCGTTCGCCTCGCGCATGCCGGCGAGCAGCTGGAGACGCTCGACGGGACTGCGCGCGAGCTCGACCCCGGAGATCTCGTGATCGCGGACGGTGGGCGCCCGATCGGGATCGCCGGCGTGATGGGCGGCGCGAACACCGAGGTTGGCGCCTCGACGACGTCGGTGCTGCTCGAGGCGGCGAACTTCGAGCCGTTGACGGTGCTGCGCAGCGGCGAGCGTCACCGCATGCGCACCGAGAGCCAGACGCGCTGGGAGAAGGGCGTCGACCCGGAGCTCGCCGGCCCTGCGATCACCTACGCGTCGCAGTTGCTCGCCGAACTGGCGGGCGCGCGCTGGAGCGGCGAAGGCGAGGTGCGCGTCGAGTCTCCCGCGCCGGCGGTGATCTCGTTCCGTCCCGGCTACACCAACCAGGTGCTCGGTCTCGCCGTTCCGGAGGCCGAGCAGCGCGAGCGTCTCGAGCACCTCGGCTTCTCTGTGGCGGGCGACTGGTCCGTGACAGTGCCGTCGTGGCGTGCACGCGACGTGCGCCGCGACATCGACGTCGTCGAGGAGGTCGCTCGTTTTCGCCTCGAGGACGTGCCGCTGACGCTGCCCACGCGGCAGGCGATGTTCGGCCGACTCACGCATGCGCAGCGGCTGCGGCGGCAAGTCGAGGACGTGCTCGTCGGCGCCGGCTTCTTCGAGGCGTACACCTATTCGCTACAGCCCTCCGATCCGGATCCGAACGCGATCGAGTTGCCGGTGCCGCTCAGCTCGCAGCAGCGCCTGCTGCGCACGAGCCTCAGTGTCGGGCTGCTCGGCGCGGCGCGACACAACGTCGACGTGGGCAACGACGACGTGAGGCTGTTCGAGGTCGCGCACGTCTACCTCCCTCAGCCGGGCACGGTTCCAAGCGAGCCGTGGCGGCTCGGCGGGATCGTGCAGGGCGACTTCTTCCGCGCGAAGGGCGCTGTCGAGGCGATCTTCGGCGCGCTGCACGTCGAGCCGCGCTTCGAACGTGCTCTGCCGGTCGCGAACGGGCCGGTCGGCGCGGCGGTGCAATCCGGCTGGGTCGCGCAGTACGGGCCGCTCGACGTGGGCGGCGACTGGAGCGCGTTCGAGCTCGACCTCGCCGAGTTGTTCGCGCTCGTGCCCGAGCGGATCCTCTACCGCGATGTGATCACGTATCCGCCGCTGCGCGAAGACCTCGCCTTCGTGGTGGACGAGGGGGTCCCGGCAGGCGAGCTGATCGCTGCGATCCGAGCTGCGGGCGGGGAGGAGCTCCGCGACGTTCGTTTCCTGAGCGATTATCGGGGCGATCAGATCCCGGCGGGCAAGAAGTCGATCGCGTTCTCCGTTTCGTTCCAGTCGCCGGAGCGAACGCTATCGGACGAGGACGCTCTGCGTCTGCGAGCCCAGATCGTCAACGCGCTCGCCGCTCAATTCGCCGCAGCGCTCAGGGCCTGAGCTTCAACCGGGGTCAGACACCTCTCGAAACGCCTTGAGCTGGAGAAATCGTCCGCGCAGTCTCGTCGGCGCCGCTCAGGAAAGCACGCGCTCGAGTGCCGCGCGATCTGTCGGCGCGCCGTGTGCGGGGAGCACGAGTTCGACCGGCAGGTCGAGCAGCGGCCGGAGGCGTCGGACGACATCCGTGCGCGTCACGTGCTTGCGACCGCCGAGCTGGATGTCCAGTCCGTCCCCGAAGTCGGAGAGCGAGTCGCCGGTGACGATCGCGTTGATCGACGGTAGCCAGAGAACGAGATCGTTGTCCTCTCGGCCCGTGTACGCGTCGATGCCGAATGGCCATGCTCCGGGACCGTGGAAGTGTCCTTCGCCTTCGCCGGAACGCAGCCAGGCGAGGTCCTCGCTCTCCATGCCGCGCACACGTTCGGGGTCGACGCCGAATTTTTCGACCCAGTCCTGCCATGTGTCTGCGGGCGGCGTGTGAACCGGCAGGCCGAGCCGGCGGGCGTCGCGCTCGTGATAGGGAGCGGTCAGGACGGCCCCGGTCGCACGCTCGCGCAGCTCGTCCGGAACGGCGAGCGGGTCGAACAGCAGGAAGTCGTCGCCGAGCTCGATCGTGTACGACGAGACGAGCTCAGGCCACCACTGCTCCTCGTTCCAGTCCGAGGCGCGTCACGTCTAGTCCGCCTGAATCCGGTTGAGGAAGGCAAGCGTGCGCTCCATGAGCAGTGCCGCGGCCGCGGCGTCGTATTCGGGAAGCGAGGAGTCCGCGAACAGGTGCTCCGTCCCCGAGTAAAGAGGAAGAGTTCGGCTCGGTCGGTGGACTCGACGAGCGCGCGCGCCGCCTCGACGTCTTCGGCGAAGAACGGGTCGTTGTCCTTTGCGTGCACCTGCACCAGAACGCTAGCGGGCCAGGCCTCGCCGAACTCCGAGACCGGGAGACACGAGTACATGAGCAGGGCGCCTCGCGCCCCAGGCTGCGTCTGCGCGAGCTGCTGGGCAACCATCACTCCGAAGAGCTCGCCGAACGACTTGCGCTGACCGAGACGTCCCAGGTCAAGGCGCTGAGCCATCCTCTGCGCACTACGATCCTCGGCCTGCTCCACGAGCGGGCAGCGACGGTGAGCGAGCTCGCGGCCTCTGTCGACCGTCCGAGGAGTACCGTCGCACACCACGTGAAGGTGCTCGTCAGGGCCGGACTCGTTAAGGTCGTGAGGACCCGACGCGTGAGGGCGATCCAGGAGCGCTTATACGGGCGCACAGCCCGAATGTTCTACGTCACCGTCGAGGGAAGCGGGGATGGCGACCCGCTTCCTC
>JBBQQI010000051.1:0-17707 GCA_038216085.1 Gaiellales bacterium | reverse complement strand
CTCGCTCTCGTCGAGCCTCATCGCCTTCGTGCGCACGAGACCGAGATAGTGCGCGATCGCGGCCGAGCCCTTGCCACTGCGCAGCATGCGTCCGACCCGCTCGAGGTAGGGGTCGTACGACGCGGCGTCCCGCGGCGAGTCATAGACGTTCAAGGGATCCCAGTGCTCGATCGCCATGATCCGCAGCTGAGTGAGGCCGACCTCCCGCCACCAGCGCCACCGGCGAAGTCGCCGCATCAGCGGCCCGGCCGCAGGCGCGCGCGGTCGCGCTGGAGTGACTGAAAATCGCCCCCGTTCCGGTGGTCGGACGGGCGAAGGATCAGCCGCAGGGGCCCGTGCTGCTGCGAGCCGGACGAGCGAACGTGCGCCGCCGCGACGCCCAGGCGGCCCGTTCCGAGCACGCTGACGAGGATCGCCAGGACCAGGATCGCAACCATGTCCGCCGCCTGTGGGCGCCTGCGCATCACTCGAACGCTAGTCGCTCGCCGGCCTCCGGGCGTCGTCCGCACGGAGGATTCCCGACTACGATGACCCGATGCGGAACATGGCGCTCCTGGCCGGTCTTGGTGCCGCTGTCACAACAGTGCTGGTCGCCCATGCAGGCGGCGCAGCCTCCGGGCCGAGTTACTCCCGGGACGTGGCGCCGATCCTTGATGCGAAGTGCGCATCATGTCATCGCCTCGGCGGGATCGCCCCGTTCTCGCTGACGACCGCCGCTGACGCGAAGCAACACGCCGCGGGGATCGTCCGCATGACGAAGGCTGGGCTGATGCCGCCGTGGATGCCGGGCAACGACTCCGCACAGCTCGTCGGACGCGACGTGCGCCGGCTCACGCCGACCGAACTGGCGACGCTCGCGCATTGGGCTGCCGCCGGCGCGCCCGCGGGGAACAAGGCCGACCGCCGCTCGACGCCTGCGCCGGTCGCTGCACTCTCGGGACCGGGCACGACGATCACTCTCGCGCCTACCAAGACGTATGTGCCGCACGCCGAGGGCGCCGGGATCGACGACTACCACTGCTTCGTGCTCGACCCGAAGCTGAAACACGACGCATTCGTGACCGGCGCGTTGATCCGGCCGCAGCGCACGGGGATGGTGCACCACGTGATCCTCTACGAGGCCGCAGGCGCCCAGGCAACAGCGGCGACACAGCTGAACGCGGCCCACGGCGGCCTCGGCTGGTCGTGCTTCGGCGGCCCCGGCCTGCCGGTCAACCTCTCCGGCGCAGGTGCGATCGACCGGCTCGGGCAGCCGCCGTGGATCGCTGCGTGGGTGCCAGGGCACACGACGAACTCGCTGCCGGCTGGCACCGGCGTGCTGCTGCACGCGGGCGCAAAGGTCGTGATGCAGGTGCACTACAACCTGATCGAGGCCTCCGGTCCCGACCTGTCGCAGGCGCAACTCCGGCTGCGGCCCGCGTCGACGCATCTGACCGCGCTCGAGACACACCTGATCGCAGCGCCGGTCGAGCTCCCTTGCCCCGCCGGCGCCACGGGCCCGAAATGCGCCCGCACTCAGGCCTTCCAGGACGAGCTCACGAAGTACGGCGCACAGAATGCGTTCATCCCGACGGCGCTGCTACGGCTGTGCGGCAAGACGCTCGCCGACTATCCGCAGGAGGTCGGCGACGGCAAGAAGATCTCGACATCGTGCGACCGCAGCTTCGCGTCGGCCCAGACGATCTACGGCGTAGCCGGTCACATGCACCTGCGCGGCCAGGACATCTCCGTTGTCCTCGATCCGGGGACCGCGAAGGAGCAGACCCTGCTCCATATTCCGGCGTGGGACTTCCACTGGCAGGACGTCTACTACCTGCGTACGCCGGTCAAGGTGAGTGCGAGCGACACGGTGCGCGTCAAGTGCAGCTTCGACAACTCGGCCGCGGATCAGCCGGTCGTCGGCACGAAGCAGCTGGCGCCTCGCTACGTCCTCTGGGGGGAGGGCACGACCGACGAGATGTGCCTCGCAATGCTCAGCGTCGCCGCAGGCTAGCCGAGCTTCTCGCGGACGCGGTCGTTGACCGCACGGGGGTCGGCTTTCCCGCCCGTCTCCTTCATCACCTGCCCGACGAAGAAGCCGAGCAGGCCCGTCTTCCCGCTGCGGTACTGCTCTGCCTGGCCGGCGTTCGCGGCGATGATCCGGTCGATCACCGGGTCGAGCTCGGACACAGCCGAGACCGCCTTTTGCTCGACGTACGGATCGGCGCTGAAGCCCGCGTCCCCGACCTTGGCGAGCGCCTCGTCGAACATCGCCCTCGGGATCGACGAGCGTGCCGCGACGAGCTTGGCGAGCTCGCGCGCGTCCACGGCCGCCGGCGCGACGCCGGTCGCGACGAACTGATTCGCGAGCACGTTCGCCGCCTCCTTCGCATCGGCGCCCGCGTCGACGAGCTGCACCCACAGGCGGTCGAGCCCCCCGGTAACGAGGACGTCTGCGTCGTAGAAGGACAGCGTGTCCGCGATGCGCTTGATCCGCGCACCGGGCAGCTCGCCGATCTCGCCGCGGAACCGCTCGACAATCTCCCTCGGGGGATGCACCGGCACGAGGTCGGGCTCGGGGAAGTAGCGGTAGTCCTGCGCCTCCTCCTTGGAGCGCAGCGGCGCCGATTCCTCGTTGCCGGGATCGAAGTGCAGCGTCTCCTGGTCGACCGTCCCGCCCGCCTCGTAGATGCGGGTCTGCCGCGCAATCTCGCGCTCGATCCCCTTTGCGGCGAAGCTGAACGAGTTCATGTTCTTCAGCTCGGTGCGCGTCCGCAGCTCGTCGGTGCCCGCGGGGCGGATGGAGACGTTGACGTCGAAGCGCATTGAGCCTTTGTCAAGCTCGGCGTCGGAGAGACCCAGCTCGATCACCGTCTGGCGCAGCAACTGCAGGAAGCGCTTGGCAGTCTCGGCGTCGTGGATGTCGGGTTCGGTGACGATCTCGACGAGCGGCGTGCCGCCCCGGTTGAAGTCGACGAGCGTCGCGGTCGCTCCGTGGATGCGCCCCGACTCGGCGACGTGGATGTTCTTCGCAGCGTCCTCCTCGAGATGCGCGCGTGTGATGCCGATCTCGACGTCGCCGTCGACGGTCGGCACGACGAGGTTGCCGCCCGAACAGAGAGGCTCGTCGTACTGGCTGATCTGGTACGCCTTCGGCAGGTCGGGGTAGAAGTAGTTCTTACGGTGGAAGACGGCCCGCTCCGCAATCGTGCAGTCGAGCGCGACGCCGAGCTTGATCGTCTCCTCGATCGCACGCCGGTTCGGAACCGGCAGCGCGCCTGGAAACGCAAGGCAGACCGGGCACACGTTCGAGTTCGGCTCGTCGCCGTAGGCGTTTCGGCAACGGCAGAACATCTTTGTCTCCGTCTTCAGCTGCACGTGAATCTCGAGACCGATCACCGCTTCCCAGGCGCTCATGATCGGTACCGCTCCGGCACGACGTCGAATGCAAGTGCGCCCTCGAGAGCGTGGGCCGTCCGAAACAGGGCGTTCTCCGCGAACTGCGGGCCGATCAGCTGCAGCCCGACCGGCAGTCCTTCGGAGAGCCCGCACGGAATGCTCAGGCCGGGCAGCCCCGCCATGCACGACGGGATCGTCAGGAGATCGTTCAGATACATCGCGAGCGGGTTGTCGACCTTCGCGCCGAGCTCAAACGCCACGGTGGGGCTCGTCGGGGAGACCAGCACGTCGAACGACTCGAACGCGGCGTCGTGCTCGCGCTTGATCAGCGTCCTCACGCGCTGGGCCTTGCCGTAGTTCGCGTCGTAGTAGCCCGACGAGAGCGCATAGGTTCCCAGCATGATCCGGCGCTTCGGCTCGTCGCCGAATCCGGCGTCGCGCGTGCGCATCACCATCTCCCGGAAGTCGGCTCCCTGGTCGCGCAGCCCGTAGCGCACGCCGTCGTAGCGCGCGAGATTTGACGACGCTTCCGCCGGCGCGATCAGGTAGTAGCAGGCAAGCCCGTACTCGACCGACCGCGGCAGCGAGCACTCCCCCACCTCCGCGCCGAGCGACTCGGCGAGCTCGACTGCCTTGCGCACCGCGTCCCGCACGCCGGGCTCGATCCCCTCGGCGTCGTTCAGCTCCTTCGGGACGCCGACGCGCACGCCCCGCAGATCCTGCGCGGTCGGCAGCTCGACCTGCGGTACGTCGACGGTCGTCGAGTCGTTCGCATCGCGGCCCGAGATGATCGAGTAGAGATAGGCGCAGTCGCGCACGGTCTTCGCGACCGGGCCGACCTGGTCGAGCGACGACGCGAACGCGACGACCCCGTAGCGGGAGACCGTCCCGTATGTCGGCCGCAGGCCGACGTTGCCGCAGAGCGCAGCGGGCTGCTTGATCGAGCCGCCGGTGTCGGAGCCGAGCGCCCACGGTGCAAGGCCCCCGGCGACTGCGGCCGCGCTGCCTCCACCGGAGCCGCCCGGGACACGCGTCGGGTCCCACGGGTTGTGCGTCGGCCCGTACGCCGAGTTCTCCGTGGAGGAGCCCATCGCGAACTCGTCGGTGTTCGTCTTGCCGAGCATGCGCAGGCCGTGCGCCTTGCATCGCTCGATCACCGTCGCGTCATAGACCGGCACGTAGCTCTCGAGCATCTTGGAGCCGGCCGTCGTCGGCACGCCTTTCGTGCCGATCACGTCCTTGATCGCGATCGGGATGCCGTCGCCGCCGCTCTCGGCGCCCGCGCAGACGTACAGGTAGGCGTGCAGCTCGGGGTCGCGCTCGCCGATCGCCGCGAGGTAGGCCGCAAAGAGCTCGTCGCCCGAGACCTCGCGCGCCTCGAGCAGCTTCTTCGCTTCTTCCGCGGTCAGCCTCAGGGTGTCGATCGCGCTCATGCGGGCGGCACGCGAAAGAGGTTTTCCTCACGGTCGGGCGCATTCGCGAACGCCTCGTCGTGTGAGAGCGACGGCCGCGGCACGTCCTCGGCCCACGCGTTCTCGATCTCGAGCGGATGCGCCGTCGGCGGCACGTCGGAGAGGTCGAGCTCCGAGACGGTCGACACCGCCTCGAGAATCGCCGAGAGCTGCCCCTGGAACTTCGTTACCTCATCGTCGGTCAGCTCGAGCCGCGCCAGGCGCGCCACGTGCAGCACATCGTCTCGCGAGATCCCTGCCATCGGTTCCTCTCTACGGGAACACGAAGGGCTCCTTTCGGAGCCCCGAGCGTTCGGTTCCGAACAACGACTAGAGCGCCGTGACGTCCGCGGCCTGCAGGCCCTTGTCGCCCTGCACCACCTCGAAGGAGACGCGCTGGCCCTCGGACAGCGACTTATACCCCTCGCCACCGATGGCGGAGAAGTGGACGAACACGTCGCCCTCCCCGTCACCTCGTTCGATGAAGCCGTAACCCTTCTCGTTCGAAAACCATTTGACGGTGCCTTCAGCCACGTTCGACGACTCCTTGCTCGACAGCCGCACAACCAGCGCGGAGCGGGCGCAACCTTACCACCAAGTCAGCCGGGATACACGAGCTCGCCGGTGCGAAATCGTGCGCAGCGGACCGCGTTCTGGAGGAGGCAAGCGATCGTCATCGGCCCGACCCCGCCGGGCACGGGCGTCATCGCCGAGGCAACCTCGGCCGCTCCGGGGTCGACGTCGCCGACGAGGCCCGCCTCGGTGCGGTTCACACCGACGTCGACCACCACGGCACGCTCCTTGACCATGTCCGGCGTGACGATCGCCGGGACCCCGACCGCGACCACGAGCACGTCGGCGTCGAGCGTGTGACGCGACAGGTCCCTCGTATGCGAATGACAGAGCGTCACGGTCGCATTTGCCTGGAGCAGGAGATGCGCGATCGGCTTGCCGACGATGTCGCTGCGCCCGATCACGACCGCCCGCGCGCCGTCGAGCTCGACGCGATGTTCCTCGAGGAGCGCCATGATCCCGCGCGGTGTCGCCGAGATGATCGCCGGGCGGCCGAGGTAGAGCTCACCCGCGTTCAGCGGATGCAGGCCGTCAACGTCCTTGGCGGGCGCGACCGCGCGAATGATTCTCTCCTCGTCGATGTGGGCCGGCAACGGCAACTGCACGAGGAGCGCGTCGACGTCGGCGGAGGCGTTCAGCTCCGCGACCTTCGCGAGCAGCTCCTCCTCGGTCGTCTCGGCCGGCAGGCGAATGTCGTCCGCCTCGATGCCGGCCTCCGTCGCCGCTTTGTGCTTCAGCCGGATATAGACATCGGATGCCGGGTCGTCGCCGACCAGCACGGTCACGAGCCCGACCCGACCGACGGCTTTGACCTCCTCGGCCACTTCGGCGCGGATCCGCTCGGCGAGCAGCTTGCCTCCCATCGGTGTTGCGGCCACGCCTCAGTCTAGGCTCCCCCTATGCGCTGGCCCCGAAAGAACGACGCCGCCTCGATCGACGCGCGCCGTCAAGCGATGCACCTCGACGGCGGGCTCGTCACGTCGATCGATCTCGAGCCCTTCGCCGCGGCTGCCGAGTCGCTCGTCGGCGTCGCCGTCATTCCCGTGTCGGCCGTGCCGGTCGAGATCGACTTCGGCCTCTACGAGCTCTCCGACGAAGGGTCGGTGACCGAGACCGGACGCTCGACCGAGGTCGTGCACGTGCCGCTCGCCCACACCGAGGGCGGCCTGACCGCGTCGATGACCCGCGGCGCGCTCGCCGCCGGCCCGATCCGCACTCACGTCCTGCACGATCGGATCACCCGCGCGTCGTGCTTCGTCTGCCAGGACGCGACCGAGGCGATTGTGCTCGCCCGCTGGGTCGAGGCCGAGGTGCGTGCGATGCAGGAATGGCTCGGCTCCTCAGCCGATGCTTCACTCTCGAAGCGCGCAAAGCTGCGCGAGGTGAAGACGCATGTCGTCGGGCCGATGTGCCACGTGCTGTGGCGCTGGACGACCGGCGACGCCGTCGGCCCGAACATGATGACCCGAAACTCCTACGCGCTGAACATGGCCTACGTGATGCAGCGCGCGCCGGTCAAGCCGGGTCGCGCGATCCTCGAGGCGAACATGGGCGGCGACAAGAAGCCCTCCGCCGAATACTTCCAGTCGGGTCACGGGAAGACCGTGCTCGCCGAGGCGTTCATGCCCGACGAGCAGATCCGGCGGGTGCTCCGTACGACGGCCGAGGATCTCGACGCACTCGCGTGGGCAGGCACACACGGCTCCGTGGCAAGCGGGATGCAGTCGGTCGCGTTCACGCCGGCCTCTGCAATCGCGGCGATCTTCGCGGCAACCGGCCAGGACCTCGGGATGGTCGGCACGAGCTCGATGGCGCACGGCACCGGCCGTCGTGTCGAGGGCGGGCTGCACGCATCGATTCGCTTCGGCGGCATCGAGGTCGGGACTGTCGGCGGCGGGACGACGCTTCCGTCTGCGCGCGACTGGCTCGCCTCGATCGGTTGCGCGGGCGGCGGCAAGGTCTACCGCTTCGCCCAGATCGTCGCCGCCGCGGCACTCTGCCTCGAGATCAGCGCCTCGGGTGCGATGGCGACGGCCGGCAGCGAGAACTTCTTCGCAGCGCACCACGAGCGCGGCGGGCTGAGGTAACCATGATCGCGCTCGTCTTCCGCTACGAGGTCCGCGATCCAGTCAGCTTCGAGGAGGTCTACGGGCCAGAGGGCGAGTGGGCGCAGTTCTTTCGCAGTGGCGTCGGCTACATCGGCACCGAGCTCCTGCACGACGTCGAGGAGCCGGAGCGCTTCCTCGTGATCGACCGCTGGGAGTCGGCGGATGCCTACAGCGCGTTTCTCGCCGAGCATCAGGAGGAGTACATGCGCCGCAGCGACGAGGCGCGCTTCCACTACACCCAGGAGCTGCGGTTCGGCACGTTCGAGAACGTGTGGCGCGACCATCCCGCCACACCGTGATCGCTCCACATCACGACCCCGCCTGCTGGGGCTGTGGCGACAACCCGAACGGCCTGCACCTGCCGCTCCCGTCGGAGGAGGGCCTGACCGAGTACGAGGCCTACGTCAGCTTCGACGAGCGCCATCAGGGCGGGCCTGGGATCGTGCACGGCGGTCTCGTCTCAGCGGCGCTCGACGAAGCGTGCGGGCTACTCGCCACCTGGTACCGCTTTCCAGCCGTGACTGCGCGCATGTTCGTTCGCTTCCGCCGGCCGGTCCCGATCAACACCGAGTTGCTGCTGCGCGCGCGCATCGATGACGCACGCAGCGATCGGCGCGTTCGGACGAACGGCTCGCTCACCGACGGCGACGAGGTGCTGGCCGAGGCACGTGTCGCCCTGCTGCATGTGCCGCTCGAGCATTTCCTCGCAACGCCCGAGGGCCGCGCGGCGGCCGAGCGGCTACGGAATGCGGCGGGGGACGACGCCCGCTGAGGCGAGAAACGGCTCCAGCCTGCGCGCGAGCTCGGGCAACCTGTGGCTCGGCACGCGCGGATAGAGGTGATGTTCGAGGTGGTACATCTGCTCGAGGAGCAACGGTGGGACGACATGCCCGCGCAGCGTCCGGGCCTGAAAGACGGGCTCGTTGCCCGACGGAATGCCCAGAGCCAGATTCGCGGCACGTGGAGCGGACCGACTGCGATGGCGCGACCGATGCTCATGTGCGCTGCTGCGCCCTCCGGATCGTCCGGGCCGATGGCTAACCATTGGCAAGGACATCTGACCAGACACGCGCCGCGCTGATCGCGGCAGCGCTTGCGTCCCTGCGAGAGAACGGCTTCACCGGGACGACGGCGCGCTCGATCGCGGCGCGTGCCAACGTCAACCAGGCGCTCGTCTTCTACCACTACGGCGGCGTCGACGAGCTCCTCCTCGCCGCTCGACGTGTCCGCAGCAGAGCGATTGGAGCGCTACTCGGTCGCGATGAGCGGCGCGGCGACGACCGCGGCGAAGATCGAGGCCGCACGCAGGCTCTATCGGGAAGACATCGAGGGCGGTCATGTGACCGTGATCGCCGAGCTGCTCGGGGCGTCGCTCGCGCGACCGGAGCTTCGGCCGCGCCTCGTCGAACGCATGGAGCCGTGGCTCACGCTCGCAGCCCGACACGTTGCGCGAGGTCGCAGAAGGATCACCCGTCGCGGAGTTGATCCCGGTGGAAGACGTCGCCTCCGCACTCGTGGCGCTTTAACTTCGGTCTGAACCTGCTCAGCAGACTCGATCCGGAGAGCCAACAGGCCGAGTCGCTCTTCGACCTGATGGAGCACGTCGCTCCGCTCCTTTGAAGCGTTGCCATGGTTTCGGGAACGGTCGCGAATGGGAGGGAGCAGATCGTGACTCAGCCTCCCGCACCTCCCGGCCCGCCTGACGACGCGTGGCCGACCCCCGACGACGCGACGATCATCCAACGCCGCGAGACGGTGGTCGACCCGCCGGGACCAGTCCTGCCGCCTCCCGACCGCCGCATCGGCGCCGGGATGCTGCTCGCTCTCGGAGCGCTCGCCCTCATCGCCGTCGGGATTCTGATCGCGTACCTGCTCACGCATCGCGACCACAAGCAGAACACGACAACTGTCGTCGTCACCACACAGCCGGCGACCACAGCCTCCGTCGCCGCCAAGGTCGCCGTTCCCGATCTGACACGAATGTCGTTCGCGGACGCGCAAACCAAGCTCAACGGGCTCGGCCTCGTCGCGAAGCAGGTGGAGGTCAGCTCGAGTCAACCCGCCGGCACCGTCGTCGACCAGTCGCCGAAGTCCGGCGCCGACACTGCCAAGGGCTCGACCGTGACGCTCTCCGTCGCGCGGGCGCAGGCGACCACGGGCGCAACGACAACGACAACGACAACGACTCCGACCACGACCGCCGCGACCACGAGCACGACCACGAGCCCGGCCCCGCCGACCCACCCCGCGAACGCGACGATGCCGGACGTGCAGGGCCAGACCGAGCAGGCTGCAGTCACCGCGCTGAACAAGGCGGGCATCCTCGCGAGCCTCGTCTTCGTTCCCGGCACAGACCCTCTTGGCACGGTCGTGCAGCAGGCGAAGCCGAGCGGAACGACGCTGCCCTTCCACTCGCATGTCCAGATCAACTTCTCGAAGGGGCCGAACGCGCAGGCAGACGTGACCGTCCCGAACGTGATCGGTCAGACGCTGACGCAGGCGGTCTCGACGCTGAACGGCGCCAACCTGCGCCTCATCTTCGTCAAGATTCCCGTCACCTCGCACACCCAAGCCGGCAAGGTCGTCCAGCAATCACCGCTCGCGAGCGGCACCGCACCTGGGAACGCACAGGTGCTCGTGTTCCTCGGGGCCTTTCAGACCGGCTAGCGCGGCCGGGCTACCAGCCGCGGGTCTCGAGCAGCTGGCTCGGATCGAGCGACTGCGTCGAGATGCCGACCATCGCCTCACCGAGGCCGGCCGAGACACGGGCGAGCACGTCCGCGTCGAGGTAGTGCGTCGTCGCCTCGACGATCGCGCGTGCGCGCTGCGAGGGATTGCCCGACTTGAAGATGCCCGAGCCGACGAAGACCCCATCGGCGCCGAGTTGCATGCAGAGCGACGCGTCGGCGGGCGTGGCAATCCCCCCGGCGGTGAAGGTGACGACCGGCAGCCGGCCGTGCTCGGCAACCCACTTGACGAGCTCGTAGGGCGCGCGCAGCTCCTTCGCCTCGGCGTAGAGCTCTTCGCTGCGCAGCGACTGCAAGCGGCGGATGCCGCCGAAGACGGAGCGCATATGGGTGACCGCGTTCACGATGTCGCCGGTTCCCGCCTCACCCTTCGTGCGGATCATCGCGGCGCCCTCGCCGATACGCCGAAGCGCCTCGCCGAGGTTCGTGCAGCCGCATACGAACGGAATCGTGAACTGCCACTTGTCCACGTGGTGCGCGAGGTCGGCCGGGGTCAAGACCTCTGACTCGTCGATGTAGTCGATCTCGAGCGACTGGAGGATCTGCGCCTCGGCGAAGTGGCCGATGCGGCACTTGGCCATCACCGGGATCGAGACGGCCTCCTGAATCAGCTTGATCATGTCGGGGTCCGACATGCGGGCGACACCGCCGTCGCGGCGGATGTCGGCGGGCACGCGCTCGAGCGCCATGACGGCGCAGGCGCCTGCCTCCTCGGCGATCTTCGCCTGCTCGGCGTCGACGACGTCCATGATCACGCCGCCCTTGAGCATTTCGGCGAGGCCGCTCTTGACTCGCATCGTCCCGATTTCGTGCATGGGACCTATGCTAGTTGTTTGGCTCCCCCAGCTCGCGGGCGAGCACAGCTGCGACGGCGCGCAGGGCGATCTGGGTCTCCGCCAGCCTCGGCTCGCGCGTGGTCAGTCGCTGCAGGGCGAGCCCCGGCAGGAGAAACGCGTGCCAGATGCGGCTCGACGAGCGCTGCACCATGCGCCAGAGCTCCATCGTCAAGGCGAGCGAGAGAACGAGGACGACGAGCGGCGACCAGAAGGCCGGCGCCATCGGCAGCGCCTTGTCAGCGAGGAACGTGACGGGCAGGGCGAGTGCTGCGAAGTTCGTGCCGCAGCGGGGCGAGAAGCGTGTCGGCTTCGCAGTGCCGTGCCAGGTCTCCGAGAGGCGCCGCTCCTCGGCGGCCGCGATCGCCCGATGCTCAGCTCCGTGCAGATGCAGCGCGCGGCCGCGGAGCACAGTGCAAAGGAGGAGCAGCGAGATCGAGACACCGCTGACAGTCGACCAGGGCGACGGCAAAAACGCGAAGCCGATCGGTGCGAGCACCGCGAAGATGATCAAGAACCGCTCCCGCGGCGGCGTGATACCGCTCCGCCTGAACATCGGCGAGAGTGAGGCGCCGAGACGCACGAGCCCGCGTGCGAGCGGCAGGCGGTGCACGATCTCCGGCGGCTTCGGCATGCGGCCCTCGCGCAGCGACCCGTCGGTGCCTGCGAAGGCCCAGAAGTGCTCGCTGACGATCGCGACGCCGTTCGGGCGTGCCATCCCGCCGAGGCGCGGCAGGGCCTGGGCGGCATCACCGCGGCGAAGCAGATGCGGTGTCTCGTCCATGGGTCTGTTGTATCGGACAAACGGGCCGATCCGCGAGGGCGGATCGACCCAGCTCCGACCGTTGTCGGTCCTAGGATTCGGCGAGAATCCGCCCGATCGCGGGCTCGACGCCCCAGCGGTCTCGCAACTCGGCGTACTCTCGCCCGGCGCGCGCAGCTCGGGCCGGAGACGGTGCGCGAACCGCACGCAGCATCACGTTTTTCGCGGTGTGCTCGGCCGAGACGAACTCGATCACGTCGACCTTGTAGCGGAGCGTCTCGAGCGCAGAGGCGCGCAGCGCATCGGTGATCAGGTCGGCTTGCCGGCCGAGCAGAAGCCCGTGGCGCAGGAGGCCGTCCTTCTCGTTCTTTGCAATCTGACCCGCGAGCTCGTGATGGCAGCACGGCGCAACGACGATCGCCTCCGCACCGAGCCGGACACCGGCGGCGATCGCGTCGTCCGTCGCCGTGTCGCAGGCGTGCAGCGAGACGAGCAGGTCGATGTCGGCGTCCTCGTAGGCGTCGATCGTCGTCGCCTCGAACCGCGCTTCGTCGTAGCCGAGCTGCTCTGCGATCCCACGCACGGTGTCGATCACATCCGGGTTTGCGTCGAGCCCGACGAGCTCGACACGCGTGCCGACCTCGCGCCCATAGGCGACGAGCGCGAGGCTCATGTACGCCTTGCCGCAGCCTGCATCGACCACACGGATGCGTTCACGACCCCAGATCGGCAACGGACGCAGCAACTCGATGTAGTGCTGCACCTGCCGTTCCTTGTCATGCGAGATCTTCGTCGCGGCAAACAACGGATGTCCCTGCGGCAGCGCATGCTGTGGTGCACGGTCGTGTGCGTCGGCGGCCGGCGCGCGTGATGACGCCTTGGCGTGCGAGACGAGCCACTTCCCTTTCTTCGTGCGCCGCGCGTGCACGTCGCCGTCCGGCGCGAGCAGATGCACGTTGCGCGCGCTCGCGAGGACCGCGTCGAGTCGTGCGGGCCATTCCTCGCGCGGGATCGTCTCGGTGCGCGGACCGTCGACGATCTTCACCGCCGGTCCGCGCTTCAACGCGACCGGTGTTGCAGTCACGCCGTCTGCGACGAGCTTTCGCCAGCCGTCGCCAACCGCTCGTTCGCGGAGCGCCTCCATCCCATGGAGTCTACGAGCGGCACCACCTCCAGCTCCGGCGGCGGGCGGCGCAGGAACGAGGCGATCACGATCAGGTCGTCGGCCGCCTCCGGCGCAAGGGTCGCCTCCGCGCGCGCGACAGCCGCCAGGCCCGCCTGCCACTCGAGACCGTGCGGGCCGTGGTAGGGGCGCACGCAGACGAGCTGCCCTTTCGCGACGAAGAATCCGCGACGCGTTCCCTCCTGCTCGCCCGGCACGACCACGCAGACGCCGAGCCTCCGCAGGCGCTGCATGCGACCGACCTCGCGCGTCACGTGGTCGAGCGCCTCGATCCGGTCGCGCAGCCGAGCAGCGTCCTCGAAGCGCAGGTCACGGGCAAGCCGCTTCAACTTGGCCCGCAGCACGGGCAGCGCGTCGCCGGGTGCGTCCCAGTCGACACTCTGCAGGGCGCGTGCGGCGAGCTGCGCGCGGCGGCGGCTCTTGATCGGCCCGAGCTCGGTCGGTGACGACGAGCAGACGACGCTGTCGCCGCGGCGGCGAAGGTAGAGGTAGCGGTCGGGGCGTGCGGAGCGCGCATTCGCGGGCGGTCGGAGCTGCCGGATCAGCCGTAGCTCCTCGATCGACGCTTCGAGCTCCGAGCCGAGCACACGCCACTCGATGCGGTCGAGTGCGCCGAGCGCGCTCTCGACGGCCGGGCGCTGCCGCTCGGAGCGGAAGTAGGAGCGCAACCGCGCGCGCAGGTCACGCGCTTTGCCCACGTAGAGCACCTGGTCGTTCGCATCGTGGAAGAGGTAGACGCCCGGACGCTGGGGCGCTCCGAAGGCAAGGTTCCGCTTGCGGTGGATGCGGCGGGGCCGCGTCGCCGAGAGCTCGACCAGATCGGCGACGGTGCGCGCGCCGCGCTCCTGCGCCATGCCGATCAGGCAGACGAGGATCTCCGCCGTCGCCTCCGCGTCGGGCAGCGCGCGATGGCAGGGCTTAGCGTCGGTAGCGAACCGGTAGGCGAGCGCGGCGAGATTCGCCGGCTGGCGGCCGAGCAGCTTGCGCGCGAGCCCGACCGTGTCGACGACGGTCGCAGCGACGCGCCGGCCTGTCAGCCGCATCGTTTCGTTATCGAGAAACGCCATGTCGAAGCGCGCGTTGTGCGCGACCAGCACTCCGTCGCCCGCGAAGGCAAGGAACCGGCGCACCGCTGCCGCGACGGGAGGCGCGCGGCGCAGCTCCTCGTCGCGCAGGCCGGTGAGCGCCGCGACCGCCGGCTGCAACCGCGCGCCGGGGTTCGCGAGTGTCTCGAAGCGCTCCGCCAGCTCGAGCCCCCGCACACGCACAGCACCGAACTCACACGGCCGCGCAGTTCCGGGCCGGAGGCCCGTCGTCTCGAGGTCGAAGACGACGAACGTCGCATCCTCGAGCAGGAGCTCCTCACCGGGTGCGCCGGCGAGCGCGACGAGGTCGCCGGCCCACCGGAGGCGCGCATCGTCGTCGACCGCTTCGGCGAGCAGCGTGCGTGCAAGCCCGACCGGCACGGCGTTTCCAAGCTTCAGCACCTTGCGCGCTGCCTCGTCGACGGCGACCGGCCCGCGGCGTTCCTCCACGAGCTCGACCAGGCGGTCGGCGGCGTCGAGCCTCAGCTGCATCGCTCCACTCTAGAGCGAACATACGTTCGTGTCTAGGTGCGGCGGCCGACCGCGAGGCCCGTCAGGAGCTCGCGGACGATCCGGTCCGCGACGAGCGCTGTGATGTCGGCCGAGCCGATCCCGCTCGGCAGCACCTCCACCACGTCGCCGCCAACGAGCTCGACGTGGGTCGCGACCTCGCGCACCGCCCACAGCAGATCCGCCGACGTCATTCCGCCCGGCTCCGGTGTGCCTGTTCCCGGTGCGAAGGCCGGGTCGAGCACGTCGACGTCCACCGTCAGATACGTCGGCCCGCCTCCCGCATGTGCAAGCGCGCGGCGGATGACCTCCTTGATCCCGAGGTCGCGCACGTCGTGCATGAAGAAGCTCGCGATGCCCTGCGAACGCTGCCACTCGAACTCGGCCGGTCCGGGCCAGTAGCCGCGGAGACCGATCTGCGCGTAGCGGCCGCCGTCCACGCGGCCGCCCTCGACGAGGCGAAACATCGGCGTGCCGTGCGAGTGCTCGACGCCGAAGACCTCGCGACCGGTGTCCGTGTGCGTGTCGAAGTGGATCAGCCCGACGGGGCCGCGTCGCCGTCCGATCGCCGCGATGCACGGCTCGGTGATCGAGTGGTCGCCTCCGAGCGTGACGGGCAAGGCGCCCGCGTCGAGCACCTCTCCGACGATCCGCTCGATCGCCGCGTGCGTCGCGACCGGATTGGCGGGAACGACCGGCGCGTCGCCGTAGTCGACGATGCGCAACTCGGCGAACGCGTCGACTCCAGCCTCGAGGTGCGCCCCCGCGGGGCACGAGGCTGCCCGGATCGCGCGCGGCGCAAAGCGCGTGCCGGGGCGGTCGGAGACGAGATCGTCGGTCGGAGCGCCGATGATCGCAACGTCGATGCCCGCCAGGTGCTCGGGCTCTTGCACGAGGGGCAGCCCGCCGAACGACAGGAAGCCCGCGTAGTCGGGCTTGTCCGGCAGTGGCCGCCAGCGCTTCTGCGGGTCGAGCACGCGGCGACTATCCCACAGACGAGCGGAAACCGCCGACGATCGTCGCGATCACTTCGCGCTCGGCGGAGGCGACGGCTGCGGTGTCGTCGGGCAACTGGCCGAGCACCCAGCCGGTCAGCACCTCTTCCAGCGAGCCGTAGAGCATCCATGCCGCGAGCCGCGGGTCGAGGTCGAGCCGGAACGTCCCGTCGTCCTGGCCGCGGCGGACGATCCGTTCGAGGCTCGCGAACGCCTGGCCGATTTCGTCGAGCTCGTCCTGGATGTGGGGGCTGCGGGTCACCTCGCGAACGAGCAGGCGCACGAGGTCCGGATCGTCGCGCCAGCTGCGAAGAACGATCTTCACGACGAGCGAGAGCTGCTCGGCGGCGTTCTGGCCGGGCTCCTCGGCAAGCGCGACCGCCGCCAGGAGCCGGCCCCAGGCCTCACGGAAGACGGCTTCGAGCACCGCGTCCTTCGACCCGAAATAGTGGTAGACGAGCCCGTAGGCGACGCCCGCTTCTTTCGCAATGTCGCCGACGGGCGATGCCTCGTACCCCTGCCGTGCGAACACCCGGACCGCAGCCTCGAGGATCAGTCGGCGCTTCTCCTCCGCCCGAGCCACCGCGCGAACCCTACTCTGGGTGGGGCCTGGCTCCCGCCTGGATTCAAATCAGTTCCCGCGGGAACAAGGACGGCGGGGTCAGGTAACGAATCACAGATAAGCCTCCGGGGGAGCCGGAGGCTGACTGCGGCACGACGGCCGGCCCCATCCCCTCTCCCCGGGGCCGCCGTCGTTGCCGTTTCCGTCTATTTCGCCGTGAGCACGATGAGCGGCTCTCCGAGGGCGAGTGAGCGCAGCCGTGCTGGGGAAATGGCCTTCGGGCGCGGGGTGCGCAAACGCTCGAGCGTGAACGAGGAGGTCTCCACTGTCTCGGTGAGCGCGAAGCCACTCAGGCGCGGACGGTCTCGCGGGTGCGGTGGACGCGGGGCCGCTGCGATCCTGTCGCCTGTCCCGGCAGGCCGAGCACGTCGACCTCGCGCACGACGACCCTGCCGGCGCCCTGCTCACCCAAGCCGCCGAGGTAATAACGGAACGCTTTCTCGCCGCCGAGTGGCGAGAGGACAACTGCACGCGGTCCGGCGGTCTCCGCGATCTCGGCGGCAGCGCCCCGCCAATCCTCGCGGCCGAACTTCGACTGGTGGGCTGTAGCGACGACGATCGCGGCGCCCGCGACGACGAACGCGCCCGCGCCGAGTGTTGCGAGCGTGCCCGGCCGAAGCGATCCGAGCGCGGCCGCCAGGACGATGGCAAGCGGCGGCCACGCGAAGATGACGTTGCGAGCGAGGAAGAAGTCGGCACCTGCGACGACGGCCAGGAGCGGCACGGCGATCACGGAGGCGCCGATGCTGCCGACGATCATTGCCGATCGGCGAGCGAGTGCTTCCCAGCGCCGACCGGCCGCGACGAGCACCGCGAGCGAGGCGAGCCCGAGCGGAACGGCCGCGAGCGCGACCGACGGCTGCGGGCCGGCCAGGAAGATCGCCGGCACGTCGAGCAAGCGCCGGACGAACGACGAGCCTGCGATCCAACGCGGATTGTCGCGTTGTGCGAGTGCAAGCGGCGCGAGCGCCAGAGCGGTCACGGCGACGAGCCCGATCGCCGGGACGACCCCGTGTGCGCGCCGCCTTCTGGACGTGAGCAGCCAGCAGGCGGCCGGCAGAACCGCGAACACGGCGAAGTAATGCGTGGCAAGAGCGAGCGAGGAGGAGACAGCCCAAACCCAGACCGCGGTCGTCGAGCCGTCGGGTCGCAAGGCCGCAGAAAAGGCGGCCAGCGAGATTGCCACTGCCAGGAGCCCGAGCTCGTAGGAGCGCGCTTCTTGGGCGTATGACCCTTGCGCCGCAAAACCAGACGCGACCCTGTTGTAACGGCGTCCGATGCGCCGGTTTCACGATGCAGCCCCCACCGAAGGAGCCAAGATATACGGGTACCACACGGCTTCGTTCTTGCACGTTGTTTCGCTGTTCGTCGGCTTCGGCGCGGACGCCAGAGTGCGTGACAATTTCGCCATGTGGGTCGTATGAGTTCCTTTCGGATCAGACCGCGCTTATGCCCGTAC
>JBBQQI010000050.1:0-18046 GCA_038216085.1 Gaiellales bacterium | reverse complement strand
GGGTGGTAGTACTGATTGAAAACGAGTAGCCGCGGGCGGGCGTTTTCCGTGACCACGAGCGGGATGTTAGGGACCATGAACGTGCTCTGGATCGCGTCCATGGAGGAGAGCCCACGCATACTTCCACCGGTGCCTTGCTCGCCGGTCGACCTTGTGGCGAAGGTTGTCGGAGTCGGTCCGCATCACCGTCGCGATGCGAACGAGGCCGTCGCGCTCGCTGACACCGTTGTAGCCCACGTCGTGGACGAGAGCGACGGCAATTGACCACAGGACGCAGAGGACGAGCGCCGGATAGACGAACCGTCCATAGCTGCGCCTCAGTTCTGCGACCCCGATTAGGAACAGTGGGAACAGGGATGTCAGAAAGCGCTGCGAAAAGGCAAAGCCGCCGTCCCACTGGCCCCAGATCGTGTGGACGAACAGCAGTGCCACTGATGCCGCAGCCAGCGTCCACAGAAATGCTCGATGGTCCGGGTCCTGTTCTCGCCGCAGGAAGAGGACGAAGCCGATTACCGCCAGGGCTGTCAGCGGCGTCCAGAGGAAGAGGCCTCGGTGCTCGCTGAACAGCATCTTGAACGGAATCAGCGGATCGAATCCATTCAATGGACTGCTGGCGCTGCCAATGATCGGGTGGTGCCCCGCCGCAATTCGGCCCACGGCTTGGGACTTCGGGAAATAGCTCGGCACGAAGTAGGAGATTCCGCGCGTCGCGGGGATGGCAAAGACAACGGGTCCGACCACCGCCGCCGCAGCAATCGCAATCGCGAATGCACGTCGCCGACGTAGCGCGAGCGAACAGGCGATTGCCAGGAAAAACGCCACGTTCACGTAACGGATGTTCAGAGACACCCCTGCGAGGGCGCCGAGCGCGAGAGCATGCCGGTCCGTTCCGCCCTGGCATAGGTAGAGCGTCAGCAACACCGCGGCGGTGATCACGAGCGTGTCGACGACGTGCTTCCCCGCCGGCTCGAAGACGGCATAGAAGAAGAGGGGACTGCCGAAGACCGTCAGGAAGAGGACGGCAGGCCGCCGCGGCAGCTCTAGCTGCTGCAGAATCCGCCAGCCGAGGTAGAGCGTTGCGAGGAGGGCGAGATTCGCGGCACCGGTCATCGCGAGCTCTTCGAAGGAGACGTGAAAGATCTTCGGTTGAAGACCGAAGATGGCGCCCAAACCCCTGCCGAGGAGAAAGAACGGCCAGTTCCAGAGGTCGCTGCCGAACTGGTAGGCGAAGGCTGAGTCGGGGTGCTCGCCGAAGAAGCGCCGCCTCAGGTTGAAGTAGACGAGTGCGTCTCCCTTGACCTGGAAATGGCCAAACGTCACGAGGAACACGAGGTACGCCCCGAGCGCGACCACCATTGCGCGGGTGAAGAACCGGTCGGAACGGGGCGGTGTCGACAACGGAATTAGGCTATCCCCCTCGACCTCACAGCGCCGCTGCATACCATCGCACCATGAGCGTTCTCTTGGTTCTCTTCTGGCTCTCGTTGGCGCTGCTTGCCTGGACCCACGTCCTCTACCCAGGGCTCGCCGCCGGGCTCGCACGGCTGCTGCCGCGGCGGATCGAGAGGGCCGAGATCGAGCCGACGGTCACGGTGATCGTCGCCGCCTACAACGAGCAGAGTGTGATCGCCCGCCGTATCGAGAACTTGCTTCAGCTCGACTATCCGCCCGAGAAGCTGCAGATCGTCGTCACGTCGGATGCCTCCACGGACGGCACCGACGAGATCGCACTCGAGTACGACCGCGTCAAGCTGATCTCGAACCCGCGCGGCGGCAAGGTCGCTGCGCAGGATCGCGCGGTCCGCCAGTCGGACAGCGAGATCGTCGCGTTCTCCGATGCGAACGCCACGTGGTCGGCCGACGCGCTGCGCCAGCTCGTGCGTGCGTTCGCCGACCCCGACGTCGCCTACGTCTGCGGCCAGCTGCAGATCCTCGCCGCCGACGGCTCGAACAAGGAAGGTCTCTACTGGCGCTACGAGATGGGCATCCGCGGCGCCGAGTCGGCGCTCGGCTCGGTCACCGGGGGGAACGGATCGATCTACGCCGTTCGCCGCGCGGACTACGTCGAGGTCGACCCGCGCTTCGGCCATGATCTGTCGCTGCCGTACCTGATGGTGCAGCGCGGCCGCCGGGCCGTCTACGAACCCGCGGCACATGCCTTCGAGAAGCCGACGCCGTCGAACGAGACCGAGTATCGGCGCAAGGTGCGGATGTTCGAGCACTGCTGGCTGATCGTCCTCCGCGGCAAGATGCTGCGGCGACTCGGGACGCTGTACGCGCTCGAAATCGTCTCGCACCGCCTGCTTCGCTACGGCTCCGGGATCCTGCACGTGCTCCTGCTCGCGACGTCGCTCGCGCTCGTCGCGGAGGGCTGGGTGTACGACGTGGTGCTCGGGGCGCAGTTGCTCCTCTTCGCCGCGGCGCTCGTCGGCGTCGGGATCGCGCGCTACTACGTGCTCGTCTCCTGGGCGACGCTCGTTGCGCTCTGGAACTACGTGCGGCGCGGCGTGCCGGCGACGTGGGAGCTCGCGGAGGGGCCGAGGTGAACAGGGCGCTCGACGTCTCGATCGCGGGGCTCGGCCTCGTCGTCTCGAGCCCGCTGCTCGCGGCCGGCGCGCTCGCGGTGAAGCTCGAGGGGCGGGGTCCCGTGCTCTATCGCCAGACGCGGGTCGGGAAGGACGGCGCCGACTTCGAGCTCCTGAAGCTGCGCACGATGGTCGTCGGCGCCGAGTCGCAGGGCGCGGGCTATGCGGTCGAGCAGGGCGACTCACGGATCACCCGGGCAGGCAGGCTGCTGCGCCGGCTCAGCATCGACGAGCTACCGCAGCTCTGGAACGTCGTTTGCGGCGACATGTCGGTGATCGGTCCCCGCCCGACGCTCCGCTACCAGGTCGAGGCGTACGACGAGCGCCAGCTGCACCGGCTCGACGTCAAGCCCGGGATCACCGGTTGGGCGCAGATCCACGGGCGCGCGTCGCTGCCCTGGGCCGATCGGATCGAGCTCGACCTCTGGTACGTCCGCCATCACGACTGGAAGACCGATCTGCTGATCCTGATCCGCACACCGCTCTCCCTCTTCGGCGGGACGTACAAAGGGACGACCGGCGGCTGGCAAAGACCGTCCTAACGGTGCCTTCATGCCCCAGCGGTACCCTCCGCAGCTGTGACCGCCGTCCTGTTCACGTGCGCGGGCCAGCGTGTCGACATCGTCACCGCGTTCGCTCGTGCGGGGGCGACCACGATCGCGACTGACGTCGACCAGCTCGCACCCGCGCTCTACCACGCCGACCGCCGGGCGCTCGTCCCGCGGGTCGACGATCCGGGCTACGTCGACGCGCTCCGGGATCTCGTCGAGCTGCACGACGTGCGCCTGATCGTCCCGCTCACCGATCTCGATCACCTCCAGCTCGCCCAGGCGCGCGACCACCTCGGCGGCGCGGTCGTGCTCGTCCCGGGCATCGAGGCGATCGCGCGCTGCTCGGACAAGTACCTCGCACACCAATTCTTCGAGGAGCAGAGCATCGGCTCCCCGCCGACCTGGCTCCCGGACGACGTGCCCGACGATGTGAGCTACCCCGTGCTCGTCAAGGCGCGGAAGGGCTTCGGCTCGCGGCACATCTATCGCGCGCAGGACAAGACCGAGCTCGACTTTTTCCTGCGCTACACGACCGCCGAGTCAATGGTGCAGGCGATGTGCGCCGGGGTCGAGTTCTCAGTCGACGTCTTCTGCGATCTCGACGGTCGCTGCCTCGCCGCGATCCCGCGCACCATGATCGAGTCGAAGGGCGGCGAATCGATCAAAGGGATGACGATCAAGGATCCGGAGCTTGTCGAGTTCGGGTGCAGGGTGTCCGAGGCGCTGCCTCTGATCGGCCCCGGCAACGTGCAGTGCTTCCGCGAGCCTGACGGTGAGCTGCAGGTGACCGACGTGAACCCGCGCTTCGGCGGCGGCTTCCCGCTGCCGACAGCCGCCGGCTCCCGCTACCCGGAGCTTGCGATCGCGCTCGCAAACGGCGAGCGGCCCGAACCGCGGCTTGGCGAGTTTCGCGAGGGGGTCGTGATGACGCGTTTCTTCTCGCAGCTGATCCTCGAGGAGCGTGACGGGACGCTCGAATCGGCCCCAGAGCAGGCGGAGGCGGTGCCGGAGGAGGCGTGAGGAGACCTGTCGCGCTCCTTTGTGGAGCAGTGCTCCTCGCCGGCTGCGGCTCACGGCACGAGACCGCTGGAACGACGGTCTCCGCCAAGCCTGCGTCGCGCGTCACTGCTCCGGATCTGCCGAGGCGGCGACCGGCCGCAGTCCAGGTGACCGTGGTCGACGGCGACACGAATGCGCGTGTGCGCGGTGCGCGCGTCACGATCGGCCGGCGCTCCGCACGCAGTGATCGCCGCGGTGTCGCGCGGGTGAAGCTCGCCCACCGCGCGTCCCTCGTCACCGTCGCCGCGAAGACGGGTTACGGGGCCCGAGCGGTGCGGCTCTCGTTTCGCACGCGCCCCAAATCGACGATCAAGATCTACCAGCGCTCGCTGCAGTGGGCGATCTACGGCGCGGGGCCGAATCGCTCGCAGTCGCAGCCGGGCATGCATGTGCGCCCGCCGTACCGCGTGGTCTGGTCGCGCGGGCTCGGCACGCTGATCGAGTTCCCGGCGGTCGTCCAGGACGGCGTCGCCTACGTCGCAAATGCCAAGGGAACGGTGCGGGCGCTCGACATGCGAAACGGACGAGTGATCTGGCGGCACGACACCCCGAACGGAAAGATGGCCGCGTCGCCGGCGGTCTGGCGCAATCAGCTGATCGTGCACGGTATGGACGGGCACGTCTGGGTGCTGCGCCGCTCTGACGGCAGGCCCCTCTGGCACTACACCGTCGGCTCGCCGGTCGAGTCCTCGCCGGTGATCGTCAACGGCGCCGACGTCTTTGGCGCCTGGAACGGGACGATCAGCGCGCTCGACCTGCGCACCCACAAGCCTCGCTGGCGCCGGTACGACGGCTGCAAGGTCACGTCGTCTGCGGCGCTCTCGGGTACATCGCTCTTTATCGGCGACTACTGCGGACGGCTGCTCGTGCTGAATGCACGCAATGGTCACCTGCGCTGGTCACGCAGCGTCAACGGCCGCGTCTACGGAACCCCGGCGGTCGCTGCGGGCCGCGTCTTCGTGCCAAGCTCGAGCGGCGGCTCGCTGACCGCGTTCTCGACCTCGGGCCACTACCTCTGGCGCCGCAGCACGGGCTCCTACGTCTACTCCTCGCCGGCGGCCGTCGGCGGACGGGTGTTCTTCGGCGCGTACAACGGCGTCTTCTACGGGCTCTCGGCGAGATCCGGCAGGACGCTCTGGTCGCACGGGACCGGCGGCCCGATCTCGGGAGCAGCAGTCGTCGTCGACGGCGTCGCCTACGCGGGCTCGTTTGCTCATCGGATCCTCGGCGTCGACGTGCGCAGCGGTCGCGTTCTGCTCAACTTTCCGCACGGGGAGTACGTGCCGGTATCAGGCTCGGGAAAGCGCCTTTTGCTGAACGGCTATTCGCGCCTGTACGCGGTGGTCGAAAAAAAATGAAGCGGGCGCTGATCGTCGTGCTCGTGCTCGGTGTGCTCGCGCTGGCCGGCGGCGGCGTCGCCTACTACCTGCACGTCAAGAGCCAGGCGAAGGATGTCAAGGGCTCGTCGACCGTCGAGTTCGTGACGACCGAAGCGGCTCCACCGCCCCCGAAGGAGCCCGGCGTCGCCTGGCCCACGTACGGCCACGATCCCGAGCGTCTGCACTTCGCCAACGGCGTCACGCTGGCGCCACCGTTTCGCCGCGCCTGGCTCTTCCCTGCGCGCACGCTCGTCGAGTTCCCGCCCGCGATCGCCTACGGACGTCTCTTCTTCGCCAACAACGCGGGCGTGCTGTTCGCGATCGGCGCGAAGAACGGGCGCAAGGCGTGGACGTACGTCTCGCGCCGGTGCGTCGCAGCGTCGCCGGCGGTCGACGAGCACGTCGTCTTCGAGACGTTCATGAACGCACCGCCGTGCAATCGCAAACCGAGCGGCAAGCTCAGAGGCGAGCTCGTCGCGTTCACCGTCGGGCGCGGCAAGGTCCTCTGGCGGAAGGACATCTACCCCTCCGAGTCCTCGCCGGTCGTCGCTGCCGGCTCGGTGTTCGTCGGCGACTGGAGCGGTCGCGTCTACGCGTTTCGCAAGCGCTCCGGCAAGCTGCGCTGGCAGACGAAGCTGCACGGCCAGGTGAAGGGCGGTGTGGCGATCGCTGGGGAGCGGCTGTATGTCGGCGACTACTCGAGCTACGTCTACGCCCTCGACCTTCGCTCCGGCAAGATCATGTGGCAGGCGAGAGCCCAGCCGCGCTTCGGGCACACCGGCAACTTCTACGGGACGCCCGCGGTCGCGTACGGTCGCGTCTACATCGGTGCCACCGACGGCAAGGTCTATTCATTCGGCGCCTCGAGCGGGAAGCTGCGCTGGTCGCAGTCGACCGGCGGCTACGTCTACTCATCGACGGCCGTCTGGCGCGCCCGCGTCTTCGCCGGCTCGTACTCGCACCGCTTCTTCGCGTTCGATGCGGCGACCGGAGCGATCCTCTGGCAGTTCGAGGCGAACGGGCCGATCTCCGGCTCGCCGACCGTGATCGCCGGGCGCGTCTACTTCGCGACCCTGAAGGGCACGACCTATGCGCTCGACGCGATGTCGGGCAAGCAGGTGTGGACGTTCCCCGACGGCAAGTACTCGCCGATTGTCGCCGACGCCGCACGGGTCTACCTCGTTGGGAACGCGCGCATCTACGGCCTCGACGAGCAGCGCGCGCCGACGAAGCGCAAGCTGAGCGCCGCCTCCGCACTTCGGGCCTTGCGTGGTGCCGGGTTCCACGAGCCGCGTGTGATCGGGTCGCGCCCGCTCGCGATCCGACTTGGGCGTGGCACGCAGCGTGCGCGGCGCAACGTCTGCCACATCGCGCTGTACGGCGCCGAGGGCGACGTCGCGCGCGGCGCGGCGGCGCTGCATAGGGGCTGCGCCTGATGCGCTACGTCGTCACCGGAGCCGCCGGCTTCATCGGCTCGCACCTCTCAGAACGACTGCTCGGCTCCGACCACGAGGTCGTTGGCCTCGACTCCTTCACCGACTACTACGACCCTGCGCTGAAGGAGAAGAATGCGCGCGGCCTCGACGTGCGCCGCGTCGACCTGGCCGAGGACGCGCTGGACTTCGCGGGGCTCGACGGTGTCTTCCATCTCGCCGGACAGCCCGGTGTGCGCAGCTTCGGCGACGTGTTCCCTCTGTATCTGCGCCGGAACGTGCATGCATCCCAGCGGGTGTTCGAGGCCGCCGCGCGCGACGGCGTCAAGGTCGTGTTCGCGTCGTCGTCGTCGATCTATGGTGCGGCCGAGAGCTATCCGACACCGGAGCAGACGCCACCGCACCCGCTTTCGCCTTACGGGATCACCAAGCTCGCGTGTGAGCAGCTCGCCGCTGCCTACGAACGGCAGTTCGGGCTTGACTGCGCCGTAGCGCGGTACTTCAACGCGTTCGGCCCGCGCCAGCGGCCGGACATGGCGTTTACGCGGATCGCAACGGCGCTCGCAAACGGCGGCACGTTCGAGCTCTTCGGTGACGGCGCACAGTCACGGAGCTGGACGTACGTGGGAGACGTCGTCGAGGCGACGATCGCGGTCATGGACCGCGGCAGCGGCACCTACAACGTCGGCGGCGCGCTCGAGGCGTCGATGAACGAGACGATCGCGCTCTTCGAGCATGTCTCCGGGCGCGCGCTGGACGTGCGCCGCCACGAGAGCGCCGTGCCCGGCGACCAGCGGCGCACGCAGGCCGATACCTCGCGGATTCGCGCTGACCTCGGCTGGGAGCCGCGCGTCTCGCTCGAGGAGGGAATCGCGCGGCAATGGGACTGGGCTGTCAATAGAGAGTGATGTAAGCGCAACTTCTCGACCAGGACACTTTCGGCGGTGCGAACAGCTCGGTAGAGAGGAGGAGACCCCTTCCCGACTCTCTGATTGGAGCCGCCTGTGCATCGCTTCGTCCTGCCTCTCGTCCTGATCGCCCTGCTTGCCGCCGGTGCGGCGCCACTCGCGCGCGCAGCCTCGGCGACCGCCGTGATCAGCCAGGCCTACGCCGGCGGTGGCAACGCCGGTGCGTCCTACCAGAACGACTTCGTCGAGCTTTTCAACCGCAGCTCGAGCGCGATCGACCTCAGCACCTGGACTCTCCAGTACGCACCCGCTGCGGGCACGACATGGCAGGTGACCGCCTTGTCCGGGACCCTCGCCGCGGGGCGCTACTACCTCGTCCAGCTCGCGTCGGCAGCCGCAATCGGTGCGCCGCTCCCGTGGGACGACGGCCGCTGCGAGCCCGGCTGCCGGAGACGTCTGGCCGGTCAGCATCGGGTTCAGCGCTCCGCTGCCTCCCGTCTCGCCGGGGCACTACACCGCGACGGTCACGTTCACGGTCGTCGGCCGATGATCGTCGAGGCGCTCCTTGTCGGCGCGCTCGCCGTCGCAGCATCCCCGCAGAGGGTGGTGCTCGACGCGGGCTCACACGCCGCGGTTAGCGTCCTCAACGCCGGGTCGGAGCCCGTCGTGCTCGATGCGGCCCCCGCCGGTTACCGACTCGACCTGCGGGGTCGGCCGCGGATCGCCCCGGCCGCGCGCTCGTGGTTCCGCGTCGTTCCCCGCACGGTTCGGCTCGCGCCGGGTCGGCGCGCGGCCCTGCGCGTCTCGGCGCTCGCCGCGCTGCGCGCCGCGCCGGGCGATCACGCGACCGTGCTCGTGCTCGCCTCGCGACTGACCGGCGGCAAGGCGCTGCGCATGCGAGTTCGCGTCGGTGTGGTGGTCGTCGTGCGGGTGCCCGGGCGCCTCGTCAGACGGTTGGTGCTCGGCCGGCTCGCCGTTCTCCGCCGCCGACCGCCGCGCGTCGTCCGGCTCTTCCTGGCAAACCGCGGCAACGTCGACGAGTGGGTCGCCCGCTCGCAGCTGACGTTGCGGCTGCTGCGACGCGGGCGGCTCGTCGGCATGCTTCATGGCCGTTCGCGGCGGTTCCTGGCCGGTGGACGCGGCGTGTTCGATTTTCGGGCTCCGCGCGCGGCCCGCGGCGATCTCCGCGCAATCGTCACGCTCACGCGCGAGACGGGAAAGGCGACGAGCGCCGTCTACCACTTGCGGTTGTAGTTCCCCTGTCGGCTAGGGTCACATGCGCATGACGGGCCCCCGCCGCACCGACGACCTCGCCGAGCGCGAGGTCGACCTCGTCCGCTGGCGCCGCGCCCTGGTCGCACTCTGGTGGATTCCCGTGGCCGGGCTCGTGCTCGGCGCGATCGTGGGCGTGCTCTTCTCGTTCCGGGGCGGCACGAACTACAAGGCGAGCGCGCTGATCTCGCTCGGGCAGCCGACCTCGCCGGGCGGGGCACTCGTGAACGGCTTCGGCACCAACCCGCGCGCGGTCTCGCTGATCGTCAGCTCGGCGGACGCGCAGGCCCAGGCCGCGAGCAGGGCGGACATGCGTCCGGCTGCGCTGCGCGGGCACGTCTCGGTCGCACAGGTCGGCAGCGCCACGGGTGCGGGCGCCTCGCGTGCGACGCCGTTGATCTCGCTCACCGTCAACGGCACGCGTCCGTCGACGACCAGCGCAGCCGCAAACGCGCTCGCAGACATCGTGGTCAAGGAAACGACTGCGTCGTATGTCGGCGTCAAGATCAGGACGTTCCGCACGACGCTCGGGAGCGTCAACACGCAGCTCAAGTCGGTCAACGCGCGGTTGGCGATCCTGACAGCAGCCACCAAGGCGGCCAAGAACCTCGACCCGCTCCAGCAGCTCGTGATCGTCAGCCAGGAGGACAACGCGGAGGCACGCCTCGGCAACCTGATCGCTCAGCAGGAGACGTTGCAGCAGCAGCTCGCATTTGCAACGCAGGTCGAGAGCGCGAAGGTGATCACGGCAGCACGTTCGGTGAAGGCGTCGGCTCACTCGCGGAACAGCTCGCTGCTCGTAGGGGCGTTGATCGGCTTGATCCTCGGCGCGATCGCCGCCATCGTGGTCGACTCGCGCACCCGTCAAGTCACGTGAGGGTCACGTTCATCGTTCCCGCCTACAACGAGGCGCGAACGATCGACGAGGTGCTCGACCGGGTTGCGGCGCTCGACCTCGAAAAGCAGGTGATCGTCGTGGACGACGGATCGACTGACGGCACCGGCGACCGCGCTGCGCAGCACGACGGCGTGTTTGTTCTGCGTCAGCCGAATCGTGGGAAGGGAGCCGCGATCCGCACGGCGATCCCACACGCCGACGGCGACATCGTCGTCATCCAGGACGCCGACATGGAGTACGACCCGGCCGAGGTGCCGGCACTGATCGAGCCGATCGAGCGCGGGCTCGCGGACGTCGTCTACGGGTCGCGTCTCGCGGGCGGCAAGCCCCAACGCGCCTATCTCTTCTGGCACCTGATGGGCAATCGATTCTTGAGCTTCGTCACCGGGCTCCTGTTCAACACGACGCTCTCCGACATGGAGACCGGCTACAAGGCGTTTCGGATCGAGGTCTTGCGCTCGCTCGACCTGCGCGAGAACGACTTCGCGATCGAGCCCGAGATCACCGGACGGATCTGCAAGCAGAAGCTTCGGATCTACGAGCTCCCGATCTCGTACTACGGCCGCACCTACGCGGAAGGGAAGAAGATCACCTGGCGCGACGGCTTCAAGGCGATCTGGGTCCTCATTCGCGTGCGTGTTTCGTGAGCGGCGAGCCCTCGCGATTCCGACGCCACGCCGCGAGCCCCGCCGCCGCGAGCACGCCGAGCAGCGGCGTGACGGGAACGCGGAAACGCGAGTAGGCCTCGGGCCCACCGGAGATCACAACGAGATAGGCGACGGTCGCTGCAAGCAGCCAGAGCGCCGGGATGCGGATGCGGCCCATGACGAGTGCGACGATTCCGACGGCAGCCGCCGTCCCGATCAGCAGCGTGATCAGCTGGTCGACGAGTATCAGCGCCCGAAGCGCAGCTCCAGAGGTGCTTTGGCGGCCGGCGAGAAGGATCGCGGTCTCGGTCTTGCCGTCCCGCCGAGCAGCCTTCCCTCGCCTTTCAGCCAGCTCTTGGTCGCGCCGACCGGATGCCGGCCGATGATGTCGAGGCCGAGCCGCATCTGCACTCGGCTAACCTCGGCGGCGTTCTGTCCTGGGTGAACTCGGGCTGCGAGCTGCACTGCGACGTGCTTGCGGGCATCCCAAGGAAGCTCGCCGCTTTCGACGAGTGCACCGACGGCGCGGTAGTCGAGCATGTTGTGGCCGTCGATCGTGCTGACGATCGGGACGTGGGTCTGGGAGAAGTTGCGGATGACCCACCCGCCGACGGGCAGCACGAAGCCTGCGGCGAGTGCCGCCGCGAGGGCAAGCGACGCGCGGCGCCTCGTCGCCGCTGGAAGCACCAGCGCGGGCACGAGCAGCAGCGGGAGGTACTCGGCGACTGGGCGTGTGAGCGTGGCAAAGCCGAGCATGAGGCCCGCCGCCAGCATGAAAACAGGGCCGCCACGGCGCTGGCCGACGACGACGAGCACGATGGCAATTGTGAGCAAGAACGCGAAGAGGGTCTCAGTCAGCATCTGGTTCGCGAAGACGATCGACGCTGGATCGATCGCGAGCAGAAACGCGGCACCGAGGGCGTAGCGCCGTGGAAGCAGCAGCTGCGCGAGCCAGTACACGAGTCCCACGGTCGCTACGCTGATCCCCAGTTGGATCGCGATGATCGGCGCGTAGTGTCGGCCGAAGATGTCGAAGACCAATCGAATGAACAAGGGGTAGACGGGTGGTCGCAAGAGGCCGACTTCGAACCAGCGACCGGAGCCGGAGAGGTAGCTCGCGTGAAGATGGGTCGCGACGCCGATGTAGTCGCGGGCGTCCTGCGACCAGAATCGTTGGGGCGAACGAACGGCCGCAACAAACACCCCAACGCGTAGGGCAGTTGCAATTCCCAGGACGACCAGCAGGTCGGGCCGCAGACGCGTCCAAGACGGAAGGGCCAGCACCCGTCGTATCATGCAGAACGGGCCGCTCGCCCTTCTCGCAGTCCTGCACGATCGTCTAGGGTCTCTCATGAGCGCGTCGGCCGCGAACTGCTGCTGAGGGTCTGCAATCGCGGGCTTCGCGCTGACGGCGCTTGTGATCGGAGAGATCGCCGGGACGTCCGCGCTCGCCGCACTCGCTCTCCGGCCACATTCCTGGGTGCTCACAGGCCTACACGGCTACGTGCTCGCTGTTGCCGACGTCGCGCTCCTGACCACGACGCTCTCGCCCTTTCGTGGCGTGACGAGGTTCGGGATCTGCGCAGGCCAGACGGCACTGCTCTCCGTCGCGCTCGTCTCGTGGCTTCTGCGCGGTCGCCCGCGGCTCCCGAAACTCGTCCTTCCCCGGAAGGCCTGGCGTGAGCCGGCGCTCGCCGTGCTCGGCGCGGGCGTCCTCGCCTCGACGCTCTATGAGCTCGTCCCCGTCTTCGCCGCCCCTCCGAACAACTGGGATTCGCTGACCTATCACCTCGCACGCGCGGCGGCGTGGACGCAGCACGGCGGGGTCTACTGGATCCCCGGAGCGCCAACGGATAGGACCAACGAGTTCCAGCCGCTCGCGGAGCAGCAGGTGCTCATGCTGTTCGGGGTTGCGCGCCGGGTCGCGCTGTTCGCGCTGCCCCAGTTCCTCGCCGGCTGCGCCGCGACGCTCGGGATCTATGCAGTCTCGCGTCACCTCGGCCATGCACGACGGCCGGCCGCGTTCGCCGCGCTCCTCTTCGCGACTTTCCCTCTGGTGGCGCTCGAGGCGACGACCGCCCAGAACGATCTCGTCGCCGCGGCGCTCCCCGTCATCGCAGCCGCTCTGATCCTCGGCGGCTCGGCTCCCGAGCTTGCCCTGGGCGGCGTCGCCCTTGGGCTCGCGATCGGTGTGAAGCTGACGACGGCCCTCATACTGCCGATCCCGCTCGCGCTCGCATTACTGCGGAGCCGCGCCGCGCTCGCGCGAACGCTCGCGTGGCTCGTCGGGTCGTTCGCCGCGCTCGGGATCTGGGGATTCGTGCTGAACGCAATCCACACCGGTCATCTGCTCGGCCGCGGCGGTGGTCGCGTCGCCCAGCAGGCGTCACCCTCACTGACCGGGACGCCGACAACGGCCTTTCGCGTCCTCTACGGCCTCTTCGACCTCTCGGGCCTCGATCTGCGGCTGGCGACGGTGCTGGCAGGACTTGGGCTGGTGGTCGCCCTCATGATCGCTCGCGGCGAGCGTCGGGCCGGGAGGGGAGGGCGTGCGTGGTTCAGCGGCATCTTCGTGCTGCTCGTGTTCTCGGCGTCGCGGCTCGTCCCGGTAGCGGCGCACGGCCTTCATCTGGTGGCGAACGCTGTCCACCTGCCGGTCGACGCGCCGGCCACGACCGGCGGCCACTTCTTCTGGGGCATCGACTACGGGGCCAGCGAGGATCTCTCCGCGTTTGGCGCGATCGGCGGCCTGTTGCTGCTCGGGCTCTCGTTCCGTTACCTCCTGAGCGGTGATCGGGCAACCCGGGTGCTCGGCGCCGCTCTCCCACTCTTCGTCCTGCTGCTCTCGCTCACCTCGAAGTACAACCCGTGGCTTTCCCGGTTCTTGCTCGTCCCTGTCGCGCTCGCGGCGCCGCTCGCCGCGTCGGTGGCCCGCAGGCGTCCCGTCGCGGTGTCGATCGCGGTGCTGGCTGTCCTGCAACTCGCTCTCGTGCACGTCCGAAACGAGCAGAAGCCGCTGGTCGGGTCGTCCGCTCGTGCCTGGTTCGGCGGCGAGGCGGGGGCGTTGCTGTTCACGTTCAGGCCCGATTTCGCGGAGGCCTATCGCGCGCTCGGCACCGATGTCCCCGCCGGTTCCTGTGTCGGAGCCGTCGTGGGTGGCGACGACCCGAGCTTCCTGCTCTTCGGGGCGAGGCTGCAGCGCCGTGTCGTCTTTCTGCCACGTGCGTCTGCGTCGGCCGCCGCCGACGCGCATGGCATTGGACTCGTCGTCGTCAGCGGCTCGCAGGCTGCGGAGGCGTTCTCGGAGCGCGGTTGGGTCGTTCGTTCACTCGGGGCGGGAACCTGGCGGCTCGCGGTGAAGCCGCGCGCCGGGACCAGCAATTGCCGGTGAGGTGGGCGCTCGGGTGCGCACGAGCGCCCCGAGCTGCTCGATGCCGAGCGCGGCCAGCACGAAGAGCGATGGAAGCGCGACGTAGAGGAAGCGCGGATGGAGCGCCGTGATGTAGTAGAGGCTGTAGAAGGACACCGTCACCGCGACTGTCCCACCGAGCACCATGAGGTCGCGCGAGCGGTACCGCAGGGCGAGCAGTCCGAGCAACGGCAGCGGCAGGAGAATCGCGAGCATCTTCCAGTCGAAGACGACCGAGTCCCGCCACGAACGAACGACGTAGTGCCATGAGAAGAGACCGTCAGGCGCCGCCTTGTCGCGCCGATAATGGAAGGTCGAGTAGCCGCGCGACCAGAAGACCACGGCGATCGAGGCGACCCCGATCCCTGCGACGGCGTATGCGAATGCCGAGCGCCATGCGTGTGCAACGAGCAGGCCGGCGAAGAGAACGACCGCGATCGTGGCGTTCGAGACCCGCACGGCGCATGCGAACGCTACCAGCGCTCCCGCCACCGCCCCACCTGCTGCTGGTCTGTCCGTGTGCAGGAGGATCAGGCCGATCGCGCACACGACGAGCGCAGTCGAAAGCGGCTCGGAGTAGAGGAGGAGGCCAGAGTCGGCGAGCCAGGAGCCGTAGACGCCGTTCCCTGTTCCTTCGACGACACGCATCAAGGACGGCCAGAGGACGAGCAGCGCAGGTGCAACGAGCGCTACCCGACCGCGAATCAGGTGACGGGAGACCACCGCCGTCACTACGACGCTGGTGACGTTGCACAGGAGGAGAATCGAGACGCCGATGTAGAACGCGGCATGGTAGGTCAGGTCGCCGGCCACCCGCAAAGGAAAGAGCGGGAGCGACCAGACGATCGGCCAACCGATTGCTCCGGCACCGGTGGTGCCCATCTCCCTGATGGCGAGGCAGGTGAACGCACCACTGACGATCGCCACTGCTGTGATTGCCTCCGCACGACGACCTTGACGCCATAGTCGAGCGGCGAGCGCGATAATCGAGGCAGCGACGACGACTCCGAGCCCGAGCAGCGGACGAGAGACCCGCCCCCAGGACGAGATGAACTCGCGGGCGGCGGCGTAGAACCCATACGTGTCGCCGTTCGGCGGGCCGTATGCGTAGCCGGGCAGCAACGGCAAGCTCTGACCGTTCGCAATCAGGACGACGACTGCGGGCGCCACCCGGAGTAACGCGAGGATCGCGACCCCGCGCCTGAACGTTCTCTCGCTCACCTCGCGAACGGTATGCGATCTGCGGAGGCAAGACCCCGACCGCGCAGAATATGTCGCCATGCTCGAAGGAAAGACCGTCGCCGTCGTCGTGCCCGCCCACAATGAGGAAGGGCTGATCGCGTCCACCCTCCAGGGGATCCCCGGCTTCGTCGACCGCATCTTCGTCGTCGACGACGCGTCGAGTGACGCGACCGCCGAGCGCGCGCGGTCGGTCGACGACCCGCGCGTCGAGGTGATCGTGCATGAACGTAATGGCGGTGTGGGCGCCGCGATTGTCACCGGATACAAGCGCGCGCTCACCGAACGGATGGATGCAACGGCGGTGATGGCGGGAGACAACCAGATGGATCCCGACGAGCTCGAGCCGTTCGCGCTGCCGGTTGTTCGTAACGAGCTCGACTACGCGAAGGCCAACCGCCTCTTCACCGGCAGCGCCTGGCAGTTGATCCCGCGCAACCGTTATCTCGGCAACGCCGTTCTCAGTCTCTTCACGAAGGTCGCCTCCGGCTACTGGCACATCGCCGACTCGCAGGCCGGGTACACCGTGATCTCACTGCGGTTGCTGCAGTTGCTCGACCTCGACCGCATCTACACGTCGTACGGCTTCCCGAACGACATGCTCGTGCACCTGAACATCTGGAACGCGCGCGTGCGCGACTTCCCGTCTCGACCGATCTATGGCGTCGGGGAGCGCTCCGGGATCAAGATCCGGCGCGTCGTGCCGCGCATCTCATGGCTGCTGTGGAAGGGCTTCTTCTGGCGTATGCGCGAGAAGTACGTGATCCGCGACTTCCACCCGCTCGTCTTCTTCTACTTTCTGGGCTTCCTGATGACGACGGTCGGCTTCGTCCTCGGCATCGCCGAGACCGTTTTACGGGTGATGGGCCACGGCATCACGCCGGCCACGATCGTTCTCGTCGCGCTGCTTCTGATCTCGGGCAGTCAGTTCACGCTCTTTGCGATGTGGTTCGACATGGAGTCGAACAAGGACCTGCGCTGAGCGGAACGTCAGCCGGCGCGGCGCCGGGTCGGCGTGCGCTTCGCCCTTTTGCGGACCGGCGGCGCGTTCTCCCAGATCGTCCCCTCCGGCGCCGAGACGGAGGCCACGGGCTTCCCGTCCACGAGGCGCCAGCCGACAATGAGCGTTCCGTGCGGGGTGTCAACTGTTCCGTTGGCCCAGCCGAGCCCTGAGGGGTGGGGAGTCACGGTGAACGTCGCGAAACCGGGCGAGGTGGGTTGGACCCCGAGCACGTACTCGGTCAGCGCCGGAGCGGCGCCACTCGACCAGCCGGCGTCCCAGGACTGGTGCTGGTCGGTCGGTCCTCCGCCGTGCGGGCCGATCGTCTCCCACATCGCCCCAGGCCCATACGCGGCCATGTAGCCCCACTCCCGCCGGATCAGGTAGATCGCCGAGTCGTCGAGGCTGCTCTGGAAGCGCGCGATCAGCTCGTAATACGACATGAACGGGTACACCCGATCGTTGGCCCGGTACCCCCAGGCATCGTTGTCCCAGACCTGGCTGTCGACGATCGTGTTTCCGTAGTCACGCTGGTTGTGGTCGGTCAGATAGTTCAGCGCAGAGGTTGTCTGCGCTGCATTCGCGATCCCCGAGAGCACGGCGAACGCGTTTCCGTCCTGTGGATGGCTCGAGGGATCCGCCGTTGTGTCGCGGAACGCGCCTTTGTCCGCGTCCCAGAACGCGGGAACGAACGCGGCGGAGACGTTCTTGGCTGCGAGGCGCCAGGCGTTGCCGGGGGCGCCGATCCATTCGGCCAGCGTTGCCGCCTGCTTCAACGCGAGAACGTACTGCGCGTTGTAGTACGCGACGACCGTTCCCTGGCGATGGATGAATGCGTAGTCGGCGTTCCCGACGTCATTCACGAGCAGCCCATTGTTGGTCGGTCGAGCCTGGAACCAGCCGATGACGCGCTCGAGGTTGGGCCACACCTGTCGAACGAAACCGAGATCGCCGGAGTAGAGCGCGTACCGGTAGAGCGTCTGGATCCAGTAGGCGTTGTAGTCGAAGAGCACCACGCTGCCGCCGTAGAGCGGGGAGGACGGGATCGAGCCGTCCGAGTGCTGGTGCTGCGCGAACCACGCCAGCATGCTCCGCTGGAGGTCGAGGCGAGGGCTCGACACATCGAACGTTGCGTCGATGACGGACTCGTCTCCAATGTATGGACAACGATCGCGGACGACGCCGTCCAGGATTATTGTCGGCAGGTCGATCTGGCACGGCCGACCTGCCCAGTCGGTTCCGATGGGACCCGGAGCCACCATGTCGCCCGCCGTTCTGACCGACGCCTCCCACAGCGCGTCGAGCCCGGGATCGCTGGCGTGGAACGTGCCGGCAGCGCCTGCTGCCGGAGCAAGTGACATCGCCGCCGCAACCACGACGCAAGACAGCCGCCGCTTGCCCACGGTGACACCATAGGGCCGAACGCACCGGACCGGAAGTCCCCGCCTGACGCGTCTGGCGGTGACCGAGCGCGATGGCGTCCGCTAGTGGCGCGTCTGGCGGTCCGGAATCGAAGTCAACAGGTTGGGGTTATCGAGGGGCGAACGTGAGGCGACGAACACGGAGCGTGTGAGCCGCCCTGGGTCGGCCGCCTCGAGCCAGTTCAGAGGGAACTCCTCGTGCCACGGCTGAGTCGCTGTCACGTAAACGAAGGGGAAGTAACCCA
>JBBQQI010000049.1:0-18125 GCA_038216085.1 Gaiellales bacterium | reverse complement strand
TCTCGACCACGGGCTCCGGCTCCGTGTCCTCCGACCTCGGCTCGATCAGCTGCGGCTCGACCTGCTCCAACAGCTATGACGACAGCACGTCCGTAACCCTGAGCGCAACCCCGTCCGCGGGATCGCGGTTCGTTGGCTGGTTCGGCGGCGCCTGCTCGGGCGCCGGCACCTGCTCCGTGACCATGACGGCCGCACGTTCGGTGACGGCGTCGTTCGCGTCGATGTTCACGCTCGACATCACCAAGCATGGCTCCGGCTCTGGGACGGTCAGCGGCGGCGCTGTCGACTGCGGGCTGCTCTGCAGCTACTCGTACACGGCCGGCGCGATCGTGTCGCTCACCGCGACGCCGCTGCCCGGCTCACGCTTCGGCGGCTGGTCCGGCGGCGGGTGCTCGGGCACAGGCTCCTGCACCGTGACGATGGATCAGGCGCGCTCGGTCACCGCAACATTCCTGGCTCTCGACCCGGTCGTCGTGACTGTCGACCCGATCGTCGTGACTCTCGACCCGATCGTCGTGACGCGCACGGCCTACGAGCTGACCGTCGTGAAGAGCGGGAGCGGAAGCGGCTCGGTCGAGGCGGCCGAGCTCGACTGCGGCAAGTCGTGCGCGCACGCCTACGACGCAGAGTCGACCGTGACGCTGACCGTGACGGCCGCACCCGGCTCGCGGTTCGCCGGCTGGTCCGGTAGCTGCTCGGGCACCGGCCCGTGCGCGGTGGCGATGACCGAGGCGAGGTCCGTGACCGCTCGCTTCGTCGCGACGTGGCCGCTTCGGCTCCACGTGGTCGGCACCGGCTCGATCCTCGCCGGAGGCTCCGCGTGCGCGGCCGACTGCCGATCTGTCCACGATGACGGAACGACCGTGACGCTGGTCGCGAAGGCTCCGCAGGGGTGGCGGTTTGCCGGCTGGTCCGGCGCCTGCGCCGGGGCCGCCTCGACGTGCCGCGAGACGATGTCGGCCGCGAAGGACGCGACCGCGAGGTTCGTCCGCGTCGCGAAGCTCACGCTCACGACCGACGGCCCCGGCGTCATCTCCGGCGCCCGCCGCGACTGTCGCTCCACCTGCCGTCGCAGCCTCCCCAGGGCAATCGTGCTGACCGCCAGGCCGAAGGCCGGCTACTGGTTCGCCGGCTGGTCGGGCGCATGCGCGGGGAAGCGCCCCAGGTGCACCGTGGGGAACGGCGACTCGACACGCGTCGTCGCGCATTTCCGCCGGTTGCTCGAGCTCAATCTGCACGTCACGTCCGCCGACGTGTTCCACAGCCCGTACGAGCAGGCATCGACGACCGCCGTCGCGACGTGGCGCGGCAAGCCGCTTCGCGGCGTCCACGTCCACCTGGAGATCTCCTGTCCGCGCGTGCATGCCAGCTGGCACACCGACCTCGAGACCGGTGCGAACGGGCGCGCGGACTACCTCTTCGGCACAGACATGCCGAACAGCCTCCGCGTCGCCACCTGCACAGTCCACGGCAGCGTCACCGCCAAGGGAAGGACGGCTCGCGAGGATCGTCCGGCGACCGCGAGGTTCATCCACCCGTTGTGGCTGAAGACGATTATGGACGCTCACGGCCACATCCGCGTACGGATCTGGGGCCGCGCCGGTGACCGCGTCCAGCTCCACGCGAACGGCGTCGTGGTCGCCCGTGTCACGCTTCCGCGCAGCGGCTGGGTCGACCTCGGATCGAGGGCGATCCGACGCGGCAGCTCCCTTTACGTGAGCGGGCTGCACGGGCATCTGTCCCACACGATCGTGGCGTAGCCGCTCAGCACCTACTCCGGACCCGGCGATGTCGAGTGCGACGAAGAACACCACGATGATTCCCGCACGCTTCCAGCTCGCCGGCTCGCCGACCAGTTCGCTGCGTCAGGGACGACGACAGTCGCCGTCATTGGCGAAGCGTGGGTCCGGCTGCCCAGTGTCTCGCAGTGTTCAACCCGCGGAAGACGTAGTAGGATCGCGCTCGCTGGCTATCAGTGCGAGCCGAGAAGGAGTGACGAAAATGGCAGACATCGCTGTAGGGCGTCCTCTCGATAGCGAGACTGTTCAACCTCTACGCGAGCAGGTGCGCGGTCGAGTCATCGCCGCCGGGGACGAAGGCTACGACGAGGCGCGCATGGTCCACAACGGCATGTTCGACAGGCGGCCGCTCGCAGTCGTGAAGGCCGAGCAGGTCGGCGACGTCATCGGGGCCGTGAACTTCGCCAGCGAGCATGGACTCGATCTGTCCGTGCGCGGCGGCGGGCACAGTGGGCCCGGATTCGGGACGAACGACGGGGGCCTGGTCATCGACATGTCGGAGATGCGCACCGTGCGCGTGGATCCGAGGAACAAGACCGCTCGTGCCGATGCCGGGGCGACGTGGGGGGACTTCAACTACGCAACCCACGCCTTCGGGCTCGCGACGACGGGCGGGATCATCTCGACCACGGGCATCTCCGGTCTCACGCTCGGAGGAGGGATCGGCTACCTGGACCGCGCTTACGGGCTCTCAATCGATAATCTGATCTCCGCAGACGTCGTGACCGCGGACGGCAAGTTCCTCACCGCGAGCGAACGCGAGAACGAGGATCTCTTCTGGGGGCTGCGGGGCGGGGGTGGCAACTTCGGCGTCGTGACCTCGTTCGAATATCGCCTCAACGAGGTCGATCAAGTCTTCGCCGGGCCGATCTTCTACAACCTGGAGGACGCCGCCACCGTGTTTCGCATGTTCGACGAGTTCATTCGGGACGCCCCCGAGGAGTTCGGCGGCTTCCCCGGGTTCCAGATCGCCCCGCCGTTGCCGTTCATCCCGGAGGACCGGCACGGCGACACGCTGTTCCTCGTGGTGGTGCACTGGGCCGGCCCGCTCGACCAAGCTGAAAGAATCCTGAAACCATTCCGAGATGTGGCGCCCATCGTTGCCGACGGCAGCGGTCCGCTGCCATATCCGGCGCTGAACGGCGCCTTCGACGCCCTCTATCCAAAGGGCCTCCGTGCCTATTGGAAAGGCGCTTTCGTCAAGGACCTTCCGGACGCTGCAATCGCGGCGCACGTCGAGCATGGATCCAAGGTTCCCGAGGTGACCTGCACGATGCACATGTATCCGATTAACGGCGCGTGCCATCGCGTCGGAGCAAACGACACCGCCTTCGCCTACCGCGACGCCACCTACGGCATGGTGCTCCTGGCGGGGTGGACCGACCCGGCCAAGGACGCTGAGCGGATCAAATGGCTGCGCGACTACTACGAAGCGTTGTCGCCGTATTCGGAGCCGGGCGGCTACATCAACTTCATGCAGGATGACGACTACGGCCGAATTCGGGACAACTACGGCCAGAACTACGATCGCCTGGTTCAGGTCAAGCGAGCCTACGATCCTGGCAATCTCTTCCACATGAACCAGAACGTCGCACCGTAAAGCGCGGAGCGGCTCCCGTTTGGCGGCCGCGGGTTGTGCGAACAGCTCCGGCGTCCTCCAGCGATTGCAAGCCCAATTGCTCTACATGAGACCGGCGCTTCGCTTGAGACCGTCGAGGATCAGGTCGAGGCCGTACTCGAACTCACTCACGCCGTCGTGGCCGAGCCCGTCGACGTGCTGCTCGATGTGCTCCATCAGGTAGGGGAACTCCTCGACCGGTAGTGCCTGGAGGACGGTGGCCGCGAGGTGTCCGAGGTCCTGGGTGGGGAGCGCCGAATGGCCCAGCTCCCACATCGTGAACCCGAGGATGTGGCTGTCCAGGGCGTGGTAGGCGTGATAGGTCAGGTCCGGCGGGAAGCCGGCTTGACGCAGTCGTGCGAGCAGCCACTCCATGTAGCTGAAGCGCGCGTTCGGCGCGGTCGGGATCCTGCCCGGGGACAGCACGAGAGCGCACGCCCACGGGTGGCGTATGAACGCGTCGTGGGCGGAGAGCGCGCAGGTTCGAATCGCCGTCTCCCAGTCGACCGGGCTCGCAGGCAACTCGATCATGCCGAAGACGCGGTCGACGATGCCCTCGACGATGTCGGCTTTGTCGGCGACGTGGTTGTAGAGCGACATCGCCTCGACGCCCAGTGCCTGGGCGAGCTTCCGCATCGTCAGCGAATCGATCCCGCTCTCGTCGGCGAGCTCCAGCGCGGCGCCCAGGATCCGGTCGCGACTGAGGGGGAGGCGGGGTTGTGTCTGCTGGGCCATTTGACAAAGCTTACGTTGTACATATCTTACATCGTAAGTTTACAACGTACGTGAGAGAGAGGCGACATGAGGGGAACGGCAACGGGGCGGTCGACGACGATGCAGGCGATCATCCGCGAGAGGTACGGACTCGGCACTTTGGAGCTCCGGGAGGTCGAGCGGCCGACACCCGCGTCTGACGGCGTGCTGGTGCGCGTCCGAGCCTCCTCAGTCAACCCGGTGGACTGGTACCACGTGACCGGCAGGCCGTGGATCGCACGCCCGATGATGGGTCTGCGCCGGCCGAAGTCCTGTCTAAACGGCCGCGATTTTGCAGGAACGGTGGAAGCGGTCGGCAAGGATGTCGTGGACTTTCAACCGGGTGACGACGTCTTCGGCGGGGCGGACGGAGCGTTCGCGGAGTACGTTTGCGCGGAGACAGAGGTCGCGCGGAAGCCGGCGAACCTGACGTTCGAGGAGGCGGCGGCGGTGCCGGTGGCTGCGCTCACCGCGCTGCAAGGTCTGCGCGACTACGGGCAGCTTCAGCCCGGACACAGGGTGCTCATCAACGGCGCCTCCGGTGGCGTGGGCACGTTCGCTGTGCAAATCGCGAAGGCGCTCGGCGCGGAGGTGACCGCCGTCTGCAGCACGAGGAACGTCGAGCAGGCGCGATCGCTCGGCGCCGATCACGTGATCGACTACACGCAGGCGGACTTCACGCGCAGCGGCCTGCGCTACGACGGAATCCTTGATGTTGCCGGTAGCAAGTCATGGTCGCAATGTCGGCGCGTGCTCAATCCGCACGCGACGCTCGTCATGGTCGGAGCGGCGAAGGTGAATCACTTGATGGGGCCGCTCGGCCACTTCGCGAGGGTCCGGCTGGCGGCGTTGCGCGGCAGTCAGAGGGCCGTCTTCTTCATCGCGAAGTTCAACGGGCCGGACCTCGACTCTCTGCGAGAGCTACTCGAGTCTGGGAACGTGAAACCGGTCGTCGAGAAGCGCTACGACCTTGGCGAAGTCGCCGAGGCTCTCCGGTACCTGGGCGAGGGACACGCACAAGGGAAGATCGTCGTCACCGTCTGAGGAATCGCGGCTGCCGCCGCTGCGGCGCGAGCGACGGGAGCTCGACATCGCGATCCAGGAGGCGAACTGGGCCAGCGAGTTCCGTGAAAATTGACGTGAGTCGGTAACCGCAACGACGGACAGGTGGCGTGCACCAGGCGGCGACAGCCGAAGTCGCACTCGATGGTGCCGAGGGCGTTCCGCAGGTCCCAACGGAGCGGCCACGTGCCGAGACGCACCCCTGCCATGCGCAAGCTGACCAGCGAGGCAGGGGTGCGCGGCGTACCCGGGCTAGATGTGGATGACGACCTCTCCGGCTGAGATCTGCGGAGACGCTCCGGCAAGTTCCGGAAGGTTGTCTTTGATCCAGGCCGCAGCCGCCTGATTCGACTCCTCCGTGCCGCTTTGGCTCTCGTAGACGCTGACGGAGACAGCGCCGTCGGCCGTCTTGATCAGGTAGTAGGCGCTGAAGCCATCGATCTCGCTGATAAGGCTCCTGACGTCGCCTTCGTGCGCGACGAGGGCGTCGGCCAGGCTCGGGCTTGCCGTGTAAACGCGAACGGTCGCGTGCATGCGAAACCGCCTTCCGGATTAGCGCCGCCGAGCACGCCGGGCGTCAGGTCGATCACGCCGGGCAGACACACGGTCGGCTCACACGAGAGTCTGTCATGACGCAGCGCGGAGGTCATCCGCGCTCGTGGCCCGAGACTAGAGAACGAACTCGTCCTCGAGGATCTTTGCGACGAGCGCGGTCCGCGAGTTGACGTCGAACTTGATGAACATCCGCCGCAGATGAGTGGAGACGGTCCACGAGCTGATGCCGAGATTCGCCGCGATCGTCTTGTTGGGCAGTCCGTGACCGACCAGCTGGGCGATCTCGTGCTCGCGTGGGCTCAGGGTGGGGTGGGGGCTCGCGTGGGGCGCGACGATGACGACACACCGAGTGCCCTCGACTTCGATCTCCACGACGAGCGGGAGCCCTCCCGAGGTCTCGGGGTGCGCGCTCGCGAACTGATCGATCAGCCGCCGAAGCAGGCTCTGGAGCTCAGTGCCGAGCTCCGGCGACGGATGCACGCGCACCCCATCCGGACTGAGGCGGCCCGTGGCGTGGTCTTGAGCGCCCACGGCGTTCGCCGGTCGAGTTCCGGGCTTGCTGTAGTCCACCCGCCTACCCCTATTCTGCCGCGTCGGTAACTCCAACGAACGCCGCAGGGGCTGCGCTTCGAGAACCGATGTTACACCCCGTTTGCATGGGTGAGCGCGACCTCGCCGTCGCATGAACGAGCGACCCCTAGACAAGCGACCTCGAGCCGGGTGACGCGTGAATCAGCGACTGCCAAGTGGCGATGTTCCCCCATAGCGTCCTGCCCACGCGATGGTCGCAGGTCGCAGAAATCGATCACGAAGGGGGGCAAGGCAGATGAAGCGAGTCGTAATCGCACTCGCGCTCGTCCTCGGCGCCGGCGTGACGGGGGCAAGCACGGCACAGGCCGCCGACACGAACGTGGGGGTGCAGTTGGCGAGCATCACCCAAACGGCGGTCGCCAATGCGCCCGCCGTTCAGTTCGGAGGGGGCTTCCTCTCGACCAACCTGAACGCGTCCTACGCGGACGCGGCGAACTACGCGTCGATCGTGCAATGGCAGGCGCAGATCAACCACTAGCGCGGCGTCTCGTCGCGCTGGCTGCGTCAGCAGCTGTGTTGGCCGTGCCAGGCGTTGCTCGGGCGGAGGGCAACCAGGGGCGCCGGCGTCACGCAGGTCAGCGGCGCGGCGGCGGTCGCAGGCGTCTTCGCTCCGGTGAGCGGAGCGACCTGCTTCGCAGGCTGTCCGACGATCGTCGTGGCGGCGCCGGTAGGGGTTGCTGTCAGCTTCAACATCGCTGCGGTCGTTCAGATGCTGAACCAGTCGTTTCGGCTTTAGCAGCTGACCGGAGCCTGGTACGCAGTCGGCCGAGGGGGCAACATCCCCCTCGGCCGCTGCCACTCGATGTCGTCATCACCGCGTAGGTCGCGATTGCGTGCGCATCCGTGTTGGCGGCGACGAGCGCGTCGAGCGACCGCGTCAGGTGTCGAAGCGTGCGCGTGCGGCCGACCGGACGCCCTGCGCGACGGCGCTCCGCCGGAGCCGAATGTGCTGCTCAAGCTCTCCGAGCTCGGAGACGGGACATTCGTCGTCGCCCGAGTCGGCCGCTCACCGCTTCCGAACGACACTCGGCACTGCGCGGTCGCGCGTCGCGCAGCAGCTGCACGAGCCCCGCGACTGACCTCCGCCACGGCTTCGATCCGATATCAGCGCATCGCAGCGGCCTTCCTGTCAGGATCACCGGCTGGCGGATCTGACCTGGATCCGGGCGGCCGGCTCTCGACCACGAGGTCGGCCTGAGGCAGGGATTGAAAGGGGAGGGCATGGCAAAGAGATCTTCTCTGCGCGTCTTGTTCGCGCTGGGAGTATGTGTGGCGGTCGCTTCGGTGACTGTCGCGTCGTCGGCAAGTGCGAGTAGCGGCGTCTCGCAGGTTTCACTGGCCGGGACGGGGGCGCCGCAGACCGGCGCCTTCACGCCGTCCGGCAGCGGCGATGTTACGCAGGCTGAGTTTCCAGGCCAGCCCGACAACGAGGCCAGTCCGGAGGCCTTTGCGGGCTCGATCGTCAACCGCAGCCTGTCGCGCGGGGTCGGCAACGGCGTTCCCGTCACCAGCGGCAAGAAGGCGAAGTCAGGCCCCCAGTTCAATTCGGGCTTCGAAGGACTGAACCTCTACCAGCAGCGCTACGCGCGCGGTGGGAACCAGTTCACCCTCGAGCCGCCCGACCAGGGAATGTGCGCCGGCAACGGCTACGTGGTCGAGGCAGTCAACGATGTGCTCAACGTCTACAACACCTCGGGGCAGTCGGTTCTCCCCGACAACACGGCGACGAACATCGTTGCCGGGTTCCCGCGCAACGTCAACCACGCGGTCGACCTGAACTCGTTCTACGGCTACGCGCCGGCGATCAACCGGACAACGGGTGTGCGCGGGCAGTTCGTCACCGACCCGAGCTGCCTCTACGACGCCGCGACGCAGCGGTTCTTCGTCGTCGTCCTGACGCTCGAAACGCGTCCGAACGGCTCGTTCACGCTGGTGAACCACCTCGACCTCGCGGTCAGCAAGACGTCGAACCCGGCAGGGCTGTGGAACATCTACCGCACCCCCGTCACGAACGACGGGTCGAACCCCGACCCGTCGAATGCCTGCCCGTGCCTAGGCGACTACCCGCACATCGGTGCGGACGCGAACGGCTTCTACGTCACGACCAACGCCTACCCGTGGGCCGGGAACGGCTTCGACGGGGCGCAAATCTATGCCTACTCGAAGGCGCAGCTCGCTGCCGGTGCTGCGAGCGTGACGATGCAGCACATCGACACCTCCGGCATGGTCAACGTGCCGAGCGATGCGGGTTCCACCCAGCCGGGATTCACGGTCTGGCCGGCCCAGTCGCCGGGAACCGGCTCGTTCAACACCGACAACGGCGGCACCGAGTACTTCCTCAGCTCGAACGCCGCCGACGAGGCGACGCATCCAGTGGCGGGGTTCGGCGGCAGCTACGTGTCGAGCCAACTCGTCGCCTGGACGCTCACGAACACCGCCTCGCTGAACTCGGCCTCGCCGAGCCTCAGCCTGAGCAACCAGGTGCTGGGCGTCAACCAGTACGCGATCCCGCCGAAGCAGAAGCAGCCGGGTTCCGGGACGCTTGCGACGACGGCAACGCCGCAGGGCTTCTGCATCAACGACGTCGTGACGCTCCTCTTCAATGGGCAGACCGGCTGCTGGCGGCTCCTGTTCGGCGGGCAGCCGGCCCACAATGAGGTCATCTCGACGCCCGACTCGAACGACACCCGCATGCAGCAGGTGACGTATGCGAACGGCAAGCTGTGGGGGGCGCTCGACACGGCGCTCAACCCGGCCGGCGGCGGACAGCGGGCTGGCATCGCCTGGTACATCCTCAACCCGAACGCAGGCAAGGTCGTGAACCAGGGCTACCTCGGAGCCACGGGTTACGACTTCACCTATCCGGCGATCGGCGTCACGGAGAGCGGACGCGGTGTGATGGCGTTCACTGCCTCCGGCGATGCCACCAACCCGAGTGCCGCCTACGCGGCAATCGACGCCAACGCCGGCGTCAGTGCGTGGGACATCGTTCAGGGTGGGGAAGGCGCCGCCCAGGACGACGGCTTCACGAGCTACAAGTCCCAGGTCGGTAACCCGCCGCGCACCCGCTGGGGCGACTACGGCGCGGCTGCTGTGGACGGCAACTCGGTCTGGATCGCCAGCGAGTACATCGCCCACGCCTGCGATTACGCGTCGTGGGGAGGCCCGTTCTTCGCCGGTGGCAGCGGCGACAACCTGCTCGGCACGTGCGGCGGCGCAAGCCATGGCCCCGGCACCCGTGCCGCGCTTGGCAACTGGTCGACGCGGATCAGCAAGCTCACCCCGTAGACCAAGGGATGCAGTTTCCCGGGGGTGCTGGTTACGATCAGCACCCCCGGGGCATACTGTGGGTATGCGCAGATTCCTGAGTGTCGGCGCGGCTGTCGCCGTCCTACTCGGCCCAGTCCTACTAAGTCCGGTGGCCGGCGGGGCGACCACGCTGCACAGCGGCCTCTACGGCAAGGTCACGCGCGGCCCGATCACGCCCGTCTGCGTTGCCGAACAACCGTGCTCGGAGCCTGCAGCCGGTGCAACGCTGCGGTTCCTCCGAGACGGACACCTCGTCGCGCAGGCGCACGTCAAGGACGACGGCACGTACCGAATCGCGCTCGAGCCAGGCGCGTACACCGTCGCAGCGCAGTCGCGGCGGCCTCTTGACCCGTCGACGACCCGCGTGCGTACCGGCCGATTCGTCCGAGTCGACTTCGCGATCGACACGGGCATCCGCTGAGTACCACTCTCGGTCGATCACACTCGCGTCGATGGAGAGTGTGAGCGTTAAGCACGAGGACGGGACGATCGACACGTTTCAACGGGCCCACGTTGCCAGTGAGCTCGATCCGACCCGCCTCGAGCGCCTCTACTGGGACGAGATCCGTCGCGTCACGCTCGGGGCGGCGAGGTTTTCGCACGGGGCGATCCGCGTCGCCGGGCTCTGGCCGGTCCTCCTCCGCTTCGGCCCACTCGTTGACGGGCGACGCACGATCGCGGGCGGCCTCTTCGCACTGCGGCCGGGCGGGACGATCAGCTGGCAGACGAGCGCAGAGCACACGTCGGTCCTCGTCGAAGGCTTCGCCCCTCTTCTCCAGGGGCCGTTCTGGCGGGTCGAGGCCTGGTTTCATGATCTGGTCGCACGACGTTTCCTCGCCCGCGTGGCGCGGGAGACCCGCTGAATGCGGGTCGCGGTCGTCGGTGCCACGGGGACGATCGGACGCCCACTCGTCGAGGCGCTCGCGCAGGCGCACGACGTCGTCGGGGTGGCGAGGCATCCGCCGGCGCGCGACGACGGCGTGAACTGGATCACCGCGGATGCGACCGATCCGGGCGCGATTCGGGCGGCGCTCGAGGCGACCGACGTCGTCTATCACCTCGTGCACTCCCTCGGGAGCCCTGACTTCGAAGAGCTCGACCGGGCGGCGGCGACAGCGGTCGCTGATGGCGCGGCTGCGGCCGGCGCGAAACAGGTCGTCTACCTCGGCGGGCTAGGCGAGGGATCGGACGACCTCTCGTCGCACCTGCGCAGCCGGGCCGAGACCGCAAGGATTCTGGCAGCCGGACCGGTTCCGTTGACGACGATGCGTGCCGCGATGATCGTCGGACCGGGTAGCGCCGCCTTCGAGACGATCCTTGCGCTCGTCGAACGGCTGCCGGTCATGGTGTGCCCACGCTGGGTCTCCGTCGAGACCCAGCCCGTCGCGCTCGCGGACGTCCTCGCAGCACTCGTCGGCGTCTGCGGCGAACCGGCTGCCTTCGGCGAGACGTTCGATCTCGGTGGCCCGGAGGTGATGACATACCGTCAGATGATGGAGCGGACAGCTCGCCTGCGCGGCAAGCACCCGATTCTGATCGAGGTCCCGTTTCTCAGCCCGAGGCTCTCGTCGTTGTGGCTGCATCTCGTGACGCCGGCGAGCGTCTCCGTCGCGCGTCCGCTGGTCGAGGGGCTCCGCATCCCGACTGTCGCGAACGACGATCGCATCTGGGAGCTGATCGCTGCGCACCGCACCACGTTCGACGAGGCCGTCGAGGCGGCGCTGCGCAAGCGGGCCTGACGCCTGCGAACGCTGGGGCACCCGGGAGCCTGGGTCGTCTTTAGACTCGATTCGTGCCGATCGCCTGCGCTTCCTGCGGCGCCGAGCTAACGGCCGGCGCCCGTTTTTGCAGCGCCTGCGGCGCGCCTCAACAGCGGCTGTGCCCAGCGTGCGGATCAGAGCAGCCGAGCTCGGCCGTCTTCTGCTCCGCCTGCGGCACTGCCCTGGTCGACGACGCTCAACGCGGCGGAGGTGCAGGCGAACGGCAAGAGCGGCGCATCGTCACCGTCCTCTTTGCCGATCTTGCAGGCTCGACCGCGCTTAGCGAGCAACTCGACCCGGAGGACGTGCGCGATCTCCAGGGCGAGCTTTTCGCGCTCCTGCATGCGGAGGTCGAGCGGTTTGGCGGGACGACGGAGAAGTTCGTCGGCGACGCGATCCTCGCCGTCTTCGGAATCCCGCAGACGCATGAAGATGACGCGGAGCGCGCCGTTCGGGCTGCGTTGGCGGCGCATGACCATTTCACGGCGTTCGCCGAGAGCGTCCGGTCGCGGTACGGGGCCGAGGTCGGCCTACGGATCGGCGTCAACACGGGAGAGGTCGTTGCGAGCCGAGAGGCGGCGGCGCGGGGCGAGCTGATGGTCAGCGGCGACGCAGTCAACGTTGCCGCGCGCCTGCAGCAGGGCGCGAAGCCGGGGGAGGTGCTCGTCGGAGACCGGACCCACGCAGCAACGAACCGAGCAGTCTCCTACGGGCCGCGGAGCGAGATCGACGCGAGGGGCAAGGAGGAGCAGCTATCCGCCTGGGCCGCCCTCGCGACGTTGGGCGAACCGGCCGCGCGGACTGCCGGCCTGACTGCGCCCTTCATCGGCAGAGACGAGGAGCTTGCCGTGCTCGACGCGGTCGCCTCGCGTGTCGCTCGCGAACACGTTCCGCAGCTCGTGACGCTGTACGGGCCCGCGGGCGTGGGGAAGTCCCGGCTGCTCACCGAGGTGCTCGGGCGCCTTCCGGCCGCCCGAGTGCTGAAAGGACGTTGTCTCCCGTACGGCGAGGGCATCACCTACTGGTCGCTCGCCGAAATGGCGAAGACGGATGCAGGGATTCTCGACACGGACCCTGCGGACACGGCGTGTCAGAAGCTCGAGACCGCTGTTGCTGCTGCACTCGGCGACGCTCATGGCGAGCTCTTCGAGACGATCGCGTGGACGATCGGCATGACGGTCCCCGGCTCGTCGATCAGCACGGCGGGCCCCGAGTACGTTCGGGCGGCCCTTGCGAACGCGTGGCAGCAATACATCGGAGCGCTGGGCCGACGAGAGCTCACGGTGCTCGTCGTCGAGGACGTTCACTGGGCCTCTGCGGCGCTCCTCGACCTGGTCGAGCACCTCGCCGAGACGCTCGCGGAGACTCGGGTGCTGCTCGTCTGCACCGCCCGCCCGGAGCTGCTCGACGTGCGGCCGACCTGGGGAGCGGGAAAGCAGAATGCGACCACGCTCGCGCTCGCGCCGCTCTCTCCGGACGAGTCGGCAACGCTCGTCTCGTCACTGCTCGGGGCGACGCAGGTTGCGGAGGATCTGCGCGAGCTGATTCTCGCCGGAGCCGAAGGGAACCCGTTCTACGTCGAGGAGATGCTCCAGATGCTGATCGAGGAGCGTGCGCTCGAGCCCCAAAACGGCGGCTGGGTCGCAACAGGCCGGCTCTCCGAGATCCGCATTCCCGATTCCGTGCACGGTGTGATCGCAGCCCGGATCGACCTCCTCGATGCGAGCGCGCGCAACGCGCTGCGCCGTTGCTCGGTGGTCGGTCGGGTCTTCTGGCCGCTCGCCGTCGATGTCGACGAGGAGCTGATCGCTCCCCTCAGCCGCCGTGGGCTCGTGTCCCCTCGCCCGCAGTCGGTGATGGCCGGCCTGCGCGAGTTTGCGTTCAAGCACGCGCTGACGCGCGACGTCGCCTACAGCTCGTTGCCGCGGGCCGAGCGGCGCGACCTTCATCGCCGAGTCGCTGAATGGGTGCAACGCGTTGCGCCCGGCCGCGACGTCGAGACGGCCGAGCTCGCCGCCTACCACTATCGCCAGGCGATCTCCTACGGCGAAGGCGATCCTGCGGTCATCCGGCGGGGGCACGCTCTGCTGCTCGCTGCCGGGGAGTCGGCGATGCACCGTGGCGCCTTTGTCGCGGCTCGGGAGCAGTTCGAACATGCCTGCGGACTGATCGTCGAGGATGAACAGCGAGCCGCGGCGCTGCTCTCACTCGGTGAGTTGGATGCGCTCGAGGCGCGGTGGGAAAGCGCGCTCGAACGGCTCGAGACGGCGGAGAAGCTCTCGGAGGGCAATCCGGCGAGGCGCTCGGCGGCGCTCGGGTGGCGCTCGCGGGTCTGCTGGATGACCGGCCGGTGGGCGGAGGCGCTCGATGCTGCAACCGGGGCCGTCTCGGCGCTCGAAGGGCTGCCTGAGTCGGAGCAGCTCGCCCGCGCACTTGCGAGACGATCACAGCTCGAGATGCTGCGGAACCGGCCCGTCGCGGTCGAGCACTCACTCGAGGCGATCGCCGTCGCCGATCGTGTCGGAGACCTGTTCGCGAACGTGAATGCTCGGATCAATCTCTTCACCGCCAGGGCGTCGGAGGGAACCGGGCCGGACGCTGATGAGGTGCTCGAGATCATCGAGGCGGCGGCGTCGGTCGGGGCGCACGAGGAGGTCTATCGGGGGATCGTCAACTTCGCGTGGTCGTCCCCCGGGTTCTTCCCCGTCGAACGAATCGAGTCGGTGATTGCCTCCGGGCGTGTAGGGCGACCGTCGGCTCCGCCGATCATCGATGCCTATCTCGAGCTCTCGATCGCCTTCATGCTCTTCATTCCGGCGGGCCGCTGGGCGGAGGCAGATGCGATCCTCGCTGACATCGACGGGCCGGCCCTGAGCACGACGAGCGCGCTCGTGTGGCTCGCGGCCGTGGGTGGGCTTGCCTTGCGGCGAGGGGACGTCGCGGCGGCCGAGCAGTCGCTCGCGGAGTTGGGGCCGCTCGCGATGGCAAGCGGCGAAGCGCAGCGGATCGTGCCCATGGCCTGCGTTGTGCTCCCGTGGCTCCACGTCGCAGGCCGGCCGGATCAGCTCCGGGCTCTCGCCAGAGAGGTCTTGGCCGCGATGGACGGGCAGTGGCCGGCCGTCCTGTCGGTCGAGCCGATCGTCCGGACGCTCGCCGCGGCAGGCGAGCTCGAGCTCCTGGCCGCCTTTACCGAGTCGCTCCGGCAGTCTGCACGGCGGCACCAAGGAGGGAGGCTTGGCAGTTCGCTGCTCGTTGCCGCCGGCCTCGGTGCGCTGGCGGACGGCCGGGCCGACGAGGCCGCAGAGCACCTGTCAGCGGCGATCGCGCGCATCGACGAGCTTGGCCTCGCCTATGACGCCGCGTGCCTGAAGCTCGAGCTCGCCCGGGCACTCGACGTCGCCGGCGACGCCGGCGGCGCTGCAGAGAAGCGGCTCGAGGCGACGTCCGTGCTGACCGCGATCGGTTGTGTGAATCCGTTCTAAAGGCCCACATTTGGGACCTGGCTTCACCCGGGCCTGTGTTCCCGCTCGACGTTCGGCTTCGGCCCGTGCTGCCGGAGTACCCGGCAGCGGGCATGTCGTGGACCGCAGCGACGCCCGGGCGCGACTGGCAGGCAGACGGCGTGGCGGGAACCTCGAAGGTGCTCGGCGTGCAGAAGGTGAAGGCGCCCGGTGGGACGTTCAACGCGCTCGCTGTTCGCAGCACGCTCGCGCAGCGTGGCTACCCCTGGGGCAGCGGTACGCGCACGAGCTGGTTTTCGCCGGGCAGGGGCCTCGTCAAGCTCGTGTTCAGGCACGGCGACGGCAGCGTCTCGAACGTCGAGCTCGTCAAGTAGGAACCTCTAACGGCGCTTGCGCTTGCGGCTCGCGCTACCGCCGCCGCTTGGACGGCCGCCTCGCGTCTGCTGCTCGAGCCGGCGCCTGTTCTGGCGGTTCAGAAGCTCGGGTGACGTCTCCTGCTGATCCTGGACGGCCTCCATGTAGGCGCGGCGCTCGGCGGCCGAGAGCCGGCTGAGCGCTTTCTGGGCAGCCTGGGGGCTCGGGTTCGTGCCGGCCGAGCTCATCTTCTTCATCGCGGCCGCGAGCTCCGGGTTCTGACGTTCGATCGCCTTGGTGCTGACGCTCGTGAAGAACCTCCTCATGAACCCGATCCGCGAGAGCCGCGCGATCAGCGGCCGCAGCAGCGCCCCGTTCCTGAACCGTCCGAGGAACACGAGCAGCGCGAAGAGCACCAGGACGCCGCCGACGATGCCGAGCGGGATGAAGAGCCACCACATGGCGGCGATCGTACCGCCTCAGCGGAGGGAGGTGATCGTGAAGCCCGTGAATGCGAGAACCCAGGCAAGGATGACCGCTACGGCGAGCAGGAGCCACAACCAGTCCGCGATCGAGCCGTCCGGCATCGGCGCAGCGGGAGCGGCATGGAAGCCAGTGGCCATGCGGCCAGGGTTCCCTGCCGGGATGAGCACCTCTTGCCCGCGGTGTAAAGATTCGGTGTACGGATTCGCTGAAACTGGGTAAGGCCGCGCGGCTGCCGGTGGTTAGACGTTGGCCTACACGGGGATTGACAGTTCGTGAGCGTTGATCCCATTGCCCTCCTGGTCGAGCACGGTGAAGAGCACGGCTGCGTCAACATGACGGAGCTGCATGAGCTCGTGCAGAAGCTCGAGCTCGAAGAGGAGGAGATCGAGAGCCTGCTCGAACGCTTCGAATCACACCACATCGACATAACGGATGACTGCTCTCGCGCGATCGAGGAAGAGGTCGCCTATACGAACACCCAGATCGCGAGCGCGACGACCGACTCGCTGCAGCTCTTCCTGAACGAGGCCGGTCGCTACCCACTGCTCACCGCCGCGCAGGAGGTCGAGATCTCGAAGAAGATCGAGACAGGCGATAAGCGGGCGAAGGATCTGCTCGTCAACTCGAACCTCCGGCTCGTCGTGTCGATCGCCAAGCGCTACCAGGGGCACGGCCTGACACTGCTCGACCTGATTCAGGAAGGCATCATCGGGTTGATCCGGGCGGCCGAGAAGTTCGACTGGCGCAAGGGTTTCAAGTTCTCGACATACGCAACGTGGTGGATCCGGCAGGCGGTGCAGCGCGGTGTCGCGAACAAGGCGCGCACGATTCGTATTCCTGTGCACATCGTCGAGCGCGAGCAGAAGATCTCACGCGCCGAGCGCGAGCTGATGGCGAAGCTGGAGCGTTCACCGACCGAAGACGAGATCGCCGAGAAGGCAAAGCTGCCGGTCAAGCAGGTGCGCGAGGTGCGGAGCGCCGCGCGCGCCGTTGCATCGCTCGACAAGCCCGTCGGCGACGACAGCTCCGCGTCGTTTGGCGACCTCTTCGCAAGCGGCGATCGACAGCCCGACGAACAGGTCGAGGTCGAGCTGACGGAGAAGGCGCTGCACGAAGCGATCTCCGACCTGGGCGAGCGCGAGCAGCAGATCCTGAACCTGCGCTATGCGCTCAGCGGCACCGAAGAACCGAAGTCGCTCGAGGAGATCGGCCGCATCCTCGGCATCACGCGCGAGCGCGTGCGGCAGCTCGAAGCGGGCGCGCTGCGCCGGCTTGCCGAGTGCCGGGAGATCGCCGCTCTCCAGGCTGCGTAGCTTCGCGCCTAGGAACCGACGACTTTGCAGAGCCAGCGGCGTGGCCGCGAGCGGTCGAGCTCGACGAACAGGACCCGCTGCCAGGTGCCGAGGCACAGCTGGCCGTCGCCGACCGGGATCGACTCGCCGGCGGAGCCGAGGATCATCGACATGCAGTGCGCGTGGCCGTTGGCCTGCTCCTTGTCCTCTTCGCAGATGTTCTCAGTGCGACGGTCCCAGTCGTCGTGGGCGTAGTACGTCTCGTCCGGGATCAGCCGCCGCAGGAGCGCTCCGAAGTCCTCGAACATGCCGCGTTCGTACTCGTTGACGCGGACGCAACAGGTCGTATGCGGCGAGTAGACGCAGCAGATCCCGTCGACGACGCCGGATTCCCTGACGATCTCCGCGACCTCGTCGGTGATGTCGGTGACGTGGAGGCCGCCGGTCGTCTGGAACTGCCGCTCGGCCTGGAAGACCTTCATCGCGGTCGAGTGTAACGAGGCGCTCCCGCCCGGCGGGGCGGTAGGTGAACCCCGGGGATCGCGAGCACGCGGGGCTAGGATCGGAGCGCGGGCCCGTAGCTCAGCTGGTTAGAGCAGCGAACTCATAATTCGTTGGTCCCTGGTTCGAATCCAGGCGGGCCCTTTCGACACCGCGCCGCTCTGCGGAAACCGCATGGTGGCGCGGGTCAAGCGTGTCAGACGTGCCGTGTTTGCTCGTGCGTTGCATACCCGGGTGCTACCCCGAAGGAGGCTCGACAAAATGCCAGAGTTTGGACGGCAGGCACGCATCGACGAGTTCGTCACGATGCTTAAGACGCTCCGCTGCGCCGGCGTGACTGGAATACGCCCTGACGATCAACGCTAACCGCGGCTCGAAACGGTGTCCGACAACGCCGAGGTCGGACACCTGGTAGACGTCCTGGAGGTTGACGCAAGGGCGGTGCCAGATGAGGTGCTTGCGCGCTTCCACGCACTCGAGGCTGTCTGCCACGACGAGCTGGAGCCGGGAGAACCTCTTCGCGGTGCGGAGGAAGCGATCGCCTTCTACCGGCACCAGCCGACGACGCACACGAGCTGCCACTG
>JBBQQI010000048.1:0-18365 GCA_038216085.1 Gaiellales bacterium | reverse complement strand
AGGCGGTCGCGAGCAGGGCGGTGCAGCTCGCGAGACCGCGCTTCTCGAGGTAGCGCTGGTGGTAGTCCTCGGCCTCCCAGAAGGGCGGCGCGTCTTCGATCGACGTTGCGACCGGACGGCTGAGCCGCTCCTGAACACGCGCGCGCGATGCCTCGGCCGCTGCCCGCTGATCGTCGCCGTCGACGAAGATCACCGTGCGGTACTGCGAACCGACATCGGGGCCCTGGCGGTCGACCTGCGTCGGGTCGTGCTCGGCCCAGAAGGTCGCGAGCAGCCGCTCGTAGGGAACCTTCTCCTCGTCGTAGGAGACCTCGACAACCTCGGCATGGCCGGTCGCGCTCGAGCAGACCTGCTCGTAGCTCGGATGGTCGACGTCGCCGCCTGCGTAGCCGACGCGCGTCTGCATGACGCCGTCGATGCGGCGAAAAGCTGCCTCAACGCCCCAGAAACAGCCGGCGCCGAACGTTGCGGTCCTGTTCATTACTCAACCTCCTCGAGCGTGATCGACGCCGAGTTGATGCAGTAGCGGAGCCCCGTCGTCGGCGGCCCGTCGGGGAACACGTGGCCGAGGTGGCCGCCGCAGGCAGCGCACATCACCTCGGTGCGGTTCATGCCGAAGCTGCCGTCGGTCTCCTCCTCGACCGCCTCCGTGGCGGCCGGAGCCGAGAAGGCGGGCCAGCCGCAACCCGAGTCGTACTTCGCGTCGGAGGTGAAGAGCTCGGCGCCGCACCCCGCGCACTGATAGATGCCGTCCTCGAACGTGTAGTCGTACTCGCCCGTGAACGGACGTTCCGTGCCCTTCTCCCGCAGCACGTGGTAGGCCTCCGGGCTGAGCTCGGCCTTCCACTGCGCTTCCGTCTTGACGACCTTGTTGGTCAAGCGGTCTCCTTTATCCGTTGGTACCGATATTGACTCGCGACGGGCCCGTTTCGTTACGGAACGATCTGCTACCGGTTGACCGTCGACATGTCGGGATAGCGGTCACCGGCGGTGGCGCCCTTCGGGAAGGCTTCTTCGATGCGCCCCAGGTCTTCGCCGGTCAACCCGAGGTCGGCGGCGAGGACGTTCTCCTCGAGGTAGGTGCGCCGCTTCGTGCCCGGGATCGGGACGATCTCCTCGTCCTGGGCGAGGACCCAGGCGAGCGCGAGCTGGCTCGCGGAGATGCCCTTCTCGCCCGCGATCTCCTCGACCTTCGCGACCAGATCGAGGTTCCTCTGGAAGTTCTCGCCCTGGAAGCGCGGGCCGCGACGGCGAAAGTCGTTCTCGTCGAGGTCGTCCAACGAGGTGATGTGACCGGAGAGGAAGCCGCGCCCGAGCGGGCTGTAGGCGACGAAGCCGATCCCGAGCTCGCGCACCGTCGGCAGCACCTCGTCCTCGGCGTCGCGCGACCAGAGCGAGTACTCGGTCTGCAGTGCAGTGATCGGGTGCACGGCGTGCGCGCGGCGAATCGTCTCCGGCGCGGCCTCGGAGAGACCGAGGTGGCGAACCTTGCCGGCCTCGACGAGCTCCTTCATCGCGCCGACCGTCTCCTCGATCGGCGTGTCGTTGTCGACGCGGTGCTGGTAGTAGAGATCGATGTGGTCGACTCCGAGCCGCGCCAGGCTCGCGTCGCAGGCCTGGTGCACGTACTCAGGGCGGCCGCTGATACCGAGGAAGCGCCCATCCTCCGCGCGCTGGTTCCCGAACTTCGTCGCGAGCACGACCTGGTCGCGCCGGTCGGCGATCGCCTTCCCGACGAGCCTCTCGTTCGTGAACGGTCCGTAGATGTCGGCGGTGTCGAGAAAATTGACCCCGAGCTCGAGCGCGCGCTGAATCGTCGCGATCGCCTCGCCCTCGTCGGCCGTTCCGTAGAACTCCGACATTCCCATGCAGCCGAGACCGAGCTCGGAAACTGCGACTCCTTGCCCCAGCACTCTCGTGTCCATCACCTCACGGTGCCAGATCGGACCGGGGCTGCGCGCCGCTACCATTGTGGCATGAGCGATTACGCAATCGAGAACATCAAGAACCTCGAGGACAGCGCGACCAGGTTCGGTCTCTCACCGCACCTGGAGGCGCGCTTCGGGCGCAAAGCGGTCGCTGCACAGAAGAGCGGCTTCAGCTACCAGCGGCTCGAGGCGAACTTTCGACAGCCGTTCGGGCACACACACAAGAACCAGGAAGAGACCTATGTGGTCGTCTCGGGCAGTGGGCGGATCAAGCTCGGCGACGAGGTCGTCGACGTCGAGCAGTGGGATGCGATCCGTGTCGCCCCGCAGACTCCGCGCGCCTTCGAGGCGGGCGCGGACGGCATCGAGCTGCTGGCATTCGGCGCCGGCGAGGCCGGCGACGCGGACACGATCGACGGGTTCTGGCCGGCCGACTGAAAGGCACCCGAGCTAGCCGCTGTAGGCGAACGGCGCGTACTCCGTGTTCCTCCCGGAGTGGTCATACGTGACGCCGCCGTCGACTGTGAACACGCTCGAGGTTGCGTAGTAGCCCTCGTTGAAGACGAGCCCTTCGGGCAAGCGAACCGAGGGATGGACTTCGGCTCCTGAAACGGGGTTCCGGATCGGCTCCATCTGGAGCTTCGCGACGTCGCCGATCTCGAACCTGCTCGTGTGCTCCGAGAGTTCGACGTCGAACCGAACTGGATGCGGGCCGCTCAACTCATAGGTGTTGATGAAGAGAGCCCAGGGGCCGCCGACCTCCCCGCAGGCGAGCCGTGTGAGCGCAGCGCGCTGAGCCTCGTCCGCACGGTCGTCGATGTAGGCGCTCGCGACGCCCCCTCCTTCGTGGATCGCACCAGGCCAGTCTGCGAAGACGGCAAGACCGAGGCCGTCGAGGCGAACGCCGTCCACTTCGGCCTCGTCGAAGATCCATGTCCAGCCACCCTCGCAATCGCCGCTGGTCGGGAGAGCGTTGTAGTTGCACGGACACCCGTACGCGCAGTTGCACGCGACCAGCACGGTGCCTTTCAGATTCCAGGCCATCCGAACACTCCTTCCGTGAGGGCAAGTGCGACGAAGACAACCCCGGTGACGCGTGCGATGAGCTCTCCCTGCGGCGCACGCTTCTCGAGCAGGACGAGCAGCGCCAAGCCGGCGACCCACCAGAGGCCCATCGAGCCGGCGACAACGAGCACCACCATCAACGCCCAGCAGCAGCCCGCGCACCAGCCGCCGTGCTCGATCCCGAGCGAGAGCGGATCGCGGCCCCAGCGCAGGATCAGGAAGTCGGCCGGCGTGCGGCAGCGGCGCAGGCACGCGGCTTTGAGCGGCGTCAGCTGATAGACGCCGGCGGCGCCGAAGACGAGCCAGGCGGGGACCATCGCGCCCGAACGCATGTACGCGTAGGCAAGCGAACCGAGCACCGCCCAGACGAGCAGGTAGCCCGCGGTCATGAACGCGGTCTGCGCAGCACTCGCCCCTCGGCGGTAGAGCACGATCAGGGGCGCCGCAGACGGCAGCATCATCGCCGCCATCATGGCCGTCCAGAGGCCGAGGAACACCGGCGCCGAAGGGTCCATCAGCTCCGACGAGCGGACGGTCACGACCCACCCGGCCGTCGCGAGCAGCGCGACGGCGAGCGCTGCCGGGGCGGCGCGAGGTCTCTGCACCGAGCTCACGGAGCGATCCAACCAGACCGCCGGGCACGCCTCAACTCGTAGACGCCTCGGCCGCTTCGGCCTGCTCCCCCAGCTCGACGATGTTGCCCTCGTGGAACAGCACGCCCTTGCACGCCACGCGCCACTTCGGCTTGTGCCGCAAGAGGAACTCGAGGTCAATCGCGAAGTGCTTGAACTCCTCCTGCTGCGCGTTCTCCATGATCGCCTTCGCGTCCTTGTCCTGCTCGACCGAGATCCGCTGCTCGTACCAGCCGATCGCCGCTGCTTCCTCGGTCAGCGACGTGATCATGCGCGCGAAGGTACGCGTCTTCGCGGAGAGCTCGTCGGGCGGCTCGTGGTATTGGTTCTCGGGCATTTACGCGCCTTTCTGGGCTTCGAGTTGGAGGTCTCCTGCTCCCTGCTCCGCCGGATGATCTTCGAATTGGAACCGGACGATCGGGTTCTTGGCCGCACGTACCTCGTCGAGCCTCCGCACCGGCCGGTCGTGCGGCGCATCGTGCAGGAGCTTGGGCTCGTCCGCAGCTTCGCGGGCGATCGCGAGCATGGCGTCGACGAAACGGTCGAGCGTCTCCTTCGCCTCCGATTCGGTCGGCTCGATCATCAACGCCTCCGGGACGACCAGCGGGAAGTAGATCGTCGGTGGGTGGAAGCCGTAGTCCATCAGCCGCTTCGCGACGTCGAGCGCGCTGACGCCGTGGTCTCGCTTCAGGCTGCGCGCGCTCAGGACGAACTCGTGCATGCACAGGCGGTCAAACGGCAGGTCGTAGGCCTCCTTCAGCCGCGCCAGCATGTAGTTCGCGTTCAGCACTGCGACCTCGCTCATCTCGCGCAACGCGGGGCCGTAGGAGCGAATGAATGCGTACGAGCGGACGAACACGCCGAACGGGCCGCTGAAGGCGCGCACCTTGCCGATCGATTTCGGGCGGTCGTAGTCGAGCCGGTAGCTGTCACCGTCGCGCACCACGACCGGGACCGGCAAGTACGGCTCGAGGCTCTCTCGCACCGCGATCGGTCCACCGCCGGGACCGCCGCCGCCGTGCGGCTGCGAGAACGTCTTGTGCAGGTTGATGTGCACGACGTCGAAGCCCATGTCGCCCGGCCGTGAGATGCCGCAGACGGCGTTCAGGTTCGCGCCGTCGTAGTACATCAGCGCACCGGCGCCGTGAAAGATATCGCGGATCTCCTCGATGTTCTCGTCGAAGAGCCCGAGCGTCGAAGGGTTCGTCAGCATCAGACCGGCCGTGTGCTCGTCGACCTTGCCGCGGAGATCCTCGACGTCGATGTTGCCGCGCGCATCCGTCTTCACCGGCGTCAGCTCGTAGCCCGCCATCGTCACGCTGGCGGGGTTCGTGCCGTGCGCGGTGTCAGGGATGACGATCTTCCGACGTTGCGCGTCCTCGCCCCGGTCGGCGAAGTACGCGCGGAAGAGCATCAGGCCCGTCAGCTCGCCCTGACTCCCGGCGGCCGGCTGCAACGAGACGCCGTCGAGCCCGGTCACCTCACGGAGAATCTCCTGCAGCTCCCACTCGAGCTCGAGCGCTCCCTGCGCCGCGTCGTCCTCGACGAGCGGATGCAGGTTCGCGAACCCTGGCAGTCCGACAATCCGCTCGTTGACACGCGGGTTGTATTTCATCGTGCAGCTGCCGAGCGGATAGAAGCCGGTGTCGATGCCGAAGTTGCGCGTCGAGAGCTCGGTGAAATGCCGGAGCACCTCCGGCTCTGCGAGCTCCGGCAGGCGCGGCGGCTCAGCTCGCCGAAGATTCTCGGGAAGCTCGGGGACCGGCAGCTTCGGCTTCGGGATGCCGATGCCGCGGCGGCCGGCCTGCGACTTCTCGTAAATCAGCTTCACGTCGTCAGGGCCTCGACGAGCCGGTCGATCTCCTCGACCGTTCGCTTCTCGGTGACCGCGATCAGCAGCGCATCGTCCAGACCTGCGTAGTCCCGCCCGAGCGGGTAGCCGGCGTAGACGCCCTGGGCGCGAGCGGCGCCGAGCGCCTCGCGGGCATTCCGTCCGGTGCGCACAGCAAACTCCTTGAACGTTGCCTTCTCTGGAAACACGAGCTCGAGCCCGGCCGCAGTCAGCTGCTCCTTCGCGTAGCCGGCGAGGGCCATGCAGGTCTCTCCCAGTTCGCGCAGGCCCTGCGGCCCGAGCAGGCTCAGGTGCACCAGGCCCGCCAGTGCGAGCAAGGTCTGGTTGGTGGTGATGTTCGAGGTCGCCTTCTCGCGCCTGATGTGCTGCTCGCGCGTCTGCAGCGTCAACACATAGCCGCGGTCACCCGCGGTGTCCACGGTCTCGCCGACGATCCGGCCGGGCAGCCGCCGGATGTATTCCGAGCGCGCCGCGAGGAACCCGTAGTGCGGGCCGCCGTAGCTCATGGCGTTCCCCGCCGACTGGCCCTCGCCGATTGCCATCGCGCAGCCGTAGGCGCCCGGCGCCTCCAGCACACCGAGCGAGACGAGGTCGACGTGCGCGATCGGCATCGCACCGGCGTCGTTCGCGGCCGCCGAAAGGTCGGGTGCGGCCTCGAGGTTGCCGAAGAAGTTCGGCGTCTGGAAGATCACGGCCGCTGCGTCCTGTGCGGTGTCGCGGACACGCTCCGGATCGGTGACGCCACCGTCGTGCGGAACCTCGACGACCTCGAGCCCGAAGCCGGGCGCGTAGGTCTTCACGACCTGGCGCACCTGCGGGTTGGTCGCCTCGGTGACGACGATCTTCGTGCGGCCCGTCGCGTGCTTCGCGACGAAGCACGCGTCGGCGGCAACGGTCGAGCCGTCGTAACCCGAGGCATTCGAGACGTCCATGCCGGTCAGCTCGCAGATCGCCGTCTGGTACTCGAACACCGCCTGCAAGACCCCCTGCGACATCTCCGGCTGATACGGCGTGTACGCGGTCAGCAGCTCCCCGCGCTGCAGCACCGCATCGACGACGGCCGGCACGTAGTGGTCGTAAATGCCCGCGCCGAGAAAGCAGATCCCGTCGACGACGTTTTTCGAGGCGAGCTCCTCCAGGTGGCGCTGCAGCTCGACCTCGGTCAGCGCCGGTGCGATCTCGAGCCCACGTCCGAAGCGAACGCCGGCGGGGATGTCGCGAAAGAGCTCGTCGATCGAGCCGACACCGATCGTCGCGAGCATCTGCTCGCGGTCGGCCTCGGTCAGCGAGAGGTAGCTCACGAGCCGCTTATGCTTCCGTCTCGAGCAGGTTCTTGTAGTCCGCGGCGCTCAGGAGCTGCTCGCGCTCCTCGGGGCTCGTCAGGCGCACGCGGATCAGCCAGCCGTCGCCGTACGGATCCTCGTTTGCAGTCTCCGGTGCGTCGACGACCTTCTGGTTCACCTCGAGCACCTCACCCGTGAGCGGCGAGATCAGGTCGGAGACGGCCTTGACCGACTCGACCTCCCCGTAGGAGGTGTCCTTGCCGACCGTGGCGCCGACGTTCGGGGGCTCGTAGTGCACGAGCTCGCCGAGCGCGTCCTGCGCGTGCCAGGTGATCCCCAGCACGGCTTCGTCGCCATCGATGCGCGCCCAGTCGTGCTCGGGGTGGTAGAGCAGATTGTCGGGATACGACTCGGTCGCCACTTACGGCTCCTTCTTGTAGATGGGCTTCTTCACAATCTCGGCCGTGCGAGGGCGGCCGCGGACATCGATGACGAGCTCTGTGCCGGCCGTCGACTGCGCCGCCGGGACATACGCGAGACCGATCCCGACCTCGAGCATCGGTGAGAGCGAGCCGGAGGTCACCTGGCCGCCGCCACCTGGAACGCTGACCGGCATGCCCTGCCGCGGAATCGCCTTCTCGGTCATCGTGAACGGGACGAGCTTCTGCTCGGGGCCACGCGCCTTCACCTCGCGCAGCCGCTCCGCGCCGGCGAAGTCCGTCCCGAGAGCGCATGCCCACCCGAGTCCGGATGAGATCGCGTCCCAGCCCGGCCCGATGTCGTTGCCGTGCAGCGGGTAGCAGACCTCGAGCCGCAGCGTGTCGCGCGCGCCGAGACCCGCGGGTGTGACGCCCCGGGCGATCACCGCATCCCAGAGCGTGACGGCTTCGTCGTCCATGCACGCGAGCTCGACGCCTTCCTCTCCGGTGTAGCCGGTGCGGTTGACCATCACTTCGATCCCGTCGATGCGCGCATGCTCGAACGTGAACGCCTTGCCGGGCGAAAGGCCCAGGCGTTCGAGCGCACGCGGCCCCTGCACGGCGAGCAGCGCATAGTCGTCGGAGACGTCGCGGACGTCCGAGCCGCGCAGCTCGCGCTCCTGCAACCGACGAAACGCGGGCTCGCGGTTCGAAGCGTTGACAACGAGCAGATATCGGTGCTCGTCGAGCCGGTAGACGATCAGGTCGTCGATGATCCCACCGTCGTCGGTGGTCAGCAGCGTGTACTGCGCCTGCCCCGGCTGCAGCTTGTCGATGTCGTTCGAGAGGGTGCCCTGCAGGAAGTCGCGCGCAGTCGGGCCCTCGACCTCGATCTCGCCCATGTGCGACACGTCGAACACGCCGGCGTCGGTGCGCACGGCTCGATGCTCGGGGATCACCCCCTCGTACTGGACGGGCATCTCCCAGCCGGCGAACGGGACCATCCGGGCCCCCATGGCGACGTGCCGGTCGTGGAGAGGGGTTCGGCGCAGCGGCTGCATCGGCAGCGATGCTAACCGTCACCTCGCCGCCGGCGGCGTTCAGTCGTCGCGCAGGAACGACGGAACGTCGAGCGAGTCGCCGGCGTCGAACTCCGGCGGCCGCGAGAGCGGTTGGGCCTCTCCTCCGCTCGCCGTTGCCCGCGCTCGGCGGCGGCGCTGGGTGCCGAAGCCCGTGGCGATCACGGTCACCCGCACCTCGTCGCGCAGATTCTCGTCGATCACGGCGCCGAAGATCACGTTCGCGTTCTGGTCGGCGGCGCCGGTCACGAGTTCGGCGGCCTCGTTGACCTCGAAGAGGCCGAGGTCGGGCGGGCCGCTGATGTTCAGCAGGATGCCGGTCGCGCCCTCGATTGAAGACTCGAGCAGCGGCGAGCTGACGGCGGTGCGTGCGGCCTCGCCGGCGCGGTTCTCGCCCTGGCCGGCTCCGATGCCCATCAGCGCCGAGCCTGCATCGCGCATGATCGTGCGCACGTCGGCGAAGTCGAGGTTGACGATGCCCGGCACTGTGATCAGGTCGGTGATCCCCTGCACGCCCTGCCGGAGAATGTCGTCGGCCATCTTGAACGCGTCGGAGAGCGGTGTCTTCTTTTCGACCACCTGGAGCAGGCGGTCGTTCTCGATCACGATCAGCGTGTCGACCTTTTCGGCGAGCTCGTTGATCCCCGTCTCGGCCTGCTGCGAACGGCGCCGGCCCTCGAACGAGAACGGACGCGTCACGACTCCGACCGTCAACGCCTCGAGCTCGCGCGCGATCTCCGCGACGATCGGCGCACCACCCGTGCCGGTGCCGCCTCCCTCACCCGCGGTGACGAAGATCATGTCGGCGCCTTTCAGTGCCTCCTTCAGCTCGTCGCGCGACTCCATCGCGGCCTCCCTGCCGACAACCGGATCGGCGCCCGCGCCGAGCCCGCGCGTCGCCTTCGCACCGATGTGGATCTTCACGTCCGCGTCGCACATCAAGAGCGCCTGCGCGTCGGTGTTGACGGCGACGAACTCGACGCCCGTGACCCCTGCGTCGACCATGCGGTTGACGGCGTTCGTGCCGCCGCCGCCGACACCGACGACCTTGATCACGGCCAGATAGTTACCGGAGCGTTCTCTCATTGGGTTTGGCTCATCGCGTGTGGCTCGACCTCAAGCTCGAGTGCATGGTTGGGGCAACGGAGGGGCGGCCGAGCGCCTCCTCTCCTTCGGAAGCGTACGGGGGGTTTCCTGCTCTGTCAACGCATAAACCTCGACTCTCGACCTGTGTAACCGTCAACCTCAACCAACGACTTGAGAGTTTGCAGAGAGCACCGGACGCTCGGGAACGCTGACATCGAGGTAGCCGCTGCCCGTCGTCGCGGCACCCGTCACACGCAAGATTCGCCTCGCGATCGCAAGCTTCAGTCGCAGATCGCCCAGGTCTCCGAGCCGTAGTTCGAGCCCGCCGCCGAGGACGAGCGTGATGCCGCGCTTTCCCTCCTCGACCATGTGGACGCCCCCCGGCAGCGGCGCCCCCGAGAGAGGCGCGAGCACGCCCGCAGCGGCGGCTGCGGCGGGAGGCAGCGGCGCTCCGACGGAGACGTTGACGTCCTTCGTCACGTAGAGGCGCGGCAGCCCCGAAAGCCGCGGGCGCGCGAGCGAGCGCAGCACACGGCCGCTCGCCGAGACGAGGTAGGCGCGGTCAGACTGACGCAGCACGAGCACGGGCCGCTCCGGGCGGATCGTGATCCGAAGCGTGTGTGGAAAGGCGCGGTCGTAGGTGAACCCGCGCACGAACGAAAGACCAGCGAGACGGCGCTCGATCGTGCCGCCGTCGACCTGCAGCAAACTCAGGCCGACCTCGTCAGTCAGGCTGGCGCGCACCGAGGCGCGGATCTGCGGCGTGCCACCGCGCACGTCGATCGTGCGCACCGCGAAGACGGATGTCTCGCGCGCACCGACGTAGCCCCCGAATGCTGCGAGCAGCAGCCCGAGACCCAGGAGCACCGACTTCCCCGACGGCGCGATCCGCCCAAGCTCGGGCACGCCGCGACGTGCTGGCAGGGGAACGGCGCGAGCGGAGTTCCTCCGGCGGGCGGCCACGTAACCCACGTTCGCCGCTTTGCCGAACTTCCCTACGCGATCTTGAACTCCAGCGGCGGCAGGACGAGTGGCCCGAGGAACTGCACCTCGTGCTCGAGCTCGACCCCGAACCGGACACGGACCCGCCGGCGCGCCTCGGCCATCAGCTCGATGCAGTCGGCCGACGTCGCCGTGCCCGTGTTCTCGATGAAGTTCGCGTGGCGCGGCGAGATCTGTGCGCCGCCGATCTGGTGGCCCTTGAGGCCGCACTCCTCGATCATCCGCCCCGCCCCGGCCCCGCCGTCCGGGTTCTTGAACACGCTCCCGAACGTACGCTTGTTCGTCGGCTGGGTCGCCTTGCGTTGGGCGAGCAGCCCTCCCGCCTTCTCCTTCACCGCAGCCGGTGTGCTCGGCTCGAGCTGGAATCGAACCTGCGCGACGACCCGGCCCGAGCCGAGGTTCGAGTGCCGGTAGGAGAGCTCGAGCTCGTCGACGGAGAGCGTTCGCGCACCGGCAGCGTCGATGACGACAGCGTCGATCAGCACGGCGCGCCAGTCGCGACCGTAGGCCCCGGCGTTCATGCGCACGCCTCCGCCTGCGGTCCCCGGGATCGCCGAGGCGAACTCGAAGCCACCGAAGCCGGCGTCGCGAGCGCGATGCAGCGCCACCGCGTTCGTCGCGCCACCGCCCGCGACGAGTACGTCGCCTTCGACCGTCGCCGCCGCGAGCTCCCCGGCGAGCTTCAGGACGAGCGCATCGACCCCGTCGTCGTGGACGAGCAGGTTCGAGCCGAGCCCGACAGTCTCGACGACGACTCCACGGTCGGCCGCCCAGACGAGCACCTCGTGCAGTTCCGCAATCGTCTCGGGCCGATCGAACCAGCGCGCGGCGCCGCCGGTGCCGATCGTCGTGTACCGCGAGAGCAGAACGTTCTCTTCCACAGGAAGGACGCTAACGACGAAGGAGGCCGATGGCGCGATCCACGTCCCCCGCTCCCAGCACGATCAGCACGTCTCCCTCGCGACCGCGCCGCGCCAGGCGCTCGACGCCGGCCTCGACCGTCGGTGTCCACGCCGCGAGGACTCCGCGGTCGCTGAGCGCATCGACGACGAGCTTGCCCGTCACGCCTGCGATCGGCTCCTCGCGAGCGCCGTAGATGTCGGTGACCGTGACGTCGTCGGCGCCCGCGAGCGCCTCGGCGAGCTCGACTGCCAGGTGGCGCGTGCGTGAGTAGAGGTGCGGTTGGAAGAGCACGCGCAGCCGGGCGTCGGGAAAGCGCTCACGCGCGGCCTGAATCGTTCCGACGACCTCCGTCGGATGGTGGCCGTAGTCGTCGACGATCGTCAGCGCTCCGAGCTCGTGCACCTCGAAGCGCCGGCCGGTGCCGGTGAACCGCGCGAGCACCGGCTCCGCCTCGGAGAGCGGGACATCCGCGAGCTCGAGCGCTGCGAGCGCCGCCCCGGCGTTCGCGCGGTTGTAGGCGCCGGGCAGGGCGAGTTGCCCTTCGAACGGCGGTGCGGCCCGCACGACCGCCCCGGCGCGTCTGAGCCACTCCTCGAAGGCGCGCAGCAGCTCGTCCTCCGAGGCGTACTCGGTGTGGTGGTCGAGCTCGATGTTCGTGACGACGGCGATCGTCGCGGGGAGGGCAAAAACAGTGCGGTCGGATTCGTCACCCTCTACGACGAGCGGGCCGTCGCCGAAACCTGCGTTCGAGCCGAGCTGCGGGACCGGCGCACCGATCAGCCAGGCGGGGTCGCGGCCGGTCTCGCGCAGGACGTACGCGATCATCGCCGCTGTCGTGCCCTTCCCGTGGGTGCCCGCGACGACGATCGACGAGCGCCCTGCAACGAGCTCCCGGAGGAACTCAGCGCGCCGCAGGCCCGGCACCGACGGATACGCCGACGAGACCACCGCCTCCCAGCCTTCGGGCACCACCGGCTCCGGCGCGATCTCGATCCGGACCTCTGCGAGGGCATCGAGGTACGGGGTGCGCACCCGGTCCCAGCCGCCGATCTCGGCCCCCCGCGCCTGCGCGAGCTGGGCATAGGCGCTCATGCCGGCTCCGCCGATGCCGACGAACCAGAGCCTGCGCCCCTTCATCCGCGCGCCAGCGAGACAAGCTCGTCGGCGATGTCGGCGGCCGCGTTCGGGCGCGCCGCCGTGAGCATCGCAGCACCCATCCGCTTGCGGCGGGCCGGGTCGCCGAGCAGCGAGCGCACGAGCTCGGGGACGTCGTCGAGATCGAGCTCGCGCACCATGATCGCTCCCCCCGCGCGCACGAAGTGCTCGGCGTTCGCAGCCTGATGATCGTGGGTCGCAAACGGATACGGGACGAAGATCGCCGGCCGACCGGCGGCAGCGACCTCCCACACGGTCGACCCGGAGCGAGCGAGCACGAGATCGACCGCCGAGAGCGCGGCGCCAAACCGCTCGGTTTCGGCGAGCACGCGGTAGTCGTCCCGCCTGACGCGGCCGCGCAGACCATTGAAATCGCGCGTGCCGGTGATGTGCAAGATCGACGGGCCGAAGCTGCCCCACGTGTCCGCCACGAACTCGTTCAGTGCGCGCGCGCCCGCGAGCCCGCCGAAGACGCCGAGCACGACCTCTGCCGGCGGCAGCTCAAAGATCTGACGAGCCTCACCGGCGGGCACCGGCCGCGACCGGGCCGGGATCGGCCGGCCGACGACGCGAACCTTCGCCCTGTAGCGCGTCGCGATCGGGTAGGAGAGAAAGATCCGGCGCGCGAACGGAGCCGCCAGCCTGTTCGCGAGGCCGAGCCGCGCGTCCGCCTCGGTGAGCGCGCTCGGGATCCCCATCGTCGCTGCGGCGAGGACCATCGGGCCGGCGACGAACCCACCGCCGCCGAGCACGACGTCGGGACGGCGCGCGCGCAGGATCTTGCGACACGCGCGCGGCGCCGCGCCAGCGAGCAGCGCGGCGCGCAGGAGCGCGACGGAAGGCCGGCGCGGAAAGCCGCTGATAGCGAAGGTGTCGAGCTCGTAGCCGGCTTCAGGGACTAGACGTGCTTCGACGCGATCCGGCGACCCTGCGAACGTCACGTGCACGCCGCGCTCCGTCAGCGCTTCCGCGACTGCGAGTGCGGGCAGCACGTGACCTGCCGTTCCCCCGGCTGCGATCAGGCACCGCAACTGCTGCTTGGTTGCCACGATGAGCGATGTTAAGGAGGATTCCCACTCCGGCGAGCAGCACCACGAGGCTCGACCCGCCGTAGGAGAGAAATGGCAGCGGGATCCCGGTCAGCGGGGCGACGCCCATCACGGCCGCGATGTTGATCGCCGCCTGTCCCGAGATCAGGACCGTCAGGCCGGCAGCGAGCCGTTTGCCAAACGGATCCTTGCAGCGCGTGGCGATGTTGAAGCCCGCATAGGCGATCGTTCCGTAGGCCATGATCACGGCGCCGACGCCGAGGAGGCCCAACTCCTCGCCGATCACCGCGAGCATCATGTCCGTGTGCGCCTCGGGGAGGTAGAAGATCTTGCCGACGCTCTGTCCGAGGCCGACGCCGAAGATGCCGCCCGAGCCCATCGAGATCATCGCCTGGACGAGCTGGAATCCGGTGCCCTGAGCATCGTGCCACGGGTGCAAGAACGCGAAGAAGCGCGCGCGGCGGTAGGGCTCGAACCAGATCGCAAGCGTGCCGAGAGCCAGCGAGATCGAGACGGCGGCGCCGAGCACGCGCGCGGGCGTGCCCGCGACGACGAGCATGCCGGTGAGCATCACCATCAGAGCGATCGCGGTGCCCATGTCGGGCTCGAGAATCAGCAGGAGACAGAAGAGACCGGCGAGCGCGCCGACCGGACGCCATAGCTCGCGCAGGTCCTGCGGCGGTGGCTTGCGGGCGAGATAGGACGCGGCCCAGATCGCGAGCGAGAGCTTCGCCAGCTCTGACGGTTGGAAGACAGCGGGACCGAGCGAGATCCACCGGCGGGCGCCGTTGATCGCCGGCCCGATCACGAGCACCGCCGCGAGCAGCGCCAGCGAGCCGAGGACGAGCATCGGCGAGAGCAGACGCAGACGGCGGTAGTCCCAGCGCTGCGCAACCATCATCAGGACGATCCCGAGCGCCGCGTAGATCGCCTGGCGCTTGAGGTAGTAGCTCGGATCGTTCCCACCGACCGTCGCCGCGGCCGAGGTCGCGCTGTAGACCATCACGAGGCCAAACGCGACGAGCGCCAACGTGACCAGGATCAGCAGCCTGGAATCGAGCTCTCGCCGCTTCATTCATTCCCCGTTCGGGGAACGGCGCCGAACTCATCTAATGGCGCCGACCAACAAGGCTGCGAAACACCTCGCCGCGCTCCTCGAAGCCGGCGAACTGGTCGTAGCTCGCGCTCGCCGGGCTGAGCAGCACGACGTCCCCGGGCTCAGCGAGGCGCGTCGCGTGAGCGACGGCGGCCTCGAGGTCGCCGTCGCGCTCATGTGGACGGTCGCCGAGCGCGACGGCGATGCGGTCGGCCTCGGCGCCGATCAGATGGATCGAGCGGATGTTCGGCCCGAGCGCGGCAGCAAGGGGCGCGAAGTCCTCGCCCTTGGGCGAGCCGCCGAGAATCAGATGGACGGGCTCCTCCGCATACGCGGCGAGCGCCCGAAGCGCAGCCGCCACGTTCGTTGCCTTCGAGTCGTTGACGTAGCGGACGCCGTCGCGCTCCCCGACGAGCTCGAGCCGGTGGGCGACACCCGGAAAGGTCCGCAGTGCGTGGGCAATGTGCTCGTCGGCGACGCCGGCGGCGCGCGCGGCCGCGGTCGCCGCCGCGGCGTTCTCGCGGTTGTGCTCGCCGCGGATCAACGGTGCCGCCGGCAGGTTGTCGGCCGCCGAGAACTCGATCCCGGCGAGCCCGAGCCCCCGAGGGACGATGCAGACACCGGCTCGCTCGAGGATGCGGAGCTTCGCCCGGCGGTAGGCCTCGAACGACCCGTGGTGGTCGAGGTGGTCGGGCTCGAGGTTCAGGAGCACGGCGACGTCGCAGGCCAGCCGGTGCACATCCTCGAGCTGGAAGGACGACAGCTCGCAGACGACCCAGTCGGCCGACCTGATCGAGGTGAGCGGCGTCCCGACGTTGCCGGCGACCGCCACGTCGCGACCGGCCTCACGGAAGATCGCGCCCAACAGCTCCACCGTCGTCGTCTTGCCGTTCGTGCCGGTGACGCCGACGAAGCGCGCATCCGGGAGCAGCCGAAAGCCGAGCTCGACCTCCGACCACACCTCGATCCCGCGCCCGCGCGCCGCGGCGACGAGGGAGGCCTCGCCCGGGATTCCCGGCGACTTGACGAGCAACTCGACGCCGTCGAGCAATCCGAGATCGTCCTCGTTGCCGAGCGAGCGGTCGACGAGGAGGACGTCGTCGCCCCGTTCTGCGAGACGCTCCGCCGCCGAGTGCCCGGAGCGGGCCAGCCCGTAGACGAGCGCCCTCAACTGTGTGCCTTCAATCGTGTGCCCTCAACCGTGTGCCCTCAACCGTGTGCCCTCAACTGTGCGCTCGGAAGGGCAGGTAGTACTTGTAGAAGAGTGCGAATCCAGCGGCGCAGAAGATCGCAGTGATGATCCAGAAGCGCACCATGATCTTCGTCCCTGACCACGCCTTCATCTCGAAGTGGTGGTGGATCGGCGCCATCAGGAAGATCCGTCGCCCCCAGTACTTGAAGGAGATCACCTGCAGCATCACCGAGAGCGCCTCGAGCGCGAAGATGCCGCCGACGAAGAGCAGCAGCAGCTCCACCTTGAGCATGATCGCCATCGCCGCCATCGCGCCGCCGAGTGCGAACGCGCCGGTGTCGCCCATGAACACCTCGGCCGGGAACGCGTTGAACCAGAGGAAGCCCACGGCCGCCCCGATCAGCGCGGCGCCGATGAACGCGAGGTCGAGCCGGTTCTCGATGCGACCGTGCGTCGTCGTGCTCGAACGGATGTAGATCGTCACCGCCATCGCGGTGAACGTCGCGAGGGCGATGATGCTCGCCCCGGCGGCGAGGCCGTCGACGCCGTCAGTCAGATTCACGCCGTTCGCGGCGCCGGCGATGATCAGGAAGAGCAGCACGTACCAGAACGGGCCGAGTTGAATGCCCTTGTCGAGCACCGGGACGAACACCGAGTGCGAGAGCTTCTGATGGTGCGCGGCGAAGCCGACCGCGGCGGTGATCGCGAGCAGCAGCAGCATCTTCCAGCGGCCATTCAACCCGAGCGAGCGCTGGTGCCGCAGCTTCGTGTAGTCGTCGAGGAAGCCGATCGCGCCGCACGCGAGCGCGGCTCCGAAGACCGTCAGCGCCGGCAGCGTGTAGTCGGACAGCGGGAGAAACGCGATCGCAGCGGCGGCAAGGATCAGCAGTCCGCCCATGGTCGGCGTGCCCTGCTTCGAAAAGTGGTGCGCCGGCCCCTCCTCGCGGATGTGCTGGCCGAACTCGTTGCGACGCAGGAAGGCAATGAACGTCGGTCCACCGAGGATTGCGATGATCATTGCGACGAGGGCTGCGACGAGGACTCTGGCCATCAGGGCACCAGATTCTCCGCCACGGCCTCGAGTCCCACCGAGCGGGAGCCCTTCACGAGCACGACGTCCCCAGGGCGCAGGTGCTCCCGCAGGCGAGCCGCCGCCTCGGCCGCGCTCGGGACCCAGGCGCCGCCGAACGCGCGGGCGAGCTCGCCGACGGCGATCACCTCCTCGATGCCGAGCTCGCGCACGAGCACGCCGACCTCTGCGTGATAGGCGGGGGCGCCCGGCCCGAGCTCGGCCATCTCGCCGAGCACGGCGACGCGGCGGCGCCCGGCGGCGCGCGCAGTCAGGTGCTCGAGCGCCGCGCGCATCGAGACGGGGTTGGCGTTGTAACAGTCGTTCAGGAGCAGGACGCCGCGGGCCAGCTCGAACTCTTCCTCGCGAAGCTTCGAGAACTCGACCGTCAGCTCACCGTGCGACAGCGGGACGCCGAGGCACTCGGCCACGACGACCGCGATGTGCGTGTTCGCGAGCTGGTGCCGCGCCGTGTAGCTCGTTGTGAACGGGAGCGGCCCGTCGAGCGCGAACCGCTTGACGACGATGTCGCCGCGCGTCAGGTACGGCTCGAGCAACGGGTCGTGAGGGACGACGGCAATGCCGCCGACCGGCAGCGCCTCGATCAGCTCCGCCTTGGCGCGCGCGACGTTCTCGATCGTCTCGACCAGCTCGAGATGCACAGGCCCGACGTTCGTGATCACGCCGATGTCAGGCTTCGCAATTGCCGCGAGCTGTGCGATCTGGCCGAGGCCGCGCATTCCCATCTCGCAGATGCAGATCTCCGTGTCCTCTTCGAGCCGGCAGAGCGTCAGCGGCACACCGAGCTCGTTGTTGTAGTTGCCCTCGTTCGCGATCGTGCGGGCGTGCGGTGCACAGAGGGCGTACAGAATGTCCTTCGTCGAGGTCTTGCCGGTCGAGCCCGTGATTGCGACGACGCGGGCCTGCGATCGCTCTCGCACCGCGCGGCCGATCGCGGCGAGTGCGACGTGCGTATCGGACGGCACGAGCACGGCGGCGGCGCCGCGTGCGAGCGCGTGCTCGGCGAAGTCGCTGCCCGCGCCGATCGCGACGAACACGTCTCCGTCACGAATGCGGCGCGAGTCGATCTGGACGCCGGTGACGGTATCGGCCCACGGCCGGGCGATCAGGCGTCCGAGTGGCTCGAGCACGCTCAGCTCGAGCGGGATCATCCGAGTGCCTCCCGTGCGACGACCTTGTCGTCGAAGGGCAGCAGGTGGTCGCCGACTTCCATGTGCGTGTCGGCGCCCTTGCCGGCGATCAGAACGACGTCGCCGTCGCGCGCAGCGGCCAGTGCCGTCTCGATCGCAACGCGCCGGTCGAGGATCACCTCGAGCCGTCCTTGAGCGATCTCGGCCGCGATTGCCGCGGGATCCTCGGAGCGCGGGTTGTCCGTCGTGACGATTACCCGGTCGGCGAGTGTTTCGGCGACCCGGCCCATCAGCGGCCGCTTCTCGCGGTCGCGGTCGCCACCTGCGCCAAACACGACCGTCACGCGGCGCCCGAGCTCGAGGGCGGCCCGCAGCGCGTTCTCGAGCGAATCGGGCGTGTGGGC